>NZ_JBSKHQ010000003.1:0-317647 GCF_057128665.1 Zestomonas ipomoeae
GAAGCCGGCAGCGAACTGACCCTCAAGGGCGGCGGCAGCTTCGTCAAACTCGACGGCGGCGGCGTGACCCTGGTCGGCCCGGTGATCAAGCTGAACTCCGGCGGCGCGCCGGGCAGCGGTTCGGGCGCGGCGCCGATCCTGCCAGGGCAGGTCAAGCCGGCGGATGCGGATGTTCCCGGCGCGGTGCTTGCGCACAAGCTACAACAGGCCCGCCTGGATGGCAGCCCGCTGGTCGAGCTGTGCCAGAAGCCCAAGGGCGGCACGCCGATGCAATGTCCGCTCGCGGACTGCCCATGCCGCGCCGCCCTGCAAGCAGGGGCCTCGGCATGAAAACGCATATCCAGCAAAGCGCCCCGAACGCCGTTGGCCAGAGCTATTTGCTTCTGGAACGCAGCGACGACCTGCTGCAACGCGTCTACCACTTGGAGCCGCAGCCCGAGCCGGAGCCGCTGTTCGCGGAAACCGAGCTGGCCGCCCATCAGGACCAGGGCCCTCTGCTCCTGCGACTATCGACCGGCGGTGCCCTGCTCGACGCATACCGTACGAATCCCACCGACTGGCCGGGTCTGCTGCTGGGTACGACCCATCCCGTGGAAGCGCTGCTATCCCATTTGCGGCGCCTGCTGATCGTGGCTTTCGGCGAGCGCCGCAAAGCCTTGCTGCGCTACTACGACCCGCGTGTCGCCAGCTACTTCTTCCCCGCCTGCGACGCGGAGAACGCCGCGCTCTGGCTCGGGCCGATTCGGCAACTGGCCTGGCACGGCGGTACCTGGGGCGACGCGGCCCAGGCACTGAGCCACTGGTACCGGCTGGACAACCTCGACACCGGCACGCCCCGGATCGCCACCCCCATGCCCCTCAGTCAGAAGCAGAGCCGTGCACTGGAGCGCCAGCAGCTGGAGCGCTTCACCTATGAATGGCAGCAAGGCCGGCCCGGCGTGTCCTTCGGGCTGGCCTGGGACTACGTGCAGCAGGGCCTGGCATGCGACTTCGACGAACCCGACACCCTGCGTGCCTATCTCGACCTGCGCGTCCAGTACCCCGAGCACGACATTCACCCGATTCCCCCTGCCGGTGACACGCCACAACGCCTGCAGCAGTTGCGCGCCCATCTGGAAGCACCTGCATTCAAGGAGCAACACGCATGACCGCCAAAGTTGGCAGCCTGAGCAGCGGCCCGGCCTGCGAGGCCGGGAAACTGATCGTCGAAGTGATCGGCAAGGACCACCCGCCGGGCCAGCGCATCGTCATCTACGACGAGACCGACAACCAGCAGCAGGAAGCGCTGACCAAGCGCTGCACGCTGGAAAAGCTGGAAGATCCGTCCTTCAGCAGCACCCTGCACATCTGGCCCTGGGAAAACCAACCCATCCGCCACCTCTGGCTGGAAATCGAAACCGAACGGGGCGGCCCGATCCGCGTGCCGCTGATGAACCAGGCCAAGGCCACGCCGCGCCAGCCAGAGCAGCAGTGGAACCAGATCGTGCCCGTCGTTCCGCTGACGCCCATGCGCGGCACCACCGACGAGAAGGACCAAGGCGTGCCCGTGCTCGCCCGCCCCGGTTACCTCTACGTGTTCTACTGCGGCAAGCTCTGGCGCGAGCTGGAAATCCGCCAGTCCGCGGACGGCACCACCACCTACCACGACGTCGATGTGCGCGCGTTTCGCCAGCAGGGTGGCTTCTGCCTGGGCCCGCGCGATACCTGTGGCAAGGGTCTGAAGGAAATCTGGCTGCCGGCCCGCTGGAACCGCAGCCAGGCCGGCGACGTGGAACTGGCCTACTCGGAAATCCAACTGCCCGCGCCACGCCTGGCACGCCTGGAGCGAGACCCCAAGCTGCGCGCCCAGCGCTGCCAGCGCTTCACCCTGCAAGCGTCCCTCGCGACCTTCAAGCAGTTGGGCAGCGGCCCGGACGGCCGCGCCCTGGCCGAAGGGCTGCTGGCCTCGATACTGCTCCAGAACCAGGCCGCCATGCAGCCCGCCGCGGAAGCCGAAGCACGTCGCCGTAACCTGGCCAATCGTTCGTTCCCTTTGAACCTGGCGAAACCGCAGCGGGCCCGCACGCTCATCCATGAGCTGCAATTCGACCGCCCGGCCGAGTACCTGCATGACCTGAGCGGCGAGCATGCCGCCACCTGTCACAGCCGCGCCCGCGCCTTCCTCGATAGATACGAGTCCGGCCAGACACCCAACCCTCGCTATGAGCCGGAGACGGATGCCCTTAGCCTGTGCATGGAACGCAAGCTTCTGTCGCTGCGCCAGGCCCGCCAGAAGGCAGCGGGGCAAGCGCAGGACAAAGACGCCGAGAAAACGTTGGCTGAACGGGAGACAGCCTGGCAGGCCCAGGCAGCATCGCCCGACATGCTCGCAGATGCCCGTACCCGGCAGATCGCCGGCCTGCTGGTGGAAGACAGCCTGTTCCGCCTGCGTCAATTACGAGACCGCTTGGATGCGATACAGCAGCGCGTCCTCCTGGCTGCCGAGCGGGCCAGCCAACAGCCTCACCATGCCAGCGCCCTGCTGGTGAGCAACTACATCCTGTCTGCGCGCATCGAAGATCAGCCAAACCCTCTGAATAAATTCGCCAAGGCGCTCGATGATGAAGGCCATCGGCGCGTCCGCCACGACCTGGCGGAGCCTCTGAAGCGCAATGCCGGGCACCATCACGTCAAGGCCCGCAAGTGCCTGACCGCCTGCCTGAAGAGCCCGTTGAGCCAGGAGACGCTGGGTGACCTGTTTTGCATGGATGGCTTCGACTACCTGGGAGCCTTCGCCTTTACCGGGCAATGCATGGCCACGCTGGCCAAGCGCTTCAACGATCCGCTGAACCCCAACCTGCGGCCCAAGGCTGCCGGCGAGGCGGAGAAGTTCCTGCTGAGCCTCGCCCGTGACGACCGCGACCCGCTGCATGCGATGCTCTGGCCGAAGGTAGAGCCACAAGCCTGCTTTGCCCCCTACAAGCCGCCGACAGTGCTAGAGCAAAACCTCGGCGACGGCAGCTTTCGCCCGCAGGCACTGGCAGCCCTGGAGCGCGCCACGCTGCCCAACCCGCAAAAACTGCAATTGCTGGAAGCGCGCCTGCTGGTTGCCGCCGCCCAGCGCGGCGACTTCAAGACCCTGCTCGGCGTGGAAAAGACCGTGGCTGCCGTCCTGGGCGTGCTGGCCAACTTCTGGGGCGTGATGGACGATGTGCTGAAGGCGGAAGCCACGCTCGCCGAAGCCGGACAAGCGCTCGCCAGCCGGCAAGCCGAGGTGGAATCCGAAGAGCGCCGGGCAGGCCGGGCCAAGCGACGCACCGGCAGGAACACGCGCCTGGCTCATATGGAGCTGTACATCGCCCCCGCCCACTACGAGCAGGTCCTCGGCCTGATACGCGCGGCGCTCCCGGATGCTCTGGGCGACCTGCACTATGAGCGCACCGGCAGAATCACCGATCGCGAACACCATATCCTGCATCCCGACCTGCTTGACTACGACATCGCAGGACAGCGGGCGACCCAGATGAACGGCCACCTGCGTAACGGCCACGGCGAGCTGATCGCCACCAGCAATATCGGCGAGGCCCGCAAAGCGGGACTTCCACTGGACAAGCACGAAATCTATCAATTGGTGCTGCCCAAGGGCCACGCCACCGGCGCACGCATGAAGGCGCTTTATCGGCGGCTGGCCGAGCAGTACAAAGCCGAGCTGCGCCTGGTGGAACAACAAGGCGTCTATGACGAGGCCCTGCTCAACCCGCACCTGAGCCATTCCAGCGAAGCGCGTCGGCGTGTCTACCGCATGCTCAATAGCCCGGTTATGCCGGCTTTGCTGAGCATGATTGAGGTGTGGAATGTGAGGGCGGAATACTCCGCGTATGAGCAAACGCTCCGGACTCGAGGGCAAACTAGAGGCGACGCAGGGATGTTCGGAGCCGCCTTTGACCTGGCGTTAGCGCTGGAAGTTCTGGCCGAACGACTCGCCCACGATATGCGCACCTTCCATCGGGCAACTGCCTTTACCCTTCGCATGGATACCATCACCAGCGCCCTGGACCACAAGCTGTTCAGGATACCGGGGAGCCAGGGCCAGCTGATTGCAACCCATGTCACCGCGCGCATGATCCTGAATGCCGGCACTTCCTTTCTATTTGCCGCGCTCAGCGTCAGTGACGCCATACACGAATTCGCCTTGGGCGACGATGCGGGTTGGGGCTATATGCTGATGGCCGCCGGTGGTCTGGCCGCCTTCGCCGCCTCCTTCATGGCCGGCCCGGCCGCCGGTGCGCCGCTGCTGGCCCTGGGTCCGGCCGGCTGGGTCACCGCCATTGGCCTGGCACTGATCCTGGCCGGCGCCGGGTTGGTCTGGTGGCTGGACGATACGCCCATCGAGGAATGGCTCAAGGTCGGCCCCTACGGCAAGGACGACCCTGGCCTCATGTCGTCCCTCGGCCTGCGCGAGAAGCGCCCCGCTCATCTGCAAAATCCGCAGGAAGCCTTCTATCGACTGGTCGGCCTGCTGGCCGGCATCAATATCCGCATCGAGGCGAACCCCCACCAGGCCGAAGCCCTGCGCAGCCACCCTGGTAGCGACCCGCAGGAGCGGGCCTGGCAGCAGGTCATGCGCAGGGCCAACATTCGCATCCGCGTCGACAGCAACCTGCCCGGCATGGTCGGCGCCCTGGGCCAGAGCCAGTTGCGAGTCGGCACCTGGCTGCGCCTGTTGCGCTTCGACAGTGCCCCAGCGCATCCGATGCTCGCCGACCAACCCTCCATCGAGGTGGAGCTGGTGCCCGGCCACAACCTGTTATTGGACGCTGGCCTATCCAGCAGCACGCCAGTACCGCCGAGCTTCGTCGCCCAGCGACTGACTCCCGAAGGGCTGGAGCTCTATATGGCCCAACCGACGGTTCAGCGCAGTACGCCTTATCGCTACGACTGGGCGGTACGCGCTCAGTTGCGGGTGGACGATGGCCAGCACAAGTGGCATTTTCCCGCCCCGCCGCCGGTAGACCCACTGCGCTATGATCCGGCCCGCCACGCCAAGCCGGACTATCTGAAGGTCGGCCAGTCGTTCTGGGCCGACGAGCACAACAACAAACCCTGACGGAGTCGCCGCCGAGATGAGCAGCTTGCATACCCTCTACGCCGCCACCGCCTACGACTCCCGACGTCTCCCGGAGCAGCCACCCCAGATCCACGACCACGCCGGCCGCCTATGCATGCGCCTGTCCTGGGGCAATACCGAGGAAGTTGCCCCCCTTGCCTTTATCGATGATGACTCGCCAAGGGAACTGCGCGAACGGGAGGAAGAAGAACGCAAGCATCCCGGCAGCCGCGCCCGTAACGAGGCGAAGTTTCATAATGCCTGTAACCATATCCACTATCGCCGGGCGCACGCCTCCGCCTGGACGCATTTCTGGGTTCATGTATGGGGGCTGGGGAAAGGGTTCTCTCTTATGGCGGCAGGAGGGCTTCTCATTTTTCAGCTGCCATTTGCAGCACTTACCTCTGAAACACTTGCAGAAGTTTTCTCCAGGGTGCTGGCACTCGCATATTGGTTTCTACCGTTACCCGCGGTGTGTTGGCTAATCGGCCATATCGTCGTTCATCGCCTACCCAACCACTGGATATTCACCCCCTCCCAAGGCCCCCTCTGGGAACTCAATCGCCAGACCGGCATGGTCACCGTCTTCGCCCGCAAGCCGGGGCAGTTCGAGGAACAGGGCATCAAGGGCGACTTCGTCCGCCCCTTCCATGAGTTCGACGCCTACGTCCATGTGCTGCCCACTCGCCAGGGCATACCGCAGTACTCGCTGCATCTGGTGCATCGCTATCACCCGGTGGCCATCGACTTCATGCCGCTGATCGGCCGGCAAAGCTCGGACAAGGCCAGCCTGGCGCTCTGGGACATGTGGCAGAACTACATGGATACCAGCCGGCCGCTGCCGGATATCCCCACCTGGGAAGAATTCCGCCCCCTCGACCCCGTGACCGCCGAGCATGATCGCCAGACTGGCCGCAACCCGCGTCACTGGCGCGACATGGACGATGCCACCTACAAGGCCGCGACCCGCGCGATGCTCGACCACATCAATCGTCTCGACGCCCTGTCCCGCCCTAACCAGATGGCCAGGCATGTTCAATACCTCTGACACCTACGCCGTCACCGCCTACGACTCGCGGTGTCTGCCCGAGCAACCGCCGCAAGTGCGCGACCATGCCGGCCGCCTATGCATGCGCCTGTCCTGGGGCAAGACTCAGGAGGTAGCGCCCCTGGCCTTTTTCGAGGACGACACCCCAAAGGAACTGCGCCAAAGGGAAGAGGAAGAGCGCAAACACCCTGGCAGCCGCGCCCGTAATGAGGCGAAATTTCATAATGCCTGCAACCATATCTGCTATCGCGGAGCGCGCGCCTCGGCCTGGACACAGCTTTGGGCATTCTTGGGAGCCGTTGGGAAAGGGTTCTTTTTCATTTGGACTGGCCTATTGATTCTCTGCTTCCCACTCCTCTTGACAGTTGATAAGTCCCCACTGAATGAACTATTGGAAAGAATGTTCCATATGTGGTCATGGGTGGCTCTCCCTTCTCTCACTGCATGGCTAACAGCGCATATTTTATTTTTTCGCCTCCCATCCAACTGGATTTTCCGCCCCTCCCAAGGCCCCCTCTGGGAACTCAATCGCCAGACCGGCATGGTCACCGTCTTCGCCCGCAAGCCGGGGCAGTTCGAGGAACAGGGCATCAAGGGCGACTTCGTCCGCCCCTTCCATGAGTTCGACGCCTACGTCCATGTGCTGCCCACTCGCCAGGGCATACCGCAGTACTCGCTGCATCTGGTGCATCGCTATCACCCGGTGGCCATCGACTTCATGCCGCTGATCGGCCGGCAAAGCTCGGACAAGGCCAGCCTGGCGCTCTGGGACATGTGGCAGAACTACATGGATACCAGCCGACCGCTGCCGGATATCCCCACCTGGGAAGAATTCCGCCCCCTCGACCCGGTGACCGCCGAGCACGATCGCCAGACTGGCCGCAACCCGCGTCACTGGCGCGACATGGACGATGCCACCTACAAGGCCGAGACCCGCGCGATGCTCGACCGTATCAACCGTCTCGACGCCCTGTCCCGCCCTAACCAGATGGCCAGGCATGTGCGCTATCTCTGAAGCCGCTGCCGAAAAAGCCATGCCGACGTAAAGACAACAACAAGCAAATTCCAAACTTCTGCCAACAACTTGACCAAGCGATACAAGGAAACACTCATGGACACCGCTGAAGAACGAACCGCATTCATCATTGTCTCCAGCGCAATGATCATTGCCGGACTCGCAGGAGCTGTTTGCGCGCTCTACTTCGCTTTGCGCGAATTCCAGTGGGGCGACGACGCCGGCTGGGGGTTCGTTGTCATGGCTTTCGGCGCTGGCATGATCGGATTCAAGGGAGTTCGTAACATCTTCAGATACCGCGCCATCTACAAGAGCTGACAGGGGCACGCTCTTCTAGCCGGGCTAAGTATCAGCCACTACGGCATTGCGAAGGCGGGCTTCACTAGCCCGCTCGCCCCGGTGTCGGGGAGGCATGGCCGACAGTTGCGCCAGCCCGGGCACCGTCAGCGGCGAGCTTCGATCACCCGGACCAGGCCCGGCTGCCGTGCGGGGGGCAGGCCGAGGCTGGCGCTTTGCAGGGCCGGATCGTGTACCAGCGTTTCGCGAAAGCCGCAGCGGGCGAAGGCGGCGACGATTTCTTCGCCGCTACGGTAATGCAGCGGATAGCTGCCTCGGGTCAGCCGGCCGATCAGCTCGGTGCCCCAGCGTAACTGCCGGTAGCGCGGGTGCTCGCGCAGGTCGGGGTAAAGTTCGGTGAGGTAGGTGGCCCCGGCAAAGCCGCCAAGCTGCTCGGCCAGGCGACTCCAGAAGCCCTCGATCGCGGCCCGGTCGAAGTAGTTGACCAGCCCTTCGGTAATCACCACCACTGGCTGGCGCGGATCGAGTCGAGCGAACAGCGCTGCCAGGCTCTGTGCGCCCTGTTCGGCGAGGATATCCACCGAGGCGACCTGGTGCTGCCCGTCCAGCCAACCCTCGCCATGCAACAGCAGGCGCTTGCGCGCGGCCATCGGCGGCAGGTCGGCCTCCAGGTAGCGCAGTTGCGGGTAGCGCAAGCGAAAGCGTCTTCCGCGCGGTGACAGGCCACAGGCGATTTCCACGACCTGGGTAACGCCTTCCCGCTCGATGGCGGCGCTCAACCGCGCGTCGATCAGCAGATGCCGCTGCAACAGCAGATGCTCGATATCCAGGCCGAAGCCGACCCTAGCGCCCCAGGCCACCGGCCGCAGCAGGCCGTGGGCCCAGCGCCCGAAGGTGGTGGCGAAGGCCGGCTCGGCGAGACGATGGCGATACCAGACATAGCCGGTGTAGTGGGCGCTGGGGGAGATATGCGCGCTGTCGGTACGGGCGTGGCGGCTCATGGGCGGCACCCTTGTTATTCTGCGAGCCCCAGCCTAGAGGCGAGTGCCGGCCGCCACAATGCACCGGGGCAAGCGCCCAACCTTAGTTGGCCGGCCGAAGGCCCCCGCAGGCTCGCGCGCGACGCCAAGCGGCCGCTCGGGTTCGCTATCATGCGGCATTTTCCACCTGCGAAAGTGTCCGACTGAACATGTCCGTTGAGCGAGCCGCGGCCTCCATGGCCCCCCTTAAACCGTCGCAACCGCGCCAGGCCCGTCGATGAGCGCCTGGCTGGATAGTCTCAGCACCTGGCTGACGTCCCATCCGCAATGGCTCGGCCTGGTGCTGTTCGTCGTCGCCTGCGCCGAGTGCCTGGCCATCGTCGGCATCCTGGTACCGGGCACGGTCATGCTGTTCGCCATCGCCGTGCTGGCCGGCAGCGGCGTGCTCGATCTTGGCGAAACCCTGCTGCTGGCGTTTGCCGGCGGGTTGCTCGGCGACCTGGCGTCCTACGCGCTGGGTCGTCGCTTTCACCAGAACATCCGGCGCCTGCCGGGGTTACGCCATCACCCCGAGTGGCTCAGCGGCGCCGAAGCGCACTTCCATCGCTATGGCGGCGTCAGCCTGCTGGTGGGTCGCTTCATCGGGCCGCTGCGACCGATGCTGCCGATGATCGCCGGCATGCTCGACATGCCGTTCACGCGCTTTTTTGCCGTCAGCCTGTTGGCTACCAGCGGTTGGTCGCTGGCCTACCTCTTGCCAGGCTGGAGCACCGGTGCGGCACTGCGCCTGCCGTTGCCCGACGGGTTCTGGAGCCAGGCGGCGGCCGTTGCGATTCCCCTGGCACTGCTGTTCACCCTGGGGGCGAACCAGAGCCTGCGCCGGCACCGCTGGACCACGCCGTTGCTGGCCGGCGCCAGCCTGCTGGGCCTGCTGGCGCTGTTCTTCGGCTGGCCTTACCTGATCGCCTTCGACCAAGGCCTGCTGACCCTGGTGCAGGAACAGCGCACCCCGACGCTGGATCGCCTCATCGTGCTGCTCACCCGTCTGGGCGACGCCCACACCCAATGGGCGGTTGGCCTGCTGCTGCTCGCGCTACTGGCCTTGGCGCGGCAATGGCGCTCGCTGATGTTCGCCGGCGCCACGCTGCTCGGCAACGCGGCGCTCACCGGTCTGCTCAAAATACTGTTCGCCCGCGGCCGGCCGGAGGTGCTGCTCGAGCCGCTGACCAGCTTCAGCTTCCCCAGCGGGCATAGCTCGGCGGCATTCGCCTTCTTCCTGACCCTCGGCGTGCTCGCCGGCCGCGGGCAGCCACCACGCCTGCGCCTGACCTGGATGCTGGTGGCCGGGCTGCCGGCGCTGCTGGTCGCCACGTCGCGGGTATACCTGGGCGTGCACTGGCCGAGCGACATCCTCGGCGGCGCATTGCTGGCTGGAACCGTATGCGCCGCCAGCCTCACCGCGGCGCAATGGCGCACGCCCTTGCAGGCGCTGGGACCGCGGGTCTGGTGGCTGATCCTGCCAGCCTGTCTGGCATTGCTCGGCGGCATCGCCACCTGGGCGCTGCCGACGGCGCTGGAGATGTATCGGTACTGATCAGGCGAGTATCTCGCCCTGCAGGTGTTCGAGCATTTCCTGGATCTGTTCCAGACGCTGGCTCGGGTCGTCGAGGGCGAGCAACTGTAGCTTCTGCGGCTCGCTGAACGGCAGCAGATAAGCCAACTGATTGGCCAGCGCCTGCTGCCCGTCAACCGCGCCCCCCATGCCCAGGGCGGCGACCATCGGGTGCTCGGCCAGGGCACCGAGCAGCGCGGCGAGGTCGTCGTGCTCCTCTGTCAGCGGCCGCTCGGCGACCTCCTCGAGCCAGGTCACTTCGGCCTGCGCGAGCTGGTCGCGCAGGACCTCCGCGCGACGCACGCGAAAACGCCGCGCGCCCTCGACCCGAATGCCCAGCAGGCCGTTTGGCAGTTGCTGCCAGTCACGGATCTGCGCTTCGCAACCGAGGGCAGAGAAGCGGCTGGCGGAGGTGCCGACCTCCGAGCCCTCGATAATGCAGACCACGCCGAAACCCTCGCCGCGCTTCAGGCACCGACCGAGCATGTCCAGATAACGCGCCTCGAATATCTGCAAGTCGAGCGTGCAACCGGGAAACAGCACGGTATTGAGGGGGAAAAGCGGCAACATCGCAACGTCCTCAAACGATCAAGGCCACCGCCAGCGGCAGCAACACCGCGGTGGCCATTCCCATCAGGCTCATACTCAGCGCGGCGAAGGCACCGGCCTCGTCGCTTTCCTGCAAGGCGCGCGCGGTGCCGACCGCATGGGCGGTCAGCCCCAGGGCCATTCCAAGGGCTGCAGGATGATGGACGCCAATCCGGCGCAACAATTCCGGACCGAAGATGGCACCGAGCACGCCGGTGATCAGCACGAACACCGCCGCCAGGGCCGCGATGCCGCCGATCTGTTCGGCCACCAGCATGGCGATCGGCGAGGTCACGGACTTCGGCGCCACGCTCATCAACATCAACCGGTCGGCGCCGAACGACCAGGCCAGCGCCACGCCGAGGACCGTCGCCAGCACCCCGGCGATGCCGAGGGTCAGCATGATCGGCAGCAGCAGCTGGCGGATGCGTCGCAGGTTGAGGTAGAGCGGTACCGCCAGGGCGACGGTGGCCGGGCCGAGGAATATGGTCAGCACCTCGGCACTGCGTCGGTATTCGGTGTAATCGATACCGCAGGCCAGCAGCACGGCGATCACCATCAGCATGGAAACCAGCACCGGCTGCAGCACGACCCAGCGGGTCCGCTCATAGGCCATCAACGCCGCCTGGTAGGCCACCAGGGTCACCCCCACGCCGAACAGCGGATGGTGGATCAGCGCCTGCCAGGCGCCCTGCCAGTCGGGACTCATGCCTCGCCCCGGCGACGCGCCTGGCGCTCGATCAGTTTCTGCATCAACCAGCCGGTGAAGGCCAGCGACAGCACCAGCGACAGCAGCAGCGTGCCGGCCACCGCCCAGAAATCGGCAGCGATCGCCCGCGCATAGACCATCACCCCGACGGCCGCCGGCACCAGCAGCAAGGGCAGGTAGCGCAGCAGGTCGGCCGCCGCCGTGCTCAGCGGCTCGCCGACTTCGCCGCGCATCAGCATGAAGAGGAACAGCAGCAGCATGCCGATGATCGGCCCGGGCAACATCGGTAAAAAGAGCGCTTGCAGGGCGGTGCCGATCAGTTGGAACAGCACCAGCCAGGTCAGGCCGCGTAACAGCATGGGAATCTCCGGCGGGATGGCGCGGTCATTATAGGCGTGCCCTGGCACACGCTATAACCCACCATTCGCTAGGGCGATGCTGTCTTGACCGACGGACCGACCCATGCTGATGTAGAGCCGGTTCACAAAAATAAAGACATCCCCGCATCCTCAAGGAGGAACCCCTATGCCGTTCGTACCCGTTGCAGAACTGAAGGACTTTGTTGGCAAGGAACTGGGCCGCTCGGAGTGGCTCACCATCGATCAGAACCGCATCAACCAGTTCGCCGAATGCACCGGCGACCACCAGTTCATCCACGTCGACCCGGAAAAGGCCCGGCATACGCCCTTCGGCGGCACCATCGCCCACGGTTTCCTCTCGCTGTCGTTGATCCCCATGCTGATGGAAAAGATCATGCTCATGCCCGAAGGGCTGAAGATGGCGGTCAACTACGGCCTGGACAGCGTGCGCTTCGTCCAGCCGGTGAAGGTCGACTCCAAGGTACGCTTATCCGTCACCCTGGTGGACGTCACCGAGAAGAACCCAGGCCAGTGGCTGCTCAAGGCCCGCGCCGTGCTCGAAATCGAAGGCCAGGAGAAGCCGGCCTACGTCGCCGAGCCGCTGACCCTCTGCTTCGTCTGACCCGCCACCCGCCGCCGACTCCCCGTCGGCGGCCTCGAAATGCGCGCTGGCTCTTGCTTCGCAGCCTTGTCGATGCTCTAGAATGCGTTCCAGATGGCAACCCGCCATCTATGCCAATACCTATAACGACAAGGAACGCTCATGACTCAAAAGCGCATTCTTCCCGCCTTTCTGCTCTGCTTCTTCCTCGGCACCTTCGGCGCCCACCGGTTCTACGTCGGCAAGATCGGCACCGCCATCCTGCAGATCCTGACCCTCGGCGGCCTGGGCATCTGGACCCTGATCGATTTCATCATGATCATCGTCGGCGCCTTCACCGACAAGGAAGGCAACAAGCTGACCGAGTGGACCTGAGCCACCGGCCGGCAACCGCGCTAGCCAATGCCGTGCAGGACGCCCAGGCGCCCATGGACATGCACGGCATTTTCATCGTTTTTGCAGCACAATACCCCCCTCTTCCCTGCGCCTGTCGAGGATGACCATGCGCCGTTCGCTCCTGCCCCTTAGTCTCGCCCTGCTGCTCGCCGCCTGTGGCGACGGCGAACCCCTTGTCCCGCCGACTGCCGTGCTGCCCGATGGCGGACGCTATCGCGGCGAGGTGATCGACGGCCTGCTGCAAGGCCAGGGCCGGGTCGACTACGCCAATGGCAGCTGGTACGCCGGTACTTTCAAGGACGGCCAGGCCGAAGGCCGCGGCGAATGGCGCGGCGCCAGCGGCGAACGCTACCTCGGCGATTTCCATCTCGGCCTGTTCCACGGCCAGGGCACCCTGGTCTACAGCGACGGCAGTACCTACGAAGGCAGCTTCAAGCTCGGCCGCCTGCATGGCGAAGGCACCTTCGAACAAGGCGGCATGCGCTACCGCGGCGAGTTTCGCAAGGATCGCTACCACGGTCACGGCACCCTGGAGATGCCGGACGGCAGCCGCCACCAGGGCCGCTTCGAACGCGGCATCGCCGAAGGCGCGGGCCTGTATACCGACGTCGCCGGAAACCAGTTCAGCGGCGACTTCCGCAAGGGCCAACTGCACGGCGAAGGCAGCTACCTGGGCAGCACCGGCGACCGCTACAGCGGCGGCTTCAAGAACACGCAGTTCAATGGCCAGGGGCGCTATGAAAGCGCCGACGGCGATGTCTGGAGCGGGCGCTTCAGGAACGGCGAGCTGGACGGAAAGGGCGAATACCACGGCAGTGACGGCAGCCACTACCAGGGCCAGTTCCGCAGCTGGAGCTACCACGGCGACGGCCAGCTGACGCTGGCCGATGGCAGCAGCTACAAGGGCCAGTTCGCCTATGGCGAGTATGCCGGTAGCGGCACCCTGAGCGCCGCCGACGGCAGCCAGCAGAGCGGCACCTGGCACGCTGGCCAGCTGCTGCGCGATGCCACCGGCACGTCCCACCCCGATGCGCTGGAGGTTGGGCTGCTGGAGCAAGGCCGCCTGCTGCAGGAGGCCTTGGACGCCCTGCCCACCTCCACCCCGGCGGTGGAACTGTATAGCCTGACCCTGGCTGGCGACGGCAGCCAGAGCGTGTTCCTGCGCGAAGCCGACTACGTCACCGGACTGCTCGGCGAGCGCTTCGGCGCCTATGGCCAGGTCACCCTGGTCAACCATCGCGATCACCTGAACGACCGCCCGCTGGCCACCCGCGAAAGCCTGACCCGCGCGGTACGCGCCATCGCCGAGCGCAGCGGTCCGGAAGACCTGGTATTCCTCTACCTGACCAGCCATGGTTCGCGCAATCACGAACTGGCCCTCAGCCAGCCGCGTCTGGAACTGGCCAACCTGCCGGCGAAAGAGCTCGCCGCCCTGCTCGAACCGCTCGCCGACCGGGCCAAGGTGGTGGTGATCTCCGCCTGCTATGCCGGCGGCTTCATCCCGCCGCTGAAGAACGACAAGACCCTGGTTATGGCCGCCGCCCAGGCCGACCGGGTGTCCTTCGGCTGCTCGGACGACAACGATTTCACCTATTTCGGCCGCGCCCTGTTCGCCGAGGCGCTGCAGCAGACCGACGATTTGCAGGAAGCCTTCGAACTGGCCAAGGCCAAGGTTGCCGAACGGGAAAAAGCCGATGATTTCACGCCGTCCAATCCGCAGATCTGGGCACCCAAGACAGTGCTCGCGCAGTGGCACCGGTTGCGCGATAGCCAGACCGCGAACGTACTGGCCAGCACCATCGAGAAAAAAAGCCACTAAGCTCAGTTGTAACAGCCAAGAGACAGCGCCATGTATCTGACGCCCCAGCACATCCTGCTCGCCGGCGCCACCGGCCTCACCGGCGAGCACCTGCTCGACCGTCTGCTCAGCGAGCCTACCGTAGAGCGGCTGCTGGCGCCGACCCGTCGACCGCTGGCCGAGCATGCCCGGCTGGAAAACCCCGTCGGCGATCTCGCCAGCCTGTTGCCGCAGCTCAGTGGGCCGATCGAGACCGCCTTCTGCTGCCTGGGCACCACCATCAAACAGGCCGGTTCCCAGGATGCCTTCCGCGCGGTGGATCACGACCTGGTGCTGGCGGTCGGCGCGCGGGCCCGTGAACTCGGCGCCAGGCACTTCCTGGTCATCAGCGCCCTCGGCGCCGACCGGAACTCCTCCGTGTTCTACAACCGTGTCAAGGGCGAGATGGAAGAGGCGCTGAAGGCGCAGGGGTGGCCACAACTGACTATCGTGCGGCCGTCGCTGCTGCTCGGCCCGCGCCAGGAGTTCCGCCTCGGCGAGCGCCTGGCCGCGCCGCTGATGAAGTGCTTGCCGGGCAAATGGCGCGGCATCGAAGCCACGGTGCTGGCACGCGCGCTCTGGCGTCTGGCGCTGGAGGAACAGCCCGGCGTGCGGGTCGTCGAGTCCAACGAACTGCGCCGTCTCGGCCGTTAAGCGAAGCGGTACTACCCGCCGTCCATTGGATTCAGTAAGGTGGCGCGTTCGCCGCTGCGCTGGCCGGTTTCGCAAAGCCCGCCCTACGCGCTGGCCACCGATTCAGGACTGCACCCCATGCCACTGCTCCACAGCCTCACCGGCAATAGCCAGAAACTCGATGGCGGCGCCATGTTCGGCAACGCCCCGCGCGCGCTCTGGGAGCGCTGGATGACGCCGGATCCGCAGAACCGCATCGACCTTGGCTGCCGTGCGCTGCTGGTGCAGGACGACGAGCGCAACATCCTCGTCGAAACCGGCATCGGCGCGTTCTTCTCGCCGGAACTGAAACGCCGCTTCGGCGTGCAGGAAGACCGCCACGTGCTGCTCGACAGCCTCGCCGAACTCGGCCTGTGCGATGCCGATATCGACATCGTGCTGCTCACCCACCTGCACTTCGATCATGCCGGCGGCCTGCTCGCTGCCTGGCAGGATGGCCAGCCGCCGCGCCTGCTGTTCCCCCATGCCCGTTTCATCTGCGGACGCAGCCAATGGCAGCGCGCCTGCCAACCCCATGCGCGGGACCGCGCCTCCTACATTCCGGAGTTGCTGGAATTGCTGCAGGCCAGCGGCCGCCTGGAACTGATCGAGGATGGCGACGAGCACTCGGACCTGCTCGGCCCCGACTGGCGCCTGCACTGGAGCGACGGCCACACACCCGGGCAGATGCTGCCGGAAATCGCCCTGCCCGACGGACCGGTGCTGTTCGCCGGCGACCTGGTCCCCGGCGCGCCTTGGGTGCACTTGCCGATCACCATGGGCTACGACCGCTTCCCCGAGGGCCTGATCGAAGAAAAGGAAACGCTGCTGCGCGACCTGCTGGCACGCAACGGCCGCCTGCTGTTCACCCACGACCCGGACGTCGCTCTCGGTCGGCTGACCTGCGACGACAAGGGCCGCTATGGGCTGAGCCAGACAATGTCAGCGGTGCGCGCATTGAATCAATGAGCGCGCCAGCGGTCGCACATCCACCGCCTTCGCCCCGTCGGGAATGGCACCCACCACCAGCCAAAGGACTGCCCCATGAGCCAACAGATTTACGTCAATCTCCCGGTCAAGAACCTCGACCGCAGCCGCGACTTCTTCAGCCAGCTCGGCTTCAGCTTCAACCCCCAGTTCAGCAACGCAACCGCCGCTTGCATGGTGGTGGCGGACAATATTTTCGTTATGCTGCTGACCGAGGAAAAGTTCAAACCCTTCACCCCCAAGCCAATCTGCGACGCCCACCAAGCCACTGAAGTACTGGTCTGCCTGTCCGCCGAAAGCCGGGAGCGCATCGACGAAATGGTGCGCCAGGCCGTCGCCGCAGGCGGCACCACCTACAACGATCCGCAGGACCACGGCTTCATGTACGGCCATGGCTTCCAGGACCTGGACGGGCATATCTGGGAACTGGTGCATATGTCGGCCATGCCCGCCCAGGCATGATCGCGATGCGACGCCCCGCACATGCGGGATGCCGTGCGGCTATGCCGAGCGCTCGATGGCCAAGACTTCCTGAACTTGCAAGGCTCTGCGCTTCAGCCGCAACGGAAAGGGGTGGGCAATAGCCCCTGGAAGCGGGCGGAATTAGAGCCCGCCACTGACGCCCAGATGCAGCCCCAGAGCGGTCGCGAGGGAAAGGGGAAGCAACAGGGTATCCAGCAAGGCGCTGGCAGGCAGGTCGAGGGCCGCGTACTCGGGGGCGTAGGCGCCGAAGCGGTCCAGCGGGCAGCAGCCCCCGTTGAGGCTGTACCAGTCCAACCGGGTGCCGGCATACACCACCGGCGCACCGGGCTTGGCGGCATCCAGAGTACGGACCGTGGCGCAGCCGGTGGCGAGCAGAGCGCCCAGCACCGGCAAGGCCAGAATCCCGCCTCGGCTCACTGCCGCTCGCTACCGATCTGCACCAGGCGCCCATCAACGAAGCGCAGGTAGTGGTACATGCCGCCGTCCGGGCCATACACCCAGCGTTCCACCGTTACCGCACCTTCCCTCGCCCCGGGCACGGGCACGGGCTCGCTGACCTCGCGTTGCGCGGGCTCGCCGCAGATCTCGAGTACCTGCTGGAGGGCTTCGCCCTCGGCGACCAGGCCCTTGTCGCAGCGCAGGGTGGAGGCGTGGCCGCCAGCGCTGGCAAGCAGACACAGACCGGCCACGCCGGAAACGATCCTGTTCTTTAGCAAAAACATCACTCCTCGCTGCTCAGGTGATGTTCCCCCCAGCGCGGCAGCATGTCCTGCGGGATGTTCAGCAGGTTCAGGATGCGCGCGACGACGAAATCGATCAGGTCGTCGAGCGTCTGCGGCTGGTGATAGAAGCCCGGCGAGGCCGGCAGGATCACCGCGCCGAGGTTGGACAGCTTGAGCATGTTCTCCAGATGGATGCTGGAGTACGGCGCCTCGCGCGGCACCAGGATCAGTTGACGGCGCTCCTTCAGCGCCACATCGGCGGCGCGTTCGATCAGGTTGTTGCAGGCGCCGCTGGCGATGGCCGACAAGGTGCCGGTGGAACAGGGCACCACCACCATGGCGCTCGGCGCGCCGGAGCCGGAGGCCGGCGGGGCCATCCAGTCTTCCTTGCCGTAGACGCGAATCTGCCCCGGCGCGGCGCCGGTGTACTCGCTGAGGAACGCCTGCATCGCCTGCGGCTTGCCCGGCAGGGAGACGTCGGTCTCGGTGGCCATCACCAATTGCGCGGCCTTGGAGATCAGGAAGTGCACCTCGCGGTCTTCCTGAACCAGGCAGTCGAGCAGGCGCAGGCCGTACTGCGCGCCGGAGGCGCCGGTCATGGCCAGGGTAATGCGTTCGGGGCCGCTCATAGGATCTCCACGTATGCGTATTTCCCCTCTCCCCCAGGGAGAGGGGGCGGGAGTGAGGGGCCACTCCAAGCGAGCCTTACCACCCTCACCCCTGCCCTCTCCCGGCGGGAGAGGGAGTCAGCGTTCTATTCAGCCAGCGCTTGCGCCAGCTTGCCATGCAACCCACCGAAGCCGCCGTTGCTCATGATCACCACCTGGGTGCCGGGTGCGACCTGGCCCTGGACCCGGGCGATGATCGCCTCAAGCGAGTCGCAGACCACCGCCGGCACCGGACAGGCCGCCGCGGTGGCGCCGAGGTCCCAGCCGAGGTTCGGCGGCGCGTACCAGATCACCTGGTCGGCCTGCTGCACCGACTCCGGCAGGCCGTCACGGTGGGCGCCGAGCTTCATGGAATTCGAGCGCGGCTCGATGATGGCGATGATCGTCGCATCGCCAACGCGCTTGCGCAGGCCGTCGAGGGTGGTGGCAATGGCGGTGGGGTGGTGGGCGAAGTCGTCGTAGAGGGTCACGCCCTGCACCTCGGCGACCTTTTCCATGCGCCGCTTGACACTTTTGAACGCACTCAGCGCCTCCGCGCCCAGTTTTGGCAGCACGCCCACATGCCGCGCGGCGGCCAGGGTGGCCAGGGCATTGGCGACATTGTGCTGGCCGGTCAGGTCCCAGTTCACCTGGCCCTGCACGGCGCCGTCGAAGATCACCTCGAAGCGCGAACCGTCTTCGGCCAGCAGACGGGCCTGCCATTGGCCACCCTCGCCTGTGGTCTCGACCGGGGTCCAGCAGCCCATGCCCAGCACCCGCTCGATGGCCTGCTCGGTGGTCGGGTGGATGATCAGCCCTTCGCCGGGAATGGTGCGCACCAAATGGTGGAACTGTCGCTCGATAGCCGCGAGATCCGGGAAGATATCCGCGTGGTCGAATTCCAGGTTGTTCAGGATGGCAGTGCGCGGGCGGTAGTGGACGAACTTGCTGCGCTTGTCGAAGAAGGCGCTGTCGTACTCGTCGGCTTCGACCACGAAGAACGGCGTGCCGCCGAGCCGCGCGGAGATGCCGAAGTTCTGCGGCACTCCGCCGATCAAGAAGCCTGGGCTCATCCCGGCATGCTCCAGCACCCAGGCGAGCATGCTGCTGGTGGTGGTCTTGCCGTGGGTACCGGCGGCGGCCAGCACCCAGCGGCCTTGCAATACGTGATCGGCCAGCCACTGCGGGCCGGAGACGTAGGGCAGGCCCTTGTTCAGCACGTATTCCACCGCCGGGTTGCCGCGCGACAGGGCATTGCCCACCACCACCAGGTCCGGCGCCGGTTGCAGATGGGCCGGCTCGTAGCCCTGCATCAGCTCGATGCCCTGGGCTTCCAGCTGGGTGCTCATCGGGGGATAGACGTTGGCGTCGGAACCGGTGACGCGGTGGCCGAGCTCCTTGGCCAGCACCGCCAGCGAGCCCATGAAAGTGCCGCAGATGCCGAGAATATGAATGTGCATGGATGACCTCGAAAACGGGCCGCAGTGCCCGGTAAAAAGCTTGCCGCAGGTTAGCACAGCGCCCTTTGCCGTTCTCGTTGGCCCGTTGAGGTGTGTGAATTCTCTATGGCGAGAGAATCAATCCGTCATGCCGGCGAAGGTCGGTATCCAGGGACAGACAATCCGGAGCGTCCATCGATTGCAGGCGGGGCGCTGCGCGCCCATGTTGTGCTTCGCTCAACACCAACCTACCGACAAGCGCCAGCGACGCGGAGCCAGCCCCGAACGCCGCCCCCTCAAGCCCGTCATACCGACGCAGGTCGGTATCCAGGAGCAGGCAAACCGGAGCGTCAGTCGACTACGGGCGGGGCGCTGCGCGCCCATGTTGGGCTTCGCTTCGCTCAACACCAACCTACCGACAAGCGCCAGCGGCGCGGAGCAAGACCGACGCCGCGCCCCAAATCCCGTCATGCCGACGAAGGTCGGTATCCAGATACCGGCGACTCGGAGCACCCTGCCCAACGCCTTTATCCCTGTCGCGACAGCCCGTGTCGGCGCAGCTTGCGGTAGAGGGTATTGCGGCTGATGCCGAGCTGTTCGGCGCTGCGGGTCATATGCCAGCGCTGGCTTTCCAGCACGGCGAGCAGTGCGCTGCGTTCGGCTTCGTCCAGCGGCGTGACCACGGCTTCCTCACGCGGATCGTTTAGAGCCGGGGCGTTGCGGATGTCCGCCGGCAGGTCGGCGTGGCGGATCAGGCCGTCTTCGCACAGCGCCGCCAACGTGCGCAGCACGTTGCGCAACTGGCGCACATTGCCCGGCCAGCGATAGTCGAGCAGCGCCTGGCGGGCGCGCTCTTCCACACGCAGTACCTGGCCACGGGCCTCTTCGCCAAGAAGGTGATGGAGCAGTTGCTGCTTGTCCGCACGCGCGCGCAACGGCGGCAGGTTCAGTTGCAGGCCGTTGAGGCGATAGAACAAGTCTTCGCGGAAGTGCCCTTCCGCCACCTGCTGAGCCAGATCGCGGTGGCTGGCGCTGATCACCCGCACGTCGATGGCCTGCGCCTCGCCGCCGATGGGCTCGACCCGCCGCTCTTCCAGCACCCGCAGCAAGCGGGTCTGCAGGGCCAGCGGCATGTCGCCGATCTCGTCGAGGAACAGGGTGCCGCCGTCGGCCTGCTGCAGCTTGCCGCGCATGCCGTCCTTGCGCGCGCCGGTGAAGCTGCCGCCGCGATAGCCGAACAGTTCGCTCTCGATCAGCGACTCCGGAATCGACGCGCAATTGAGCGCGACGAACGGCTTGCCACCCCGCGAGCTGGCTTGGTGCACGGCCTTGGCGAAGGCTTCCTTGCCGCTGCCGGTCTCGCCGCCGACCAGCAGCGGCACGTCGCGCTCGTAGACTTTCAGCGCGCGACGGAAGTCCTCCTGCAAGGCCGGATCGGCCAGGCACACGCCCGGCGTGGCGAACAGCGCCTGGCCCAACGCCTGGGCGCTACGCCGTGGCTGGCCGCGCAACATGGCGAACAGCGAGCGGCCCTTCTGCGTGTACAGCGGCCAGCTGGCACTGGGTTGCGGCGAGGCGCGGCCAAGCAGGTCGTCGAGCCGGCAATCGAAAATCTCCTCGACTCGCCGGCCGAGCAGGTGCTGGCGCTGCAGGCCGAGCAGGTTGATCGCGCTCTGGTTCACCGCGCGCACCCGTCCTTCGCCGTCGAAGGCCAGCAGGCCCTCGCTGAACAGGCCGATGTACTCGGCCTGGGCATGGAAACGCAGCAGCCATTCGCCCTCGAAGCTGCGCAGGAAGTAGCAGCCTTCGATGGCCTTGGCCGACAGGTTCACCAGCGCCATGGTGTGGAACTGGCTTTGTCGCGAGACGTCCTGGCGCGCCGAGGAGACGTCGAGCACCGCCAGCAGCTCGCCGTGGGGGTCGAACACCGGGCTGGCCGAGCAGGTCAGCCCGGTGTGACGGCTGCGGAAGTGCTCTTCCTGGTGAATGGTCAGCGACTGCCGCTCCACCAGGCAGGTGCCGATGCCGTTGGTGCCTTCGCAGGCTTCGCTCCAGTCTGCCCCGAGCCACAGGCCGGCCTGCTCGAAGGTGCGCCGCTCGGCGTCTTCGGTGACGCAGTTGAGGATCACCCCGCGGGCATCGGTGAGCAGCACGGCATGGCCGGAGCCGGCGAGCTGGCGATGCAGGCTGTTCATCTCGCCGTTGGCGATCTCCAGTACCTGGCGGGCACGCTCGCGGCATTCGAGCATGCGCGCGTGCTCCAGCACAGCGGGGGCCATTGGGGTGGCGGGGTCGAGATGGTATTGCTCCAGGCAACGCAGCCAGGAGCGGGCGATGGATGGGTCGGCTGCGGGGCCGGCCACCTGCGCCTTGCCCTGGGCCAGGGTGAGCACCTGTTCGGCGTGATGGCTCATCTGTTTCGGCGACATTCTTGTTGTTCTCCTCGGCCAAGGGCCGGAGCTGACGCAGCATCGCCCAGCGCAGACGGCAAAGCAATCGGGCGATGACCGACCGGTCAACCGCTGTATCGAAACTGGGACAGTCCGTCACCCTGCAACGTTCCAGCAGCGATACAACCGCGCCCCGCTCATGGCGACAGCGAAGCCGTCGGCAGGCTCTGGCACGCCATTCCCCGGGTACTGGCCCGGCCCTTGCTCTAGGCCTGGCAAGCGCTGCGCGGTCGGCGGCGCATCCTCCCCAACAAGCATAAAGGCCAGGAGAACCACCATGATCTACGCCCAACCCGGCACACCCGGCGCCGTCGTTTCCTTCAAGTCCCGCTACGGCAACTACATCGGCGGCGAGTTCGTCGCCCCGGTCAAGGGCCAGTACTTCACCAACACCTCGCCAGTGAACGGCCAACCGATCGCCGAGTTCCCCCGCTCCAGCGCCGAAGACATCGACAAGGCACTGGACGCCGCCCACGCTGCCGCCGATGCCTGGGGCCGCACATCGGCCCAAGAGCGCTCGAATATCCTGCTGCAGATCGCCGACCGCATCGAGCAGAACCTCGAACTGCTGGCCGTCACCGAAACCTGGGACAACGGCAAGGCGGTACGCGAGACGCTGAACGCCGACATTCCGCTGGCCGCCGATCACTTCCGCTACTTCGCCGGCTGCATCCGCGCCCAGGAAGGCGGCGCCGCCGAGATCGACCAGAACACCGTGGCCTATCACATCCACGAACCGCTGGGCGTGGTCGGGCAGATCATCCCTTGGAACTTCCCGCTGCTGATGGCCGCCTGGAAGCTGGCCCCGGCCCTGGCCGCCGGCAACTGCATCGTGCTCAAGCCAGCCGAGCAGACCCCGCTGGGCATCAGCGTGCTGATGGAGCTGATCGGCGACCTGCTGCCGGCCGGCGTGCTCAACGTGGTGCAAGGCTACGGCAAGGAAGCCGGCGAGGCCCTGGCCACCAGCAAGCGCATCGCCAAGATTGCCTTCACCGGCTCAACCCCGGTGGGTTCCCACATCTTGAAATGCGCGGCGGAGAACATCATCCCGAGCACCGTGGAGCTGGGCGGCAAGAGCCCGAACATCTACTTCGAAGACATCATGCAAGCCGAGCCGGCCTTCATCGAGAAGGCCGCCGAGGGCCTGGTGCTGGCCTTCTTCAACCAGGGCGAAGTGTGCACCTGTCCGTCGCGCGCGCTGGTGCAGGAGTCCATCTACCCGGCGTTCATGGCCGAAGTGATGAAGAAGGTCGCCGCGATCAAGCGCGGCAACCCGCTGGACACCGAGACCATGGTCGGCGCCCAGGCTTCCGAGCAGCAGTTCGACAAGATCCTCTCCTACCTGCAGATCGCCCAGCAGGAAGGCGCCGAGGTGCTCACCGGCGGCGGCGTGGAGAAACTCGAAGGCAACCTGGCCAGCGGTTATTACATCCAGCCGACCCTGCTCAAGGGCCACAACAAGATGCGCGTGTTCCAGGAGGAAATCTTCGGCCCGGTGGTCGGCGTCACCACCTTCAAGGACGAGGCCGAGGCGCTGGCGATCGCCAACGACACCGAATTCGGCCTCGGTGCCGGCCTGTGGACGCGCGACATCAACCGCGCCTACCGCATGGGCCGGGCGATCAAGGCCGGCCGCGTGTGGACCAACTGCTACCACCTCTACCCCGCCCATGCCGCCTTCGGTGGCTACAAGAAATCCGGCGTCGGCCGCGAGACCCACAAGATGATGCTCGACCACTACCAGCAGACCAAGAACCTGCTGGTCAGCTACGACATCAATCCGCTCGGGTTCTTCTGACGGGCTCTTGCGGTGCTTGGCCCCCTCTCCCCTCGCGGGAGAGGGGGACCAGGCCAACACCCAGCGTCATGAGTATTCCCAATAGCGACAGCAGCCAGTCGCCTGGCACCGCCATTGCTACAGCCCCGTAGGACTACTTGCGTGCACGCCGGGCATTCTGCCGCCCGGCCCATAACAACGAGGACATAACCCATGGCTCTTGAACAAAGCAGTGCAGGACCGCTGGCCCAGGGCACCGATTTCGAGCAGGTCGGCGCCGATTACTTCCACCACCGCCAACTGAAGCAGGGCGCCGCTGGCTGGGTGTTGCTGGTCGGCCTCGGCGTCGCCTACGTGATTTCCGGCGACTACGCCGGCTGGAACTTCGGCCTGGCCCAGGGCGGCTGGGGCGGGCTGTTCATCGCCACCCTGCTGATGGCCACCATGTACCTGTGCATGTGCTTCTCGCTGGCCGAGCTGTCCTCAATGATCCCCACCGCTGGCGGTGGCTACGGTTTCGCCCGCAGCGCCTTCGGCCCGCTCGGAGGATTTCTCACCGGCACGGCGATTCTCATCGAATACGCTATTGCCCCGGCGGCGATCGCCGTGTTCATCGGTTCCTACTGCGAATCGCTGTTCGGCATCGGCGGCTGGGCCATCTACCTGGCCTTCTACGTGCTGTTCATCGGCATTCATATCTTTGGCGTCGGCGAAGCGCTGAAACTAATGTTCGCCATCACTGCAATCGCCGCTATCGCCCTGGCGGTGTTCATCGTCGCCATGGTGCCGCACTTCTCGGTGGATAAACTGCTGGACATCGCCCCGACCACCGCGGCCGGCTCCAGCGCCTTCCTGCCGTTCGGCTATGTCGGCATCTGGGCGGCGATCCCCTACGCCATCTGGTTCTTCCTCGCCGTGGAGGGCGTGCCGCTGGCTGCCGAGGAAACCAAAAACCCCCAGCGCGACATGCCACGGGGGCTGATCGGCGCCATGCTGGTGCTGTTGGCCTTCGCCGGGTTGATTCTGCTGGTCGGCCCCGGCGGCGCAGGCGCCAGCACGCTGGTCGCCTCCGGCAATCCCCTGGTGGAAGCGCTGACCGCTGCCTACGGTGAATCCACCTGGATGAGCGGCTTCGTCAATCTAGTCGGTCTGGCCGGGTTGATCGCCAGCTTCTTCTCGATCATCTACGCCTACTCACGGCAGATTTTCGCCCTCTCCCGCGCCGGCTACCTGCCCCGCTCGCTGTCGCTGACCAACAAGAGCAAGGCGCCGGTGCTGGCCCTGGTAGTACCGGGCATCATCGGTTTCGGCCTGTCGCTGACCGGCCAGGGCGATCTGCTGATCCTGGTGGCGGTATTCGGCGCCACCATCTCCTACGTGCTGATGATGGCTGCCCACATCGTGCTGCGTGTGCGCCGGCCGGAAATGCATCGCCCCTACCGCACCCCCGGCGGCGTGCTGACCTCCGGCATCGCCCTGGTGCTGGCCTGCATCGCGGTGGTGGCTGGCTTCCTGGTCGATCCGCGAGTGGTGATCGGCGCGGCGATCATCTATGCCGTATTCATCGCCTACTTCGCCTTCTATAGTCGCCATCACCTGGTGGCCGGCACGCCGGAAGAGGAATTCGCCGCCATCGAGAAGGCCGAAGCGGCGCTCAAGTGATAGCTCCGCCCGTTCGGAGTAGGCTCTACCCAGAGCCCACTTCGGACGGGCGCTGTGGAGATCGACAATGGCAAGTTTTTCCCACTCGGTCGGTGGCCAGACCTGGCGCTTCGACAGCCTGAAAGAGGTCATGGCCAAGGCCAGCCCGGCGCGCTCCGGCGACTACCTGGCCGAGGTCGCCGCCGCCAGCGACGCCGAGCGCGTCGCCGCGCAGATGGCCCTGGCGGACATCCCGCTCAAGCACTTTCTCGACGAAGCGCTGATTCCCTACGAAGAGGACGAGGTCACCCGGCTGATCATCGACAGCCACGACCGTGCCGCCTTCGCCCCGGTCAGCCACCTCACCGTCGGCGGCTTTCGCGACTGGCTGCTCTGCGAGCAGGCCGACGAGGCTAGCCTGCGGAACCTGGCGCCCGGCCTGACCCCGGAAATGGCGGCGGCCGTCTCGAAGATCATGCGCGTGCAGGACCTGGTGCTGGTGGCGCAGAAAATTCGCGTGGTCACCCGCTTTCGCAACACCGTCGGCCTGCGCGGACGCATGTCCACCCGCCTGCAGCCGAACCACCCGACCGACGAGCCGGCTGGCATCGCCGCCAGCATTCTCGACGGCCTGCTCTATGGCAACGGCGACGCCATGATCGGCATCAACCCGGCCACCGACAGCATCGCCTCGATCTGCGCGATGCTGGAGATGCTCGACGCGGTGATCCAGCGCTACCAGATTCCCACCCAGGCCTGCGTGCTGACCCACGTCACCACCTCCATCGCCGCCATCGAACGCGGCGTGCCGCTGGATTTGGTGTTCCAGTCCATCGCCGGCACCGAGGCGGCCAACGCCGGCTTCGGCATCAGCCTGAAGATTCTGCAGGAAGGCTACGAAGCCGGCCTGTCGCTGAACCGCGGCACCCTCGGCAACAACCTGATGTACTTCGAGACCGGCCAGGGCAGCGCGCTGTCCGCCAATGCCCACCATGGCGTCGACCAGCAGACCTGCGAAGCCCGCGCCTATGCGGTGGCCCGCCACTTCAAACCGTTCCTGGTGAATACCGTGGTCGGCTTCATCGGCCCGGAGTACCTGTACAACGGCAAGCAGATCATCCGCGCCGGCCTGGAAGACCACTTCTGCGGCAAGCTGCTCGGCGTGCCGATGGGCTGCGACATCTGCTACACCAACCACGCCGAAGCCGACCAGGACGACATGGATACCCTGCTGACCCTGCTCGGCGTCGCCGGCATCAACTTCATCATGGGCATCCCCGGCTCCGACGACATCATGCTCAACTACCAGACCACTTCCTTCCACGATGCGCTCTACGCCCGGCAAGCCATGGGCCTGCGCCCGGCGCCGGAGTTCGAGGCCTGGCTGGAAAAGATGAACATCCTGTACCAGCGCGACGGCCGGCTGCGCCTCGGCGACGGCCTGCCGCCGGCATTTCGCCAGGCGCTGGCGCACCTGTGAGGCTGTAAGGGCGCATTCATTCGCCCAGCGCCGGATAGGCGAATAGATTCGCCCCTGTGCATGAACCGAAACCGCGCCCCCACGGTAGGAGCGGGCCATGCCCGCGAACAGCGCGAACCGCCGCGCCCGGCCACATGAACAATCGACGAGGCAGCCATGACCGACCGCCACCCCGCTACCGAAAACCCCTGGCAGCAACTGCGCCAGCTGACCCCCGCGCGCATCGCCCTCGGCCGCGCCGGCACCAGCCTGCCGACCGCCGCGCAACTGGACTTCCAGTTCGCCCATGCCCAGGCCCGCGATGCCGTGCACCTGCCGTTCGACCACAACGCCCTGGCCGAACAGCTCGCCGCCCGCGGGCGCACCAGCCTGCTGTTGCACAGCGCCGCAGCCGATCGCCACCAGTACCTGCAACGCCCCGACCTCGGCCGACGCCTGGACGACGCCTCGGCACGCCAGCTGGACGAACATGCCGCCGCCCACCCGGCCGGCTACGACCTGGCGATCGTCGTCGCCGACGGTCTCTCCGCGTTGGCCGTTCACCGCCATGCCGAGCCATTCCTGCGCCGCCTGGAAGAACAACTGGCCGGCGATGCCTGGTCGCTGGCACCGGTCGCGCTGGTCCAGCAGGGCCGGGTGGCGGTGGCCGACGAGGTCGGCCAGCGGCTCAAA
Source organism: Zestomonas ipomoeae (assembly GCF_057128665.1). Classification (NCBI taxonomy): domain Bacteria; kingdom Pseudomonadati; phylum Pseudomonadota; class Gammaproteobacteria; order Pseudomonadales; family Pseudomonadaceae; genus Zestomonas; species Zestomonas ipomoeae. The sequence goes on from NZ_JBSKHQ010000003.1 coordinate 27,499, forward strand.
GCGAAGATGAGCGTGATCCTGATCGGCGAGCGCCCCGGCCTCAGCTCGCCGGACAGCCTGGGGCTGTACTTCACCTACGCGCCCAGGGTCGGCCTCACCGACGCCTACCGCAACTGCATCTCCAACGTGCGCCTGGAGGGGCTCAGCTATGGCCTGGCTGCCCATCGCCTGCTGTACCTGATGCGCGAGGCCAGTCGTCGGCAACTTTCTGGCGTCAACCTCAAGGACGAAGCAGACATGCCGATACTGGAAGACACCGGAGAGCGCACAAGGACGGGAAATTTCCTGCTAGGCGACGAGGATCACGGCAACAGATGATCAAACGCTTGCTTGGATTGCGCTTTCCATAATCTTTAGGGCAGCATCCCGCATCACCTGGCATTTCGCCTGCAATGCTTGTGTAGCCCACCAACGTCTACAAGAATCGAGGCCCGACATGCGCATCGTCCAAGCCACCCTGGAGCATCTGGACCTGCTGGCTCCTATGTTCGTCAAATACCGCGAGTTCTACGGCCAGCTGCCCTTCCCCGATTCGTCGCGGAAATTCCTGGAGACGCGCCTCAAGCGCAAGGAATCGGTGATCTACCTGGCCCTGGCCGACGACGAGGACAAGCTGCTCGGCTTCTGCCAGCTCTACCCCAGCTATTCCTCCCTGGCGCTCAAGCGCGTGTGGATTCTCAACGACATCTACGTCACCGAAGAAGCCCGCCGGCAACTGGTCGCCGATCGCCTGCTGCAAACCGCGAAGAAGATGGCCAAGGAAACCCAGGCCGTGCGCATGCGCGTGTCCACCAGCGCCGACAACGAAGTCGCACACAAGGTCTACGAGTCCATCGGTTTTCGCGTCGACAGCCAGTTCAAGAACTACGTGCTGGAACTCGACAGCGACGAGTAAGACGCCCGGACGCCCAGGCCAACCCATGCGCCTGGGCCCGTGCGAAGGTCGTCGAACGCAGGTCGGGCAAGGCGGCTGAGCCGCACTCGACCGACGTGCGATGGAGCGAACCGCCGCCCTTGCCGACGTCCGTGCCGCGCCTAACGCAGCGCCCACAACCACAGCAGCAGCTGAACCCCGAACAGAACCGCCATCGCCACACGCCCACGCCGTGCCCGCCGACGCGGGGGCGAAGGCGCGGACGGGCTTTGCGGCACCGGCGGCTGCAAGGCCTGCTGGAATTCCGAAAGCGCGGCAAAACGCTCCTGCGGCGACGGCGCCAAGGCCTTGGCCAATGCCCGATCCCAGCAGGCCGGCAGCCCTTCCAACACGGCACCCAGTGGCCGATAGCCGCTTTGCGGGTCGGCGCCAGGCTGTGCGACATCCGGCCAGTGCCCGCTCAGCAGCCAGTAGGCCAGCGCCGCCAGGGCGAACTGATCGGCCCGGCCATCCACCGCCGCCGTCGGTGGCCCGCGCAACTCGGGCGCCAACGGCACGGCCTGCGCCGGCAGCTCCTGCGGCACCACACCCGGCAAAATGGCCGCCTGTTCGGGCAACAGCAGCACGCGCCCCTCGTCGTCCTGCAGCACCTGACGCGGACTCAGCCACAGCCCCTGCATGCCCCGCCGCTGCAAGGCACGCACGGCGGCGATCATCTGTTCGAGCAGCACCAGCACGCGCCCGGCGTCCTGCGGCCCATCGCTGACCATGCGCGACTCCAGGCTGCGCATGGCGGCCGGCAGCGGTTCCAGCAGCTGCATGGCATGCCGCCGCGACGCCCGGGACGGCAAAAGCGAGGGCAGATGAATCGGCGGGCTGCGCCGCAAGACCCACTCCCGCTGCCAGAAGGCCTCGTCCGCCGCCTGCTCGGCCAGCCACAGAACGGCCTCGGTGCCCGCGGCGTCGCGCCCGCGAAATACCCGTCCCGGCGGCCCGAAGGGGCATGCCTCGACCAGGGTCCAGCCATCCACCGACTGCCCGGTATGCTGCCCGCCCGGCGCCGGCCACTGTTCGACTGCCATCAACGGCGGCGCACTGGCGAGGTCCCCGGGCAGCGCCAGCACTGCCGCACCCGGCGCCTGCAGCAGAGGCTCAAGCACCTCGCCCAGTTGACCGACCTCGGCGTCGCCGCAGGCATGGCGCAAACGCTGCAGATCGGCGATCTCGATCAGCGGTTGCGGCGCCAGCAACAGCGCCTCCCCCTGACCAAGCGGCAGGCTGTGCTGGATCAGCGCCAGTTCGGCCTGTCCGCCCAACGCCGCGTTCTCGCGCCCGGCCAAGCTCTGCAAGGTGCCGCCCTGGCAACGCAGCAGGCCGATCGAGCCACTTTGCAGGAACTGCGCCTCGCCATCCTGGATCAACAACAGCCCGGCATTCAGCTCGGGAATCGCAAAGCCCTGGCGCTTGCGGCGATACAGCTGCAGGTTCAACGCCGCCAGCACCTGCCGCGCGGCCTGGGACTCGCTCCAGCTGCCGGGGCTGCAGCGATAGTCGGCGAACAGCGCGTCCAGGTGGCCATCGAGCAGTTGCACCACATCGGCGCATTGACGTGCCCAAAGCAGCGCCACCAGCAAAACCGGCGAACGTCCCTGGCGGCCGCTCATCCAGCTCGCCCGAGTACGCGCCGCCTGGGTCGGCAGGTCCAGCCCGTGGCCCAGGGCCAGGCTCAACATTGGGTGTTGCAGCACTTGCGGCGACATCGGCAGCCCTCCTGCACATCAGGGTAGAGAAGGGTCGTTGCAGCCTTTATGCCGTTTGCCGCCCTCTTGCCGGCCGAGGGCGTGCCCGCCTATGGTGACGCCCTTTCCTTGCCATCGAGTCCAATCCTCCATGTGGTCGCTCCGTGCCTGGCGGCGCCGCCGCCTAATCGCCCGCCATCCGATTCCCCCGGCGCACTGGCAGGACGTGCGTCGCCGCCTGCCCATTCTCGACGGGCTGAGCGATACCGAAGAGCACCTGCTGCGCGAACGCTGCGTGCTCTTCCTGCAGGCCAAGCACCTCAGTGCCCTGCCCGGCGTCGAACTGGGACCGGTGGAACGCCTGCTCCTGGCCGCCCAGGCCGAGCTGCCGCTGCTGCATCTGGAGGAACTCGGCTGGTACCGCGGCTTCCATGAACTCGTGCTGTACCCGGACGACTTCGTCAGTCCCCAGCGCTATCGCGACGATGCTGGCGTCGAGCACGAGTGGGACGACGAGCGCAGCGGCGAAGCCTGGCACCAGGGCCCGGTGATCCTCGCCTGGCCGGGCGTGGCGGCCAGCGGCGGCTGGGAGGGCTACAACCTGGTGATCCACGAACTGGCGCACAAGCTCGACATGCTCAATGGCACAGCCAATGGCCTGCCGCCGCTGCACCGCGACATGCGCGTGACCGACTGGGCCACCGCCATGCAAAGCGCCTACGACGACCTCAACGCACGCCTGGATCGCGACCCGGATGGCGAGACGCCCATCGACCCCTACGCCGCCGAAAACCCGGCCGAGTTCTTCGCCGTCACCAGCGAATACTTTTTCAGCGCGCCGGACCTGCTGGCCGACGCCTATCCGGCCGTCTACGCGCAGCTCAAGGCGTTCTACCGGCAAGACCCACTGGCCCGGTTGCGGGGCCTGCAGGCGCGGCACCCCGAATACCGCGACGCGCCCGGGAACGAACTTCGCGCAGACCAATCCTAGACACACGACCAATGGCCGAGTCCGTCGTCGTAGCAACGGCGGGGGAATGTGCCTATAATCGCGCCACTTTTTTGGCCCATCCTGGGAGTTTCCCCATGAGCTACAGCAAAATCCCGGCCGGCAAAGACCTGCCGAACGACATCTACGTCGCCATCGAGATTCCGGCCAACCACGCGCCGATCAAGTACGAAATCGACAAGGACAGCGACTGCCTGTTCGTCGACCGCTTCATGGCCACCCCGATGTTCTACCCGGCCAACTACGGCTACATCCCCAACACCCTGGCCGACGACGGCGACCCGCTCGACGTGCTGGTGGTAACTCCCTACCCGGTGGCCCCCGGCGCCGTGATCCGCGCCCGTCCGGTCGGCGTGCTGCACATGACCGACGAAGCCGGCGGCGACGCCAAGCTGCTCGCCGTCCCGCACGACAAGCTGAGCCAACTGTACGTCGACGTGAAGGAATACACCGACCTGCCGGCCCTGCTGCTGGAGCAGATCAAGCACTTCTTCGAGAACTACAAGGACCTCGAAAAAGGCAAGTGGGTGAAAGTCGAAGGCTGGGGCAACGCCGAAGAGGCCCGCCAAGAAATTCTGAAGGCGGTTGCGGCTTACCAAAAATAAGCCAGAACCACCCCCTGAAAGCCGGCCACAAGCCGGCTTTTTTATTGCTCCCGGAAATATCAGGAGCCAAGGCCGACCTCAGACCTCACCTCGTACATCATTCATGCACACCTATAGCGCACCTCTAAAAACGTAGGCAAGGCAGTCAGCGCAAGGCAAAAACAGGCGAAAAATCGGAGTTTACGAGCGGTAAATGAGCATTTTTGAGCCTGTTTTAACGCAGTGATGACAACGCAGGTAGTTTTTAGAGGTGCCCTACAATGGCATCGTGCCTTAATCAGGTCTGGTACAGTCCTTGGCACGCCGTAGGGATATAGCCAACCATGGATAAGAAGTCGCTGTCCGAACGAGACATTTGCAGCAAGTACATAGCCCCAGCCATCCAGCAAGCGGGCTGGGACCTGCACAAGCAAGTGCGGGAGGAGGTCAGCTTTACCAAGGGCCGCATTATCGTCCGTGGCAAGCTGCACAGCCGTGGCGAATCCCGCCGTGCCGACTTCATCCTGTACCACCAGACCAACCTTCCGCTTGCCGTGATCGAGGCGAAGGACAACAAGCACTCCGTTGGCTCCGGCATGCAGCAGGCGCTGGGCTATGCCGAGGCGCTGGATGTGCCCTTCGTGTTCTCCAGCAACGGCGATGGTTTCCTCTTCCACGACCGCAGTGGCACCGGCAGCCAGGTGGAAACCGAGCTCAGCCTCGATCAGTTCCCCAGTCCGGACGAGCTTTGGCAACGCTACTGCCAGTGGAAAGGCTTGGACGACCAGGCCCAGAAGCGGATCGAAGCCCCTTACTACGACGATGGCTCCGGGCGTATTCCGCGCTACTACCAGATGAACGCCATCAACCGCACCGTCGAGGCTGTCGCGCGCGGGCAGGATCGTGTGCTGCTGGTCATGGCCACCGGCACCGGCAAAACCTACACGGCCTTCCAGATCATCTGGCGCCTGTGGAAGTCGAAGCAGAAGAAACGCATCCTCTTCCTCGCCGACCGCAACATCCTGGTCGACCAGACCAAGAACAATGACTTCAAACCCTTCGGCCCGGCGATGACCAAGATCGCCAAACGGCAGATCGAGAAATCCTACGAGATCTACCTGTCGCTGTACCAGGCCGTCACCGGCGCCGAAGAAGACAAGAACATCTACAAGCAGTTTTCCCCGGACTTCTTCGACCTGGTGGTGATCGACGAATGCCACCGCGGTAGCGCCGCCGAGGACTCCGCCTGGCGCGAGATTCTCGACTACTTCTCCAGCGCAACCCACATCGGCCTCACCGCAACGCCCAAGGAAACCAAGGAGGTTTCCAGCATCACCTACTTCGGTGAGCCGGTGTACAGCTACACCCTCAAGCAAGGCATCGAAGACGGTTTCCTCGCCCCTTACAAGGTGGTGCGCATCGACTTCGACAAGGATCTGCAAGGCTGGCGCCCGCCCAAGGGCATGCGCGACAAGAACGGCGAACTGCTCGAAGACCGCATCTACGACCTCAAAGACATGGACCGCCAACTGGTCATCGAAGCGCGCGCCCAGAAGGTGGCGCAGAAGGTCACCGAGTTCCTCAAGGCCACCGATCCGTACCAGAAGACCATCGTCTTCTGTGACGACATCAACCACGCCGAGCGCATGCGCCAGGCCCTGGTCAACCTCAATCCCGAGCGCATCGCCGAGAACCGCAAGTACGTCATGCGCATCACCGGCGATGACCAGGAAGGCAAGGCCGAGCTGGACAACTTCATCGACCCGGAATCGCGCTACCCGGTCATCGCCACCACCAGCAAGCTGATGACCACCGGCGTGGATGCCCAGACCTGCAAGCTGGTGGTGCTCGACCAGCACATCAAATCGATGACCGAGTTCAAGCAGATCATCGGGCGTGGCACCCGCATCAACGAGGATTACGGCAAGTTCTGGTTCACCATCATGGACTTCAAGAAAGCCACCGAGCTGTTCGCCGACCCGACGTTCGATGGCGAGCCCGTGGTGGTCTACAGCCCCGAAGGCGACGACTCGCCCGTACCGCCGGACAGCCCGCAGGCCGAAGAGGACGGCATCGTCGACGGTGACGATTGGTTGCCCGAAGGTCACGCAACCGGCGGCGACGAGGCGGGCAAGAAGCGCATCAAGTACGTGATCGACAACGTACCGATCCACGTCATCGCCGAGCGCGTGCAGTACTACGGCCCGGACGGCAAGCTCATCACCGAATCCCTGCGCGACTACACCCGCGCCTGTGTGAAGAAGCAGTTCTCCTCGCTGGATGACTTCCTGCGCCGCTGGACAGACGCCGAGCAGAAGAAAGCCATCATCGACGAGCTCGCCGCACAAGGCGTGATGTGGGAAGCCCTGGCCGAGGAGGTCGAAGCCAAGCGCGGGCAGCCGCTCGACCCCTTCGACCTGATCTGCCACATCGCCTTCGACCAGCCGCCGCTGACCCGCAAGGAACGCGCCGAACAGGTGAAGAAGCGCAACTACTTCGCCAAGTACGCCGGCACCGCCCGCCAGGTGCTGGAGGCACTGCTCGACAAGTACGCCGACACCGGCATCGAGCACATCGAGGACATCAAGATCCTCCAGCTCGATCCGTTCAGTCAGATCGGTGCGCCTGTCGAACTGGTCAGGGCCTTCGGCGGCAAACCCGCCTACCAGCAGGCGATCCACGAACTGGAAGAGCAGCTCTATACCGGCTGACGGCAGGCAACCAAGCCGCAAGCGGCCCTAGCCGCCCTACAGCCTGGCCCACGCACATTGACGATGCCCGCCTGCGCCCGCAAACTGTCCTCTGTCCATAGACAGTGGACGGAGACAATTTGTCATGATGAAAGGCCAAGACATCCTGCTGCTGCTCAAGCTCGCCAGCCTGGAGCACCAGCCGCACGCCGCCGAACAGGCGGCGGAGCACTTCTCCATGCGTGCGCTGGAACAATCCACCGGCATCAGCAAGTCCGAAGTCAGCAATGCGCTCAACCGCTGTATTGCTGCCGGTCTGGCCAAACTGGAGCGGGGCAGCGGCATACCGCGCACCAACACCCGCGCCCTTAACGAGTTTCTCGGCCACGGCCTGAAGTACGTCTTCCCGGTGCGGCCCGGCCCCATCGTGCGCGGCCTGGCCACCGCCCATGCCGCGCCGGTGCTGGCCGGCAAGCTGCTGTCTGGCGGCGAGCATATTCCGGTCTGGGAAGATGCCCTGGGCAACGACATGGGCCAGGCCGTCGAGCCACTGTTCAAGAGCGTGCCCAGCGCCGCCCGCCAGGACGAACGCCTGTACGCCATGCTCGCCCTGGTCGATGCCATTCGCCTGGGCAACGAGCGCGAGGCCAGCCTGGCGAGAGCGTTGCTGGAGCAAAAACTGCGAGGCGAGCCCGATGGCCGCTGAGTGGCGCGTGCAGGAGCAGATGCTGCAGACCGTGGCCGACGCCCTGGGGCCGGAGCTGCTGCGCCAGGTGGCCTTCGTCGGCGGCTGCACCACCGCGCTGCTGCTCACCGATGCCTTCGCCCGCGAGGCGGTGCGCTTTACCGAGGATGTCGACGTGATCGTCCATGTGCTCGGCTATGGCAAATGGCAGCGCCTGCTCACCGAGCTACGTGAGCGGGGGTTCCGGGAGTCGCCCGAGGACGAGGTGATCTGCCGCATGCGCCTGCCCAATGCGCTGACCGGCCGCGAGCTGCTCGTCGACTTCATGCCCGATGACGAAGACATCCTCAACTTCACCAATCGCTGGTACCGCGACGCCCTGCACGGCGCCGCCGATCATGCCCTGCCGTCCGGCACCCTGATCCGCGTCGTCACCCCCGGCTACTTCCTCGCCACCAAGCTGGAGGCCTATCGCGGCCGTGGCCGCAACGACCCGCTGGCCAGCCGCGATATCGAAGACATCCTCGTCGTGGTCGACGGCCGCGCCAGCCTGCAGGCCGAACTGGCCCTGGCCGAGCCCGGTGTGCGGGCCTACATCGCCCAGGCCATTGGCGAGCTGCTTGCCCACCGCGACTTTCCCTACGCCGTGCAATCCGCTGCCCGCCAGCAGCAGGCGCGGGAAGAACTCATTTTTCAGCGCCTGGAGGCCCTCGCCGTGCCTCCGGCCCAGCCGTAACGGAAACCGCCATGTCGATCAGCTCAACCATCAAATCCATCCAGGACATCATGCGCAAGGACGTCGGCGTCGACGGCGACGCCCAGCGCATCGGCCAGCTCGTGTGGATGCTGTTCCTCAAGATCTTCGATGACCGCGAACAGGAGTGGGAGTTGCTGGACGACAGCTACCGCTCGCCGATCCCGGAAAGCTGCCGCTGGCGCACCTGGGCGGCCAACCCGGAAGGCATCACCGGCGATGAGTTGAAGGACTTCATCGACAACAACCTGTTCCCGCAGCTGCAGAACCTCCACGAGTACAGCACTACCCCGGCCGCCTACGTGGTGCGCGGCGTGTTCGAGGATGCCTACAACTACATGAAGTCCGGCCAGCTGATCCGCCAGGTGATCAACAAGATCCAGGAGGGCGTGGACTTCAACAAGGCGCAGGAGCGCCATGCCTTCGGCGACATGTACGAGCAGCTGCTGCGCGACCTGCAGAACGCCGGCAACGCCGGCGAGTTCTACACCCCGCGCCCGGTCACCGAGTTCATGGTGCGCATGGTCGACCCCAAGCTGCACGACAAGGTCATGGACCCGGCCTGCGGCACCGGCGGCTTCCTCACCTGCACAATCGACCACAAGCGCAAGCGCTACGTAAACACCGCCGAAGACGAGCGCGTGCTGCAGGCCAGCATCTTCGGCGTGGAAAAGAAGCCGCTACCGCACCTGCTGGCCACCACCAACATGATCCTGCATGGCATCGAGGTGCCCAGCCAGATCAAACACGACAACACCCTGAGCCGCCCGCTGATCAGCTGGGGGCCGGGTGAGCGGGTCGACTGCATCGTCGCCAACCCGCCGTTCGGTGGCATGGAAGAAGACGGCATCGAGACCAACTTCCCCGCCGCCTTCCGCACCCGCGAGACCGCCGACCTGTTTCTGGTGCTGATCATGCACCTGCTGAAAGACGGCGGCCGCGCCGCCGTGGTGCTGCCCGATGGCTTCCTGTTCGGCGAAGGCATCAAGAGCCGCATCAAGGAAAAGCTGCTGACCGAGTGCAACCTGCACACCATCGTTCGCCTGCCCAACGGTGTGTTCAACCCCTACACCGGCATCAAGACCAACCTGCTGTTCTTCACTAAGGGCTCGCCGACCAAACAGGTGTGGTTCTACGAGCATCAGTACCCGGCCGGCTACAAGAGCTACTCCAAGACCAAACCCATGCGCATCGAGGAGTTCGCCGTCGAGGAGGCCTGGTGGGGCAGCGAGTCCGATGGCTTTGCCGCGCGGGTGGAGAACGAATTCGCCTGGAAGGTCAGCCTCGATGAGCTGCAGGCACGCAACTGGAACCTGGACTGCAAGAACCCGCATGTAGGCGAGCAGATCAGCCATGACCCGGATGAGTTGCTACGCAACTACGCCCAGCTGCAAGGCGAGATTGGCGAGCTGCGCGACCAGCTTAAGGCCGTGCTGAATGAAGCGCTGACTCGCGCCTAGCCTTCACGGAGGAAGACCATGAACAGTGAGATCGTGATTTACCAAAGCGACAGCGGCAGCATCAGCGTCAAGCTGGAGCGAGAAACCGTCTGGCTCAGCCTGCAGCAGATGGCAGAGCTCTTCGCCAGGGACAAGTCCGTGATTTCCCGCCACCTGCGCAACGTATTTTCCGAAGGGGAATTGGAGCGAGCCGCAGTGGTTGCAAAAAATGCAACAACTGCCGCCGATGGCAAAACCTATCAGGTCGAGTTCTTCAACCTCGATGCCGTGCTTTCAGTGGGCTATCGGGTCAACTCCAAGCAAGGCACGCGTTTTCGTCAGTGGGCCAGCCAGGTGCTCAAGCAACACCTGACTCAGGGCTACAGCCTCAACCGCGAGCGCTTCGAGGCCAACGCCCGCGAGTTGGAAGCGGCGCTGGAACTGGTACGCAAGACCGCCCGCGCGCCCGAGCTGGACGCCGACGGTGGCCGTGGCCTGGTGGAAATCGTCAGCCGCTATACCCAGACCTTTCTCTGGCTGCAACGCTACGACGAAGGTCTGCTCACCGAACCGGCCGGCAGCCCCGGCGGCGAACTACCCGACCTGACCCAGGCCCGCCAGCAACTGAACCAGCTCAAGGCGCAGTTGATGGCCCGCGGCGAAGCCAGCGAGTTGTTCGCCCGCGAACGTGGCGAGGGCCTGGCGGCCCTGCTCGGCAACCTGCAGCAAAGCGTGTTTGGCGAGCCGGCCTACCCCAGCCTGGAAAGCAAGGCCGCGCACCTGCTGTATTTCATGGTCAAGAACCACCCCTTCGCCGATGGCAACAAGCGCAGCGGCGCCTACCTGTTCGTCGATTTTCTGCACCGCAACGGTCGTTTGCTGGACACCCAGGGCAACCCGCTTATCAACGACACCGGCCTGGCCGCGCTGACCCTGCTGGTCGCCGAATCCGCCCCGGCGCAGAAAGACACCCTGATTCGCCTGATCATGAACATGCTCGCCCCGGAGCCCCGCCCATGACCGCCTTGCTCATCGATAACCTGCCACTGCTGGCCGGCGCACCCAATGGCATCAAAAAACTGCGTGAGCTGATTCTGGAGCTGGCTGTGCGCGGCAAATTGGTGCCGCAAGACCCGACTGATGAGCCGGCCAGTGAGTTGCTTAAGCGGATTGCCGAGGAAAAGGCGCGGTTGGTGGCGGAGGGGAAGATCAAGAAGCAGAAGCCGTTGGCGGAGATTGGCGAGGGGGAGATGCCTTTTGAGTTGCCGGGCTCTTGGACATGGGTAGTACTCTCTGAAATAACCACGGATATGGACTCCGGATGGAGCCCTGCTTGTGAGTCATCGCCATCGCCAAGTGATGATGTTTGGGGGGTCCTGAAAACCACGGCTGTTCAGGTGCTCCAATATTTACAGGAGGAGAATAAAGAGCTGCCTGCCAAGTTGAGTCCAAGGCCCGAGGCGGAAGTGAAAGCTGGCGACATACTCTTTACTCGGGCTGGGCCAACTAATCGAGTGGGAATATCGTGCTTGGTTGAAGACACAAGGCCTCGGCTGATGATTTCAGACAAAATCATCCGCTTTCATCCCATAGACATTGGAGCTTGTGGACGTTACGTGGCGCTTTGCCTTAATTCTGGCGAGACGGCACGTTACCTAGAACAGGCAAAGTCTGGAATGGCTGCCAGTCAAGTTAATATCTCCCAAGAGAAGCTGAGGGCTGCACCTGTTCCGCTGGCCCCTCTCCCTGAACAACACCGCATCGTCGCCAAAGTCGATGAACTGATGGCGCTGTGCGACCGGCTGGAAGCCCGGCAGGCAGATGCCGACAGCGCCCACGCTCAACTGGTGCAGGCGCTGCTGGACAGCCTGACCCAGGCCCGCGATGCCGAGGACTTTGCGCAAAGCTGGCAGCGCCTGGCCGAACACTTCCACACCCTGTTCACCACCGAATCCAGCATCGACGCCCTCAAGCAAACCCTGCTGCAACTGGCGGTGATGGGTAAGTTGGTGGCGCAGGATCCTAGTGATGAGCCCGCCTGTGAACTTGCAGGACGAATTCAAATCGAGAAACGTCGATTTCTAGCTGAATCAAAAGCTCGAAAGCAAAAGGACTTGGATACTAACTTACTGCCCGCCCCCCCCTTTGATGCTCCTAGCGGGTGGGAGTGGCAACGCATTGATGATGTGCTGCATATCACTGGCGGTGTCACTCTCGGGAGAAAACTTGCTAACCGCAAGCTGGTCTCCAAACCCTATCTCCGGGTAGCCAATGTCCAGCGTGGACAACTGGAGCTGGATCAGATTAAGGAAGTCGACCTGCCTGAAGATGAGGTTGAAAAATACCTGCTTAGAAACGGCGACCTCCTAATTACTGAGGGAGGTGACTGGGATAAAGTTGGTCGTACTGCTATTTGGCGTGAAGAGTTGCCTGAGTGCTTGCACCAAAATCATGTTTTTCGGGCACGAGCGGTAGTCGAGGATTGGGAGCCTCGTTGGGCCGAGATGTATCTGAATTCGACTCCTGCCCGAGACTATTTTGCGGGCTCGTCAAAACAGACCACGAATCTTGCGTCAATCAACATGACTCAGCTTCGAGCATGTGCATTCCCCTTACCACCACTCCCCGAACAACACCGCATCGTCGCCAAAGTCGATCAACTGATGGCGCTCTGCGACCAACTCAAAGCCCGCCTTAATCAGGCCCGTCAGATGCATGAGCAGCTGGCCAATGCCCTGGTCGAGCAGGCCGTGGCCTAACCAACAGGAGTGCAGGGATGCCCATTCGCACCCAGATCTGGACCGTCGGCGCGCAACCCGCGCCGCTGAAAAATGCCGTGCTCGCCAGCGAGCAGTTTCTCGAAGAGATGATCGTCAGCGCCCCGGCGTTGCTGTCCGAGGACTGGATGCTGATCGGCCGTCAGGAAAGCACCGGCCAGGGCGGGCGCATCGACCTGCTGGCGCTGGCGCCGGATGCCTCGCTGGTGCTGATCGAACTCAAGCGCGAGCGCACCCCGCGCGAAGTGGTGGCGCAGGCGCTGGACTATGCGGTGTGGGTCGAGCGCTTGCAGGCCAACGATATCGAGGCCATCTACCAGCGCTTCAAGCCGCTGGGCGATCTGGCCGCCGACTTCCAGGCGCGCTTCGGCGCGCCGCTGGAGGCCGAGGCGCTGAACCAGAGCCACCAGATCGTCATCGTCGCCGCCGAGCTGGATGCCAGCAGCGAGCGCATCGTCGGTTACCTGAGCGAACGCGATATCGCCATCAACGTGCTGTGCTTCCAGGTGTTCCAGCTGGGCGAGCAGCAACTGATCAGCCGCGCCTGGCTGCTCGACCCGAGCGAGGCGCCGCAGGCCAGCGCCACCAAGCCGGGCACGCCCAGCGAGCCGTGGAACGGCGAGTTCTACTGCTCCTTCGGCCATAGCATGGCGCGCTCCTGGCCGGAGGCCCGACAGTTCGGCTTCATCTGCGGTGGCGGCGGTACCTGGTACAGCAATAGCCTGAAACTGGTCGGCCCCGGCGACCGCGTGTGGGTCAACGTGCCCGGCGCCGGTTACGTCGGCGTGGGCAGGGTCACCGGCCACGCCACGCCGGCCGCGGACTTCCTCCTGCCTTACCAGGGCCATGAGGTGCCCGCACTGAGCCTGCTCACGAGCGCCACCTACCATCGCGAACACATCGACGACCCGCAGCGCTGCGAGTACTTCGTGCCCGTCGAATGGCAGCAGACCGTGCCGCTGGAGCAGGCGGTGAAGGAGGTCGGCCTGTTCGGCAACCAGAACACCGTGTGCCGCCCGACCACACCCAAATGGCGCTGGACGGTCGAAAGGCTCAAGGAGCATTTCGGGATCAGCTGAATTGGCGCTCCATTTCCAACCCCGCAGTGCGGAGGTGCCGGATATGGGCGCCTCGCGGGCACCAATCCCTGCGAGGTCAGCAGCTCCATCGAACTTGGCTAGCTGAGACCGGCGGCTTACGCTGCATGCTTTTGCCGCGAGCGACGAAATGCCTGTGACCGATCTCCTCTTGCTCGCCCTCGCCGGCCTCGCCGCCGGCGGCATGAATGCCCTGGCTGGCGGTGGCACTTTCTTCTCCTTCCCCGCACTGCTCGCCGCCGGCCTGCCGCCGGTGACGGCCAACGCCACCAATGCGGTGGCGCTGTGGCCAGCCAGCCTGGCCGGGGCCTGGGCGGCGCGGGCCTCGCTGCGGCCGCTGGGGCGCTACCTGCCGCCGTTGATGCTGGCCGGGCTGGCCGGGGGGCTGGGCGGCGGGTTGTTGCTGCTGGCCGGTGGCGACTCGATCTTCCGCGTGCTGATTCCCTGGCTGTTGCTGGCGGCCACTCTGCTGTTCGCCGCCAGCCCCTGGCTGAGCCGCTGGCTGGCCAGCCATCGAACAGGCACGGACCGCCCGCGGCACTCGCCAGCGGCGCTCGGCGCCCACGGGCTGGTATCCGTCTACGGGGGCTACTTCGGCGCCGGCATGGGCATCCTGCAACTGGCGGCGTTTTCCATCGAAGGCCATGCGCCGGCGCGGGCCAATGCGCTGAAGAATCTGTTGTCGGCAGTGATCTATAGCGTCGCCAGCCTGACCTTCATCGTCGCCGGGCGGGTCAGTTGGTTCGAGCTGGCCGTGCTGCTGGCCGGCGCGACCCTCGGCGGCTATGCCGGCGGCGCCCTCGGCGAACGCCTGCCGCCAATGATTCTGCGGGCCTGCGTGATCCTCATCGGTAGCGGCATGACACTCTATTACTTCTGGACGACCTATTCGGCCTGACCCACCCCTGGATTTGCCCCCGGCTTCGCGGCCTGCTAGTGTCGCGACCGTTTCAACCCGCCGAGACCGCCGCCATGGCCCGCAAGAAAGCCGCCCTCGATTTCGAACAAGCCCTCACTGACCTGCAAGCCCTGGTCGAGCGCATGGAAAGCGGCGAGCTGTCGCTGGAAGACTCCCTAAACGCCTTCGAACAAGGCATCCGCCTGACCCGCGACTGCCAGGCCGCCCTCAGCCAGGCCGAGCAGAAGGTGCAGATCCTCCTGGAGCGCGACGGCGCGCTGGAGGAAGCCCCCTTCGACGCGGACCCGCAAGCATGATCGAGGCCTATCAGGCGCGCTGCCAGGCGCGGGTCGACGCCGCATTGGAAAACCTCTTCGACCCTCCGCAAGCCGAGCTGGCGCGCCTCTACCAGGCCATGCGCTACAGCGTGGTCAACGGCGGCAAGCGGGTGCGTCCGCTGCTCGCCTATGCCGCCTGCGAAGCCCTCGGCGGCACGGCGGAAGACGCCGACGGCGCGGCCTGCGCGGTGGAGCTGATCCACGCCTATTCACTGGTCCACGACGACCTGCCGGCGATGGACGACGACGACCTGCGCCGCGGCCAGCCGACCACTCACAAGGCCTTCGACGAAGCCTGCGCCATTCTCGCTGGCGACGGTCTGCAGAGCCTGGCCTTCAGCGTGCTCGCCGACCCGCAACTAAACCCCTTGGCCAGCGACCTGCGCCTGGCCATGGTCGCCTGCCTGGCCCAAGCGGCCGGTCCCGCCGGCATGGTCGGCGGCCAGGCCATCGACCTCGGCTCGGTCGGCCTGCGCCTGGACCGCCAGGCCCTGGAAAGCATGCACCGGCACAAGACCGGCGCGCTGATCGAAGCCAGCGTGCGCCTCGGCGCCCTGGCCAGCGGCAATGCCGAGGAAAACAGCCTGCATGCCCTGCAGAACTACGCCCGAGCCATCGGCCTGGCGTTCCAGGTGCAGGACGACATCCTCGACGTGGAAAGCGACACCGCCACCCTCGGCAAGACCCAGGGCAAGGACCAGGCCAACCACAAGCCCACCTACCCCGCCCTGCTCGGCCTGGACGCGGCCAAGGCCTACGCCCTGGAGCTACGCGACTTGGCGCTGCACGCCCTGCGCCCGTTCGACGAGGCCGCCGAGCCGCTGCGCGAGCTGGCCCGCTACATCGTCTCCCGCCGCCACTGACGCCCCGCGCCATCATCACTGGCGCCAATGGGCGGTATTTCGACGGCACGGGCTTGGTTTACCGGGCAACCCCACGGCCTAAGATGAGGCGCACGATACTGCGCCCTCCGGAGCCACCATGCCCTTTTCCGCCCTGCTGATCGCCAACCGTGGCGAGATCGCCATTCGTATTGCCCGCGCCTGCGCGGACCTGGGCATTCGCTCGGTGGCGGTCTACGCCGAGGACGATACCGCCTCCCTGCACCGGCACAAGGCCGATGGCGCGGTCGCGCTGCAAGGCCGCGGCGTGCCGGCCTACCTGGACATGGAGCAGTTGCTCGCCATCGCGCTCGAACAGGGCTGCGAGGCGATCCACCCGGGTTACGGTTTTCTCGCCGAGAACGCCGAGTTCGCCCGCCGCTGCCAGCAGGCCGGGTTGTGCTTCGTCGGCCCGCCGCCGCAGGTGCTGGAGCTGTTCGGCGACAAGGCCGCCGCCCGCGACTTGGCCGAGCGCTGCGATGTGCCGCTGGTGGCCGGCCTCAACCGCGCGGTGAGCCTGGACGAAGCCCGCGAGTTCCTGCTCGGTCTCGGCGACGGCGCCGCGGTGATGCTCAAGGCCCTGGCCGGCGGCGGCGGGCGGGGCATGCGCGCGGTGCACAGCGAAGCCGAACTGGTCGAAGCCTACGCCCGCTGCCAGTCGGAGGCGCAGGCGGCGTTCGGCAATGGCGCGCTCTATGTCGAGCAATTGGTGAGCGAGGCGCGGCATATCGAAGTGCAGGTGCTTGGCGACGGCAGCGGCGCGGTCAGCCACCTGTGGGAGCGCGATTGCAGCCTGCAACGGCGCAACCAGAAGCTGATCGAGATCGCCCCCAGCCCCGAGTTGCCTGACGCCACCCGCGATGCCTTGATCGAAGCGGCGCTGCGCCTGGCCTGCGAGGTGCGCTATCGCGGCATCGGCACCTTCGAATTCCTCCTCGATGAGGCCCAGCCGGGACGCTTCTATTTCATGGAAGCCAACCCGCGCATCCAGGTCGAGCACACCGTCACCGAAGCGGTCACCGGCGTCGACCTGCTACACAGCCAGCTGCACCTGGCCGCCGGCGCCAGCCTGAGCGAGCTGGGCCTGGATCAGCCGCCGCCGCTCCAGGGCTGCGCCGTGCAACTGCGCCTCAACCTGGAGACCCAACACGCAGACGGCAGCACCCGCCCGGCCGCCGGCACCCTGACCGCCTACGAGCCGCCGAGCGGGCCGGGGCTGCGCGTCGATGGCTACGGCTACGCCGGCTACCCGGTCAGCCCCGCCTACGATTCGCTGCTGGCCAAGCTGGTGGTCCACGCACCGGATTATCCGGGCGCGCTGCGTCGGGCCTATCGCGCGCTCTGCGAGTTCCGCATCGAAGGCGTGGCGAGCAACCTGCATCTGCTGCAGAACCTGCTGCGCCATCCCGCCGTGCAGGCCAATCGAGTCGGCACGCGCTTTGTCGAACGCCATCTGGACGAACTACTGGCCGCGCAACCCCAGGCTCACCCCCACCTGTTCATCGCCCAGGCGGCGGTCGCGACCAACCCGCCGCAAAACCAGATCGAGGCACCGCCCGGCAGCAAGCCGCTATGTGCGCCCAGCACCGGCGTGCTGGTCAATCTGGAGGTCGCCGAGGGCGATGTGCTGGCGGCCGGGCAAACCGTCGCGGTGCTGGAGGCGATGAAGATGGAGTTCGTGGTCAAGGCCGAGCGCAGCGGCATCGTCCGTGCCCTCGCCGCCCGCCCCGGCGATGCGCTCAGCGAAGGCCAGGCGCTGCTGTTCCTCGAACCCGTCGAGGTCGACGGCGGCCACCTGCACACCGAGGAAAGCCTGGACCTGGCGCATATCCGCGCCGATCTCGCCGAAGTGCTGGAGCGTCAGGCCCTGCTCACCGACGAGCGTCGCCCGCAGGCCGTGGCCAGGCGACGCAAGAGCGGCCAGCGCACCGCGCGAGAGAACCTTGCCGACCTGCTGGATGAAGGCAGCTTCAGCGAATACGGCGGCTTCGCCCTGGCCGCCCAAAGGCGCCGGCGCTCGCCGGAGGAGTTGATCGAGCTGAGCCCGGCCGACGGCCTGGTGGCCGGCACCGGCACGGTAAACGCTGCGCAGTTCGGCCCCGAGGCGGCGCGTTGCCTGGCCATCGCCTACGACTACACGGTGTTCGCCGGCACCCAGGGGGTGATGAACCACAAGAAGACCGACCGCCTGCTGCAGCTGGCCGAGCAATGGCGCCTGCCGCTGGTGCTGTTCGCCGAGGGCGGCGGCGGGCGGCCGGGCGATACCGATTTCGTCGGCGTGGCTGGGCTGGATTGCCACACCTTCGTCGGCATGGCCAAGCTGTCCGGGCTGGTGCCGCTGGTGGGGGTGGTGTCCGGGCGCTGCTTCGCCGGCAATGCGGCGCTGCTCGGCTGCTGCGATGTGATCGTCGCTACCGAGAACGCGACGCTCGGCATGGCCGGCCCGGCGATGATCGAGGGCGGCGGTCTCGGCAGTTTCAGCCCTGAGCAAGTCGGCCCGGTCGCCGTACAGGGGCCGAATGGGGTGATCGACGTCGTGGTGGCGGACGAAGCCGAGGCGGTGCGCGTGGCCAAGCAATACCTGTCCTACTTCCAGGGTCCTGTAAGCGACTGGCAGTGCGCCGACCAGCGCGCGCTGCGCCACTCGATTCCACAGAATCGCCTGCGCGTCTACGACATTCGCCAGGTGATCGAGACCCTGGCCGATGCCGGCAGCGTGCTTGAGCTGCGCCGACAGTTCGCCCCAGGGCTGATCACCGCCCTGGTTCGCATCGAAGGCCGGCCGTTCGGACTGATCGCCAACAACCCGGCGCACCTCGGCGGCGCCATTGATGCGGTGGCCGGCGACAAGGCCGCGCGTTTCATGCAGCTATGCGATGCCTTCGATATCCCCATGCTGTCGCTGTGCGATACGCCCGGCTTCATGGTCGGTCCGGAAGCGGAGAAGCAGGGCACGGTGCGCCACGTGTCGCGCATGTTCGTCGCCTCAGCGAGCCTGTCGGTGCCGTTCTTCTGCGTGGTGCTGCGCAAGGGCTACGGCCTCGGCGCCCAGGCCATGGCCGCCGGCAGCTTCCATGCGCCGCTGTTCACCGTCGCCTGGCCCAGCGGCGAGTTCGGCGCCATGGGCCTGGAAGGCGCGGTGCGCCTGGGCTTCGCCAAGGAACTGGCCAGCCAGCCGGACGAGGCAGCACGCAAGGCGCTGTTCGACAAACTGGTGGCCAAGGCCTACGCCAACGGCAAGGCGCTGAACATGGCCAGCTATCTGGAGATCGATGCGGTGATCGACCCAGCGGAAACCCGCGCCTGGCTGCTGCGCGGGCTGGATGCCACCCCGCGCCCAGCGGCCCGCAGCGGCAAGAAGCGACCGTTCGTCGATACCTGGTGAATGGGCTGGGCCGGTCGCGGCCGGGGCGCACCGCCGCGGCGCCGATCCGGCCCCTGCGGCTACCGGCCTCAGCCGCGTTCGCACGCTTGCAGCAACCTTTTTCGGGTAAACTGCCGCATTCTTTTACGCCTATAACGATTCGCCTGATGCCCAAGACGTTCCTTGAGATCCCCCGCGAGCGACCGCTAACGCCCCTGCTGGACCGTGCAGCGATGCCGGCCGAGCTGCGCCGCCTGGGGGAAGCGGAGTTGGAGACCCTGGCCGACGAACTGCGCCAAGACCTGCTCTACACGGTCGGCCAGACCGGCGGGCACTTCGGCGCCGGCCTCGGCGTGATCGAACTGACCATCGCCCTGCACTACGTCTTCGATACACCCGACGATCGGCTGGTCTGGGACGTCGGCCATCAAGCCTACCCGCACAAGATCCTCACCGGCCGCCGCGAGCGCATGCACAGCCTGCGGCAGAAGGACGGCATCGCCGCCTTCCCGCGGCGCATCGAGAGCGAGTACGACACCTTCGGCGTCGGCCATTCCAGCACCTCCATCAGCGCCGCCCTGGGGATGGCCATTGCCGCGAAGCTCAAGGGCGAGAAGCGCAAGACGGTGGCGGTGATCGGCGACGGCGCCCTTACCGCCGGCATGGCCTTCGAGGCTCTCAACCACGGCTCCGACGTCGGCGCCGACATGCTGGTGGTGCTCAACGACAACGACATGTCGATCTCCAATAACGTCGGCGGACTGTCCAACTACCTGGCCAAGATCCTCTCCAGCCGCACCTACGCCAGCATGCGCGAAGGCAGCAAGAAGGTGCTCTCGCGCCTACCCGGCGCCTGGGAGATCGCCCGCAAGACCGAGGAACACGCCAAGGGCATGCTGGTGCCCGGCACCCTGTTCGAGGAATTGGGCTGGAACTACATCGGTCCCATCGACGGCCACGACCTGCCGACGCTGATCACCACCCTGCGCAACATGCGCGACCTGGAAGGCCCGCAGTTCCTCCATGTGGTGACCAAGAAAGGCAAGGGTTTCGCCCCGGCCGAGGCCGACCCGATCGGCTACCACGCCATCACCAAGCTCGAGCCGCAGGGCGCCGAGCCGAAGAAGGCCGGCGGGCCGAAGTACTCCAATGTGTTCGGCCAGTGGCTGTGCGACATGGCCGAACAGGACCCGCGCCTGACCGGCATCACCCCGGCGATGAAGGAAGGCTCGGATCTGGTGACCTTCAGCGAGCGCTTTCCGGAGCGCTATTTCGACGTCGCCATCGCCGAGCAGCATGCCGTGACCCTGGCTGCCGGCATGGCCTGCGAGGGCGCCAAGCCGGTGGTGGCGATCTACTCGACCTTCCTCCAGCGCGCCTATGACCAACTGGTCCACGATGTCGCCGTGCAGCACCTCGACGTGCTGTTCGCCATCGACCGCGCCGGCCTGGTCGGCGAAGACGGCCCGACCCACGCCGGCAGCTTCGATATCGCCTACCTGCGCTGCATTCCCGGCATGCTGGTGATGACCCCCAGCGACGAGAACGAACTGCGTCGCCTGCTCACCACCGGCTACCACTACGAGGGGCCGGCAGCGGTGCGCTATCCGCGCGGCAGCGGGCCGAACGCGGCCATCGAGCCTGGCCTGGAGCCGCTGGAAATCGGCAAGGGCATCGTGCGGCGCCGCGGTGCGAACGTCGCCTTCCTGGTGTTCGGCGTGCAGTTGGGCGAAGCACTGAGGGTGGCCGACCGCCTGGACGCCAGCGTCGCCGACATGCGCTTCGTCAAACCGCTGGACGAGGCGTTGGTGCTCGAGCTGGCACAGTCCCACGCTCTGCTGGTGACCATCGAGGAAGGCAGCGTCATGGGTGGCGCCGGCAGCGCGGTCAACGAGCTGCTCGCCCGTGAGAACCTGCTCAAACCGGTGCTCAACCTGGGTCTGCCGGACTACTACGTCGAGCACGCCAAGCCGGCGCAGATGCTCGCCGAATGCGGCCTCGACGCCGCCGGTATCGAGACCGCGGTACGCGAACGCCTGGCACTGCTCGAACCCGCGCAGATCAAGGCCCTCCCGTAAGGCGGGGCGAGGCACGATTGTTTGGGCGAATTTATTCGCCTGACGGACTGCATTGGCGAATAAATTCGCCCCTACAGACAGGCTGCACAACGCAAGCCTCGCCGGCTTTCTTGTGTTTTCCCTTGCCGCGCCTTAAGGTGCGCGGCATTCAGATTGGCCGAGGTCGCCGCTGCCGACAGGCGCGGCGTTAAACGGGAAGCAGGTGAAAGGCCTGCGCTGCCCCCGCAACGGTAACCGACCGCGACCCTCACGGGTCGCCGCTTTCTCGATGAGCCACTGGGCAAGGCGCCTGGGAAGGCGGGGAGGTGCGTGTCGGCAGCCCGGAGACCTGCCTCGGCACGATGCGACTGGTGTTGCGGAGGGCTCCACCGTCAAGCGCAGGCTGCCGCCCTGGCGTTTTCCGTGCCCCTGCCCTTGCCCTGCCCTCCTCGAAAGTTTTCCGTCTTGCTTTTGAGGATCGACCATGAAACTGTCCCGCCTTGCCCTCGCCGTCGCCCTGGCCCCCGGCCTGGGCCTGGCTGCCGATGAGCCCTACCAGGCAGCTCCCCTGGTTGTCACCCGCGCCACGCCCCTGCAAGCACCGGCGCCCGCCAGCGTCGCCGTGATCACCCGCGAACAGATCGAGACCAGCGCCGCCAGCAGTCTGGTGGATGTGCTGCGGACCCAGGCGGGGTTGCAGATCCAGGACATCTTCGGCGACGGCAACCGTGTGACCCTGAGCCTCAGAGGCTTTGGAGCGAACGCGGTGAACAACACCCTGATACTGGTGGACGGGCGCCGACTGAACAATCCCTCCCAGGAAGCCGCCGACCTCAATAGCGTACCGCTGGGCAATATCGAGCGCATCGAGATCATTCGCGGCGCCGGCACCGTGCTCTATGGCGACCAGGCAGTAGGCGGGGTGGTGAATATCATCACCCGCCGCCCGAGCGAAAACGAAGCCTATGTGGAAACCAGCCGCGGCAGCCACGACCTGGAAGCCTATCGTGGCCACGCCTTCGCCCAGTTGGGCGGCGGTTTCTCCCTCTACGGCAGCGGCGAAGCCCGCCATTCGGACGGCTATCGCGACAACAACAATGCCAGCTACAGCAACCTGTTCAGCCGCCTGCGCTACGACCACGACAGCGGCTGGCTGCTCTATGAATACCAGACCATCGACGATGAACTGCGCCTTTCCGGCGCGCTCAGCGAAGCCCAGCGCCGGGCGGATCGCAAGGCCACCGTCAAGCCCCGCGACTTCAACGACAGCAAGACAGAGGTCAACCGCTTCGCACTGCAGCAGGCGCTGGGAGAGCACTGGACAGCGAACTTCGACTACAGCTATCGGGACAGCGATTCGGTGGCCTACCTGTCGCAACCCCTCGTCCAGGACACCCGAGTCGAGACGTTCAGCCCGCGCCTGACGGCTCGCTGGGATAGCACCCTGGGCCGTAGCGAGTGGCTTTTCGGCCACGATCACATCACCAGCGACTACGAACGTGTTTCCGGCTTTGGCGCGACGCTCTTTCGGCAAACCCAACGCGACTGGTACACCCAACTGAGCCAGCCGCTCGGCGGCAACGTACTCCTGACCGTCGGCTACCGCACCAGCGAAACGGAAGATCGCAACAAAGGCAAAGGGCTCACGCACACCGACAGGGAGGACAGCAATAGCCTCGGCCTAAGCTGGCAGGCAAACGAGTACGTCCGTATGTTCATCAAGCGCGAGGACGTACTGCGCTTCGCCAATGTCGACGATAACGGTTACACCATTCCCGGAACGAACTTCCTCAAACCACAGACCGGTACCTCCTGGGAGACTGGGATCGAATGGCAAGATGCTATTCAGCATTACCAACTGACGCTCTATCGCCTCGCCCTCAAAAACGAGATCGCTTTCGATAGCGCAGCCCCCGGGCCGGATTTTGCGTTCGGATTCCCAGGCGCCAACGTCAACCTCGACGACACCCGCCGCAACGGCCTGCTGCTCGAAGGCCAGCGTCAGCTCACCGAGCGCCTGAACCTGCGAGGCCAGTACAGCTTCACCGACGCCGAGTATGAGGCCGGCAACTTCAGGGGCAACGATGTACCGGGCGTAGCCAGGCATACCGCCGGGGTGAATCTCAGCTACCTGTTGCTGGAAGGCTTGACCGGCTACGTGGAAGCCAACTACACCGGCCCACGCTATCTCTCCAGCGATGATGCTCATATCGAAGGGCGCGAGGGTGGCTATACCCTGTTCAATGCGGGCCTGACCTACGACTACCAGCAGTTCAATGCCAAGCTGCGGATCAACAACCTGACCGGCAAGCGCTATGACAGCTATGCCGTTTACAGCCAATGGACACCTGGCAACAAAGGGCTGTATCCCGCCCCCGAAGAGGAAGTGCAACTGAGCGTTGGCTATCGCTTCTGACCGGACAAGGGGCTTCTAGCACAGCGGGCAGGCCCGGCGCCGCCTGCTGGCTGGATACCGACCTTCGTCGGTATGACGGGTTTGGGAGAGTTGCCGATAGCCGAGGCTTTTACCGGTCTGGCCGGAACAGGCAAGCAGGCAGCGCCCCTTCTCCCGCCTCCCAGGCGAAGACCGGGTCAAGGAAGCTTGCGCTCGGTTCCCGTGCGGCCTGCTGGCTGGGTGCCGACCTTCGGCGGCGGCACAGCTTGGAACATTGCCGACCAGCGAAACCCTGGCCTGACTAGACCAGGCAGGCAGGCCCGCCCCCCACCCTCACCAGCCCGCCTCCCTGACGGGGCGGAGTCCTGGGGATTTAAACGGGTGCGACGTCAGCGCTGTCCAGATAAGGCCGTGCCCTACCTGGCCCGCACCAACAGGTCGCACAGCTTCTCCGTCGCTTCGAGCATCTGCAGGCTCGGCCGCTCCAGGCCCTTGTCCGGTATCGCCCAGACCTGGCCACGGCGCACTGCCGTCAGTTGCGGCCAGTCCTGCCAACCCGCCAGCAGGCGCGGTTCGCTGACCAGGATGACCTCGGGATCGCGGGCCAGCACGGCCTCGATGCCGATTTGCGGCGCCGGCAGGGTCAGCTCGGCAAAGACGTTCTGCGCCCCGCAGACCCGCAGCGCGTCGGCAATGATCTGCTGGCCGCCGATGGTGTACAGCGGCGTATCCCAGATCTGATAGAACACCTGCAGCGGCTTCTCCCGTCGGTAGCGCTCACGCAGGTCGGCCAGGCGCGTGCGGAAGCGCTCGGCCCGCTGCGCCCCCCGTTCCGCGCGGCCGATGCGGGCAGCGATTTCGACGATCTGCGTGGCCAGGTCGTCCAGCTTGCGCGGCGCGCCTTCGTAGAGGGGAATGCCCAGCCGGCGGAGCTGTTCGCGCTGGGCAGCACCGATGCTGTCGGGCCACAGCAGCACCAGGTCGGGTTGCAGGGCGAGAAGGCTTTCCATCTCCAGCTGGCCGTGGCGACCGACCGAGGGCAGGTCTGCCAGTTGCGGCGGACGTTCGCCGCCCCCCAGCACGCCGACCAGCAGGTCGCCGGCATCCAGTTCGAGCATGATTTCGCTGAGGGAAGGCGCCAGGCTGATTACCCGCTGCGCCGCCGACGCCGGCAGGGCCAGCAACAGCAGGGCTAGCAGCAGCGCGCGCATCAGCCGAGCTGGCGGGGAATGCGATAGAGGTACAGCAGCACCAGGCTGGCCAGCGCCAGCAGGATCTGCGGGATCGCCTCGAGACCGGCGAATACCGCGACGGCGGCAATCCAGGCCGGCAGCGCAGCGCCGAGAAACGCCACCCGACGGGTGCGCGCCAAGGCCAACCAGGCGTCGTGCTCTTCAGCCGTGTTCAGCGCCTTCTCGGTGGCGATCAAGGCGCGCTTGTAGGCATGGAACAGCGGCAAGCTGAGGAACAGCGAGGCCAGGGCAGCGATGAACAGTGGCATGGCCAGCATCGTCAGGGAGGGTCCCGCGCGCCCGAAAACCAGGCTGACGACGAACAGCGGGGCCAGCGTCAGCAGCAGGTAGCGCCACCATTCCAGCTCCAGCCGCCGCCGGACTTCGCTGCGCTTCACGGCTGCTCCACTTCACCCTGGTGCAGGCTGCCGAGCAGGTGGCCGAGCTTGCCGGCCTTGGTCGCCAGGTATTTGCGGTTGTGCGGGTTGAGACCGAACTGCAGGGGCATGCGCTCGGCCACGCGTACCCCGAACCCTTCCAGGGCGTTGACCTTGCGCGGGTTGTTGGTCATCAGCTTGAGACTGGTGATGCCCAGGTGTTCGAGCATCGGTACGCAGATGGCATAGTCGCGCTGATCGGCACCGAAGCCCAGCCGCTCATTGGCTTCGACGGTATCGGCACCGCCATCCTGCAGTTCGTAGGCGCGGATCTTGTTCATCAGGCCGATGCCACGGCCTTCCTGGCGCAGGTAGAGCAGCACGCCGCGGCCGGCCTCGGCGATGGCGCGCAACGCCGCTTCGAGCTGGAAGCCGCAGTCGCAACGCAGGCTGAACAGGGCATCGCCGGTCAGGCATTCGGAATGCAACCGACCCAACACGGGCTCGCCGTCGTTCACCTGACCGAGGGTCAGGGCCACATGCTCCTTGCCGGTCTCTTCATCGAGGAAGCCGTGCATGGTGAACACTGCGAACGGGGTGGGCAGCTGGGAGGCGGCGACGAAGACGACGGACACCGGATGACTCCTAAAAAATCGGCAGGGCGGCATTGTAGCAGCCGCGTCGGCGGGCCGGTCAGCCTGAATTGCCGATGATAAGCATCGAAAACCGAGCCCCCAGTGTCAGAGCTTGGACTCGAGCATCAGCACGCCCTGCTCCTCCCGCCAGCGCACACGGTTGAGAAAGCTCATGCCCAGCAGCACTTCGGCGGGCGAGTCCCCCTGGATCACCACGCCTTCCACGCCAAGCACTTCCAGTGCGCCGACCTTCACGTTGTTGAGGTTGACGCGCCAGGCACTGGCGGTGCCGCTGGCGGTGCTAACCATCATCGGCGTGCCGCTGACCCGGTAGTCGATGCCCAGGCGCCGGGCCTGGGCCTCGTTCATCGCCACCGACGAGGCGCCGGTGTCCACCAGAAACTGCACCGGTTGGCCCTGGATCGACCCGGCGATCCAGTAATGGCCACCCGCACCCTGGGCAATGCTCAGTTGCTGCTTGGCACTGGTGTCGGCAAAGCCATCGCTGTATTCGCGACTGAGGGAATAAGCGCGCTCCACGCCATCGACGCGCAGCACCGCGCCCTTGCTGTCGGCGCTGACCACCACCACGCCGCCGGGACCGGTCTGGCCGACCTTGACCAGCTTGCGCTGGCCGTCGACGTTGAGCACCGCAGCGCCGGGGAACAGGCCCACCACTTGCACCTGGGAGGGGGCGGCGAACGCCGAGAGCGACATCATCGCGGCGGCACAGAGCAGATAGAAACGACGCATCGGGGCCTCTTAGAAGGGATAGGGTTGCTGCCAGCGGTCGAAGATCGGCCGCAAAGTGCCTTTCTTCACCAGTTTGGCCAACCGCCGGTCATAGAGTGCGGCGAGGGCCTGCCCGCGCGCATTGTTGGTGAATCCGAGATAGACCGGCAGGCGGGTCAGGTCGGTCATCCGGTACCGGGAAGGCTGCTCGGCGGTGCTCAGCAGGTCTTCGACTTCGGTACGCGCATCGATATAGAAATCCGCATGGCCATGGGCAAGCATGCCGAGGATACCGTTACGCCGCTGGATTTCCCGGAAATGCATCAAGTTCGGCAAATAACGCTGGTATTCGTAGCCGCGCATCCAGACCAGGCGAAAGCTGCCGATGGTGGCCAGGCTGGGGACCGGGCCGTCGGCCAGGCCGAGCGCGGTGATCTGGTCGGCATCGTAGTGCCATTGAGGATAGAGCGCGCCTTCCACCTCGTTGAGGTAGGAGCCGACCCAGGCGTCCGCCTCGCCGCGCAGCACCAGACCGACGGAGCGGGTGTAGGGCGCGCTCTGGATGTGCAGCATGACACCGGCCGGTTCGAACACCTGCCGCATGATGTCCCAGGCCAAGCCGGTACCGTCCGCGTTGCTATGGTTTTCCCATACTTCGCTGACCAGGCGGATTTCCGTCGGACTGGGCTCCCCGGCGGCCATCGATGACAGACCGCAGAGGCCCAACAACACACCGAACAACCAGCCGTACATAGATGTTCCTCAGGCCAGCCCCCAGACGATCAACTGCATTGCCAGCCAGGCGAACACTCCGGCCAGCACGTCGTCCAGCATGATGCCGACACCGCCATGCACATGCCGGTCGATCCAGCGGATCGGCCACGGCTTGGCGATATCCATCACCCTGAATATCAGAAAGCCTAGCAGCAACCAGGGCCAACCTTCAGGCACCAGCCAAAGGGTTATCCACATGCCGACCATTTCGTCCCAGACAATGCCCTCGTGGTCGTGCACCCGCAGGTCGGTGGCGACCTTGCCGCACAGCCAGCAACCGAACAGCATGGTCACCCCGAGCATCAGCCAGTAACCCCAGTCCGGCAGCATCTGCCACAACGGAATGAACGGCAGCGCCACCAGCGAACCCCAGGTGCCAGGCGCCTTCGGCAGGGTCCCCGAGCCGAAGCCGAAGGCCAGGAAATGCCAAGGATTGCGCCATACCGACGGCGGTACATTCACAGATTCAGTCACCCGCACTCCCGAAATGTTGATAGCCCGTCATGGGCAGTTGGCGGGCTCGCCCGTGGGCGTCCAGCAAATGCACGCCCTGCCCGGCCTCGACCCGGCCGATCACCCGGACCGCCCCGCTTTCGGCCGATACATCGGCCAGGTGTTCCGCCGGCAGGGTAAAGGCCAATACGTAGTCGTCGCCACCGCCGAGTGCGCATTCCAGCGCCGCGGCTTCGCCCAGGTAGGCCAGCAGGGCCGCCGACAGCGGCACGCGCTCCTGCTCGACCAGCAGTGCCACGCCGGACGCTACGGCGATATGGCCGCAATCGGCGAGCAGGCCGTCGGACACATCCAGCGCCGCCGTCGCCCGTCCGCGCAAGGCCTGGCCGAGCGCCAGCTGCGGTTGCGGCGACCAGTAGCGCGCCAGCAATGGCCCGGCGACCGCCTCGGCAGCCATGGCCTGGCCGAGCACCAGCGGCAACGCGCCGGCGGCATCGCCGAGGGCTCCGCCGACGCAAAGCAGGTCACCGGGACGCGCGCCCGCACGGGTCAGCGCCTGGCCGTGCGGCACGCGGCCGAACACGGTCAGCGTCAGGCTCAGCGGGCCACGGGTGGTATCGCCGCCGATCAGCGCCAGGTCGCAGCGCTCGGCCATGGCATTCAAACCACGGGCGAACGCCTCCAGCCAGGCGGCATCGGCGCCGGGCAGGGTCAGGGCCAGGGTGAAACCGATGGGCGTGGCGCCCATGGCAGCCAGGTCGCTGGCAGATACCGCCAGGGCACGCTGGCCGAGCAGGAAAGCATCGCAGGGGTCGGGGAAGTGCACCCCGGCGACCAGGGTGTCGGTGGACACCGCCAGTTGTTCGCCGGCCGGCAGGTCGAGCAGGGCGCAATCGTCGCCGATGCCCTGGGCCACGCCTTCGACGCGCTGCGCGCAAGGCGCGGCGGCAAAGTAGCGGCGAATCAGTTCGAACTCGCCCATGGCGTCAGCGGACGCCCGAGGCGGCAGGAACGGATGTCGGCAGCCGGCCACCCGGCAGGCACCGCCGCATCCGCTTCCGTCCGCTCACCTGACTGGCGCCCCGTTCAGCGCTTGGCGCCGCGCACTTCGGCGGCCCGCAGGCGCGGCGCCAGCTTGTCCAGCACGCCGTTGACGAACTTGTGGCCGTCGGTGGCGCCGTAGATCTTCGCCAGTTCGATGCCCTCGTTGATCACCACGCGATAGGGCACGTCGAGGCGGCTATGCAGCTCGTAGGTGGACAGGCGCAGGATCGCCAGCTCGACCGGATCGACTTCGTCCAGCGGGCGGTCCAGGCAAGGCAGGATCGCCTCGTCGATATCGCTCTTCAGGCGAGGCACCCCGTGCAGGATCTCGCGGAAGTAAGCGCCATCGACGGTGCTGAAATCATTGTCGACGCGGAACTGCGCCTCGATCTCGTTGATCGGCTGCTTGGCGATATGCCACTGGTAGAGCGCCTGCATGGCCAGGCAGCGGGCCTGGCGGCGTGCGGCGCCCTTGCCTTTGCCGGGCGCGGGGGCTTGGTCGTCGTGATTGAGGCTCACTTGGCCTCCAACTGCGCCAGCAGGCTGACCATTTCCAGGGCGGACAGCGCGGCTTCGGCGCCCTTGTTGCCGGCCTTGGTGCCGGAGCGCTCGATGGCCTGTTCGATGGAGTCGACGGTGAGCACGCCGAAGGCGACCGGCAGACCGAACTCCATGGACACCTGGGCCAGGCCCTTGGTGCACTCGCCAGCGACGTATTCGAAGTGAGGGGTGCCGCCACGGATCACCGCGCCGAGGGCGATGATGGCGTCGTATTCGCCGCGCTGGGCGACCTTGTGCGCCACCAGCGGGATTTCGAAGGCACCCGGCGCGCGGATGATGGTGATATCGCTCTCGCTCACACCGTGGCGCACCAGGGCATCGACGGCGCCGCTGACCAGGCTCTCGACGACGAAGCTGTTGAAACGGCCGACCACCAGGGCAAAGCGGCCTTTGGGGGCGATGAAGGTACCTTCGATGGTCTTCAGGGACATGGGCAAATTCTCACAGTGTTTAAAGAGCGAGGGCGCCACTCGGGAGAGTGGCGCCCTGCGGGTCATTCAGCGGGCAGGTATTCTACTACTTCCAGGTCGAAACCGGATATCGCGTTGAACTTCATCGGCGAGCTCATCAGGCGCATCTTGCGCACGCCAAGGTCGCGCAGGATTTGCGAGCCGGCACCGACGGTGCTGTAGGTGGACGGGCTGGCCACCTTGGCCTCGCCGCCCAGCTGGCGTTCCAAGTGCGCCAGCAGGTCGGGCCCGGTCAGCGGGTTGCCCAGCAGCAGCACCACGCCACTGCCGGCCTTGGCCACCTCGGCCATGGCCGCGCGCAGGCTCCAGCGCCCCGGCTGGTTGACCAGGAACAGGTCGCGCAACGGATCCATGTTGTGCACCCGCACCAGGGTCGGGTCCTCGGCGCACACTTTGCCCAGGGTCAGGGCCATGTGCGCGGTGTTCTCCACGCCATCGCGATAGGTGACCAGGGTGAACTGGCCCAGCTCGGTGTCCAGCGGCTGCTCGCTGACGCGCTCGACGGTGCGCTCGTGGATCAGACGGTAGTGGATCAGGTCGGCAATGGTGCCGATCTTCAGGCCGTGCTCCTTGGCGAACTTCTCCAGCTCCGGCCGACGCGCCATGGTGCCGTCGTCGTTCATGATCTCGCAGATCACCCCGCTCGGCTCGAAGCCGCCCATGCGCGCCAGGTCGCAGGCCGCCTCGGTGTGGCCGGCACGGGCCAGCACGCCGCCGGGCTGGGCCATCAACGGGAAGATGTGGCCGGGGCTGACGATGTCGGCGGCCACAGCGTTGCGTGCTACGGCAGCCTGCACGGTGCGCGCTCGGTCGGCGGCGGAGATGCCGGTGGTGACGCCCTCGGCGGCCTCGATGGAGACGGTGAACTTGGTGCCGAAGCCGGAGCCGTTGCGCGGCGCCATCAGCGGCAGATTGAGCAATTCGCATCGCTCGCGGGTCATCGGCATGCAGATCAGGCCGCGGGCGAAGCGCGCCATGAAATTGATGTGCTCGGCGGTCACGCATTCGGAGGCGATGATGATGTCGCCCTCGTTCTCGCGGTCCTCGTCATCCATGAGGATGACCATCTTACCGGCGCGGATGTCTTCGATCAGTTCTTCTGCGGTATTCAGGGCCATGGCGGCGCGTCTCACTTGTTCAGGTAGCCGTGTTCGGCCAGGAAGGCTTCGCTGATGCCGGTCGAGCTGGGCTCGGCGGCCTTGTCGCCGAGCAGCAGGCGCTCGAGGTAGCGGGCCAGCAGGTCGACCTCCAGGTTGACCTGCCGGCCGGGACGGTAGTCGGCCATGATGGTCTCGACCAGCGTGTGCGGCACGATGGTCAGCTCGAATTCGGCGCCGTTGACGGCGTTGACCGTCAAGCTGGTGCCGTCGACGGTGATCGATCCCTTCAGCGCGATGTACTTGGCCAGCTCACGCGGGGCGCGCACGGTGAACTGGATGGCGCGGGCGTTATCCTCGCGCTTGACGACCTCGCCGACGCCATCGACGTGGCCGCTGACCAGATGACCGCCGAGGCGGGTGGTGGGGGTCAGGGCCTTTTCCAGGTTGACCCGGCTGCCGGGCTTGAGGTCGATGAAGGCGGTGCGCGCCAGGGTCTCGCGGCTGACGTCGGCCCAGAAGCCGTTGCCGGGCAGCTCCACGGCGGTCAGGCAGACGCCGTTGACGGCGATGCTGTCGCCGAGCTTGACGTCGGAGAGATCCAGCTTGCCGGTTTCCACCAGCACCCGGACGTCGCCCCCCTTGGGAGTCAGCGCGCGAATGCTGCCGATGGCCTCGATTATGCCGGTGAACATGGGGCGACCTCCGCTACTGCTGTGGTTCCGGATCGGCGAATTATAGGTAGCCGCCTCGTACCGGCGAAGCCGCATAAGGCGCGCGAAGCATATGACATGAACGAAAACTCCTGTTTTTGGCAAAACAGGGCATTTACGGATCGAAAGGGAGCGGCGGGCACGCGATGTCGCGCCCGAAAGCCATCCCGTTCTCTCTTTATCCGGACTATACCGTCGGCCCCGGAATCACACCGGGTCTGCTGACCTTGCCGCATCGGCAAGCGCTCGCGGGCTAGGCGCCTTGCACGCCATTACCGCCGGTGGGGAATCGCACCCCGCCCTGAGAACGTTTCAGCCATCTACATGGCTGGCAGGCGTTTTACCACAGTTGGACGCCCCGTGCATGGCCAGGCGGCAGGCGGCGAGCGCCCCGCGATGCAGCGGGATGCCTCGTCATGGACCGCTTGTGCGCTGCAGCGGACCGACCAGGGAGACCTCTACACCTCGGATAAATCCCGCTCTTTCAGTTAGTTACAACTTTCAAACAGGTGCTGGCACAAGGCTTGCTGAAACGCCTGCATACACAACGACTGCGCCAACGGCGGCGCAGGGTTGACAGACAAAGACGTCGTGACCGGTGCAAGCCTTTCGCCTGCGCGCCGGACACGGCGTTTTTTTTCGGCTCAACCCCGTACCCGGCAAGCGGAGTACGGAGGAGGATGCAGATGCTGCTCGACCGTGCCACCGCCGTCACCCCCGAATCGCCCGCGCCGGATGCGTCGGCAACCGCCTGCGAGCAAGCACCGCTGATCATCGTCGGCGCCGGTCCGGTGGGCGTGCGCTGCGCCCAGGAGCTGTTGCAGCGCGGCTATCCGGGGCAGATCCTGCTGATCGGCGAGGAGGCCTGGGCTCCCTACGACCGTGTTCGCCTCAGCGCGCTGCTGGCCGGCGAGGTGAGGCTGGAGCGCATCGCCATTCCGCTGCGCACGATGCCTGGCGAGCGCCTGCGCAGTCAGTTGGGCTGTCGCATCGAGCACATCGACCCCGTCGGCAAATGGCTGATAGACGCCCAGGGCCGACGCTTCCGGTATTCCCGCCTGATCCTCGCCACCGGCTCGCGCGCACACGTCCCCGCGGTGCCCGGGGTCGGTCTGTCCGGCGTATTCGTATTCCGCAACCTGGGCGACACTGCCGCGCTGCTCGCCCGCACCGCGCGCAGTCGCCGTTGCGTGGTGATCGGCGGCGGCCTGCTCGGCCTGGAGGCGGCGCGCGCCCTGCAACGCGGCCATACCCAGGTGACCCTGGTGCAGCAGGCGCCACGGCTGATGAACCGGCAGCTGGACGAGGCTGGCGCCGAGCAGCTGCTGCGCCGGGTCCAGGCATCGGGCATCGAGGTGTTGCTCGGCAACGGTTTCGCCGCCGTGCTGGGCGAGGGGCGGGTCAGCGGCGTGCGGTTGCGCGACGGACGGGAACTGGCCTGCGACACCGTGCTGCTGGCCACCGGCATCCGGCCGAATGTCGAACTGGCGCGGGCGGCCTCGCTGCGGGTCGGCGCCGGCATCGTGGTGGACGACTGCCTGCGCACCTCCGAGGCCGACATCTACGCCATTGGCGAGTGCGCCGAGCATCGCGGACAGACCTACGGCCTGGTAGCACCCGGCTTCGAGCAGGCGGCGGTGCTCGCCGAGCACCTGGCCGGGGGCCACGCTCGCTATCGAGGTTCGCTGCAGGCCACGCAACTGAAGGTGGCCGGGCTGCCGGTATTCAGCGCTGGCGAAGTGGTCGAGCCGCTCAAGCGCATTCGCCAGCGCGAGTGCAGTTATTTCGATGCCGAACGCGGCCTGTATCGCAAGCTGCTGGTACACCGTGGCCGACTACTGGGCGCGCTGGCGGTGGGCGAATGCGCGGAGAGCCGGCGCTGGCTGGATGCCCTGCGACACGGCCGGCGCGTCACCCCGCTGATGCTCTGGCGCTTCGGCCGCGAGGGACGCCTGTGGCCGGCGAGCAGCGAGCAGGTCAGCCACTGGCCACCGGCCACCACCGTGTGCCAGTGCCTCAACGTGACACGCGGTCAGCTCGGCGCCTGTCTCGCCGCCGGCGCCACGGATCTGGCCGAGCTGGGCCGCCAATGCGGAGCCGGCACGGTCTGCGGCGGCTGCAAACCGCTGTTGCAGAACCTTCTGGGCGACCACACACCGCGCCCGGCCGAACGCGGTGCCGCGGCCCTGGCGCTGGGCGGCGGCCTGGCGATCGCCGCGGTATTCGCCTTCAGCCTGGTGCCGGCTTTCGCGGCGCCGGTATCGGCCCTGCAGCCTGGTCTCAGCCCACTCTGGCAGGACAGTGCGTGGCGCCAGGCCAGCGGCTTCGCGTTGCTCGGGCTGGCCCTGCTCGGGCTGGCGATGTCGCTGCGCAAGCGCCTGCCGACAGCGCCGCTCGGCGCCTTCTACCGCTGGCGCCTGCTGCACGTGGCCCTCGGCGTGCTGGCCGCGGCACTACTGACCGTGCACACCGGCCTGGATGGCGGGCAAAACCTCAATCGCTGGCTGCTCGTCGACTTCCTCCTGCTGCTCGCCGGTGGTGGATTGGCGGCGGCGCTGATGGCCCTCGAGCATCGCCTGCCGCCCGCAGTGGCCCGCCAGGGCCGCCGCTGGTTGGTGTGGGGTCACATCGTCGCGGTCTGGCCCTGGCCTGCTCTGCTCGCCGCGCATGTGCTCTCGGTTTATTACTTCTAAGGAACGCTCATGAAGTACGCAATCTGGGCGCTCTGGCTCACCACGCTGTGCGTCCTCGGCGGCTGGTACGGCTACCGACTGCTGGCCGGCGAGGACCTGCAAGCCTTCAACCCAGGGCCACTGTCCGCCGGCCACCATCAGTTGGAAGAGGCCTGCGGCGCCTGTCACACCAGCCCGCTGGGAGGCGGCGAGGTGCTGCAGAAGGCCTGTGTCGGCTGTCACGGCGAGGAACTGGCCGCCGCCCACGACGCCCATCCGCAGAGCAAATTCACCGATCCGCGCAACGCCGATCGCCTGGCCCATCTGGACGCCCGCTATTGCCTGGCCTGCCATGTCGAGCACAGTCCGGAGCGCACCCGGCCAATGGGCGTGACCCTGCCCGACGACTTCTGCGCCCACTGCCACGCGGATATCGCCGAGCAACGCCCGAGCCACCGCGACATGGCCTTCGATAGCTGCGCCAGCGCCGGCTGCCACAACTACCACGACAACCGCGCGCTGTATGAAGAATTCCTGGTGAGGGGTGCCGACCAGCCGATGCTGCTGGCCATCGCCCGCATCGCCGCACCGGCACCGCTGGAGGAAAAACATCCGGACTGGCAAAAGCCGGTCCACCCCGTACGGCCCGATGCTCCCGCCGAGCAGTTGAGCGCCCAGGCGATTGCCGACTGGCAAGCCAGCGGCCACGCCGAGGCCGGCGTCAATTGCAGCGGCTGCCACCAGCCGGCGGGCACTGTCTGGCAGGCCAAGCCTGCCCTGGCAACCTGCCAGGGCTGCCATGCCGGCGAAGCGCAAGGCTTCTTCGCCGGCAAGCACGGCATGCGTCTCGATCCGGGGCTGGCGCTGACGCCGATGCGCCCGGAACGTAGCCGATTGCCGTTCGTTGCCGCGAGCAGCGGGCACGAGCTGGGTTGCAACAGTTGCCACAGCGAGCACCGCATCGACCGCGCCCAGGCCGCGGTGGACGCCTGCCTGGGCTGCCACGCCGACCGCCATTCGCTGGCCTACCGGGACTCGCCGCACCACCGGCTCTGGCAAGCCGAGCAGCGCGGCGAACTGCCGCCGGGCACCGGGGTGAGCTGCGCCAGTTGCCACCTGCCACGGGAGGCCGCCGAGATCGGCGGCCGGGCACGTCGCCTGGTGCAGCACAACCAGAACGCCAACCTGCGACCCGTGGAAAAAATGCTGCGCAGCGTCTGCCTGGACTGCCACGGACTGCCCTTCGCCCTCGATGCCCTGGCCGATCCGAACCTGTTGCAAGACAACTTCCGAGGCGCGCCTGCGCAGCATGTCCCCAGCGTGGACATGGCGCTGGAGCGTGCCCGGCGTTAGCACCACCGCTGTGCCTGCCCCAACCCTAGAGCCCGACCTGGAGAAACCTATGCACAAGATCCTCTACCCTCTCGCCGTCGCCACCGGTCTGCTGGCACTCGCCGGCTGCCAGGACAGCAAACCGAGCGGCTTCACCCCGCAGCAACTCACCGACATGTTGCACCTGGTGATGGAATCCGACCGCGCCGTCTACACCAAGCAGGTGGTCAACCGCCTGAAGGAAGCCGGCGCGATCACCGCCAGCGAACACTTCGTCGACGACAAGGCCCTGCCGCTGCCGGCGCAGATGTTCCGCTTCGGCGCCGAGACCGTCGCCGGCAAGACCCAGGCCTTCAGCTACTCGCTGCAATCGCTGTGGCCGGTGAACAAGCAGAACGCACCGCGCACCGAGGCGGAGAAGGCCGGCCTGCAATACATCCTCGATCACCCCGGAGAGAACTACTACGCCGAAGAAAAGCTCGGCGAGCAGACCTACTTCACCGCCGTCTACCCGGACGTCGCCGTCGCCCCGGTCTGCGCCGCCTGCCACAACGAGCACAAGGACAGCCCGCGCACTGACTTCAAGATCGGCGACGTCATGGGCGGGGTGGTGATCCGTGTGCCGCTGGGCGGCTAGCACCGGGCTCGCCGGCTGCCTGGCGCTGGCCGGGTGCGGCGAGACTCCCGCGCAGGCCGAGCTGCGGCTCGGCCAGCAGGTGTGGGACGGCACCTGCAAGGTCTGCCACCTGAACGGCCTGGCTGGCGCGCCGCGCAAGGGTGACCGGCTCGCCTGGGCACCGCGCATCGCCCAGGGCCAGGACGTACTGACCGACCATGCCCTGAACGGCTTCAGCGGACCGGACGGCAACAGCATGCCCGCCCGTGGCGGCAACGCCGCGCTGAGCGACCGGCAGGTCGCCGCCGCGGTGAAATACATGGTCTCGCATAGCCAATGACCGAAACGCATTGACCCAGAGGAACGAAACGATGACCCCGAGACAGATCCAACTGGTGCAGGGCAGCTTCGCCCAGGTGGCACCGATTGCCGACGAGGCGGCGGCGCTGTTCTACGCCAACCTGTTCGACGCCGATCCCAGCCTGATGCCGATGTTCAAGGGCGACATGCAGGCCCAGGGCCGAAAGCTGATGCAGATGATCGGCGTGGCGGTCGGCAAGCTGGATGAACTGGAGGTACTGGTGCCGGTGCTGCAACGGCTCGGCGAGCGCCATGTGGAGTACGGCGTGGAAAACCGCCACTACGCTACCGTGGGCAACGCCCTGTTGCTAACCCTGAAGCAGGGCCTGGCCGATGCCTTTACCGAGGAAGTGGAGCACGCCTGGAGCACCGCCTACGGGGTGATGGCCAGCACTATGATCGCCGCGGCAAACAGCAAGGCAACCGCCTGAAAGCAGCCAGGGCGCCGTCCTGGCGCCCTGGTTCTTGCCGCTACGCACGATCAGACCCGACGTTGCTGGGTGGTGCGGGTACCGCCGTCCTCGGCGTAGCGCTCGCCTTGCACGGTGTTGTCATAGCCATCCTCGGCCACGGTCTGGCCCGGCAGGGTCCGGTCATAGCCGTCTTCGGCGAAGCTCTGACCCTGCGGGGTCTGGTCATAGCCGTCTTCGGCAAGTCGCAGACGCTGCAACGTGCGCTCGGCGCCGCCTTCGGCCAAGCCGCCGCCCAGCGGGGTGCGCTTGAAGCCGTCCTCGGCGACTGTGCGGGTGCTGGCCTTGACTTCGCCCAGCAACGGCTGGGGCTCGCTCTGCGGCAGGGCGAAGGCGCTGCCGGCGAGGCTGGCAAGGATCAGGCTGGCAAAAATCTGCGGTTTCATGATGGGCTCCTCCTGGGGGCTGGAAAGTGACTACGGGGCCCATGCTACGCGCGGGATTTTTTCGGCAAAGCGGCCATTCGGAATAGTAGAAATCGACCACGGCAATGATTGCCGCAGGCCTTGCCGCGCGGGGCTTACAGCCCATCTGACGGCATCTCGACAGCATCCTCGACCACCCTGGGAAGGGCGGTCGCCGCCGCGCTTGCCCCAGGAACCAATACCCATTACGCACCAACTAAGAGCAATAACCCGGCATACGCACCAAGGCGGATCGCCGGAATGCTCCAGAGCGAGGCAGCAACGCGCCCGAACCCGCACCAGCTCGCCCCAGGCACGTTGGCAAGGCCCTTGCTCTGGTCCTGGCATCGTTCACTGCCGGAACCGCCACATGCTGGTGATCCACCAACGCACCGCCCCGCAGCCGGACTGCGACGCCGAGCTGCTGTTGAGCTTCGAAGCCCGCAGCAAGAGCCGTCTGCGCTGCTTCAGCACGGAGGGCGAGGAGGTCGGCCTGTTTCTCGAACGCGGCCAGCCGCCGCTGGCCGATGGCGACTGCCTGCTCGCCCAGGATGGACGCATCGTGCGCGTGCGCGCCCGCCCTGAAACGCTGCTGCATGTCACCTGCGCCAGCCCCTTCGAGTTGATGCGCGCCGCCTACCACCTGGGCAACCGCCACGTGGCGCTGCAGCTCGGCGATGGCTGGCTACGCCTGCCCGATGACTATGTGCTCAAGGCCATGCTCGAACAGCTCGGCGCCCGGGTCGAATCCATCGAGGCGCCCTACCAGCCCGAGCACGGTGCCTACGGCGGTGGCCATCACCATTCCCACGCCGGCGACGCCGAATTCAGCTACGCGCCGCGCCTGCACCAGTTCGGCAAACGCCCGTGAACGACGCCTGGGCGCTGTTGAGGCTGGCCAGCCCGCAACTGCCGATCGGCGGCTACAGCTATTCCCAGGGCCTGGAAATGGCCGTCGAACAGCAATTGGTGCACAACAGTGACAGCGCACGCCAGTGGATCGCCGACCAGTTGCTGCTGAACCTGGCGCGCTTCGAGGCGCCGCTGCTGCTGGCCCACTGCGAAGCCGCCGCGAGCGGCGACTGGGACGAACTGCGCGCGCTCGCCGAACGCCACCGCGCCAGCCGCGAAACCCGCGAGCTGCGCCTGGAAAGCCGGCAGATGGGCTATTCCCTGCGGCAGTTGCTGGAAGGCCTGCCGGAACTGGACGACGAGGCCCGCAGCCTGCTCGCCGGCAGCGAAGAACCCGGCCTGGCGCTGGCCTGGGCGCTGGCCGCACGCGCCTGGCACATCGCGCCCCAAGACGCGCTGGCCGCCTGGCTATGGGGCTGGCTGGAGAACCAGCTGGCGGTGTTGATGAAGACCCTGCCGTTGGGCCAGCAGGCCGCCCAGCGCCTGACCTCCGAGTTATTGCCGCTGCTAGAGCAGACGCAGCGCCAGGCCAACCAGCTGGAACCCGAAGGCTGGGGCAGCGCCGCCTTCGGCCTGGCCCTCACCAGCATGGCGCACGAGCGCCAGTATTCCCGACTGTTTCGTTCCTAGGAGAAGAAAATGAACAGCCAACCCCTGCGCGTCGGCATCGGCGGACCGGTCGGTTCCGGCAAGACCGCCCTGACCCTGGCCCTGTGCCTGGCGCTGCGCGAGCGCTACAACCTGGCGGTGGTGACCAACGACATCTACACCCAGGAAGACGCCCAGTTCCTGGTACGCAACCAGGCCCTGGCGCCGGAGCGCATCATCGGGGTGGAAACCGGCGGCTGCCCGCACACGGCGATCCGCGAGGACGCCTCGATCAACCTGGAGGCGGTCGACCAGCTCAACCGGCGCTTCCCCGGCCTCGACCTGATCCTCGTCGAGTCCGGCGGCGACAACCTCTCCGCTACCTTCAGCCCCGAACTGTCCGACCTGACCCTGTACGTGATCGACGTGTCCGCCGGCGACAAGCTGCCGCGCAAGGGCGGCCCCGGCATCTGCAAGTCCGATCTGCTGGTGATCAACAAGGTCGACCTGGCTCCCATGGTCGGTGCCTCGCTGGATGTGATGGAGCGCGACACCCTGAAGATGCGTGGCGACAAGCCGTTCGTGTTCAGCAACCAGAAGACCGGCCAGGGCCTGGACCAGATCATCGCTTTCATCGAACGCCACGGCATGCTGAACGCCGCCTGAGCACCAAGGAGATCCACCATGAACCTGCGCAGCACATCGCTCGCCCTCGCGTTGCTTCTCGCCCCGACCGCGGCCTTCGCCCACCCCGGGCATGACCAATCCGGCCTGATCGCCGGGATCACCCACCCGCTGTTCGGCCTCGACCACCTGCTGGCGATGCTCGCCGTCGGCCTATGGGCGGCGCAGCAGCAGGGCAAGGCGCGCTGGGCGCTGCCGCTGACCTTCGTCGCCACCCTGCTGGTTGGCGGCCTGCTCGGTTTTGCCGACCTGTCGCTGCCGCTGCTGGAAACCGGCATCGCCGGTTCGCTGCTGGCCCTCGGCCTGCTGGTGGCGCTGGCGGTACGCCCGCCGTTGCCACTGGCCGCCGGCCTGACCGCGCTGTTCGCGGCCGCCCACGGCATCGCCCATGGCCTGGAGCTGCCCGCCCTGGCCAGCCCCTGGGGCTATGCCATCGGCTTCGTCGCCGCCACCGCTGCCCTGCATGGCGCCGGCTACGCGCTGGTGCGCGTGCTACCGCGGTCTGCAGAGCCCCTGGTTCGCCTGGCCGGCGGCGCCTCGGCTGGTGCCGGGCTCTGGCTACTGGCGAGCTGAAGCCGCTACGCCAGTGCTTTTTGGCTAAGCTGTAAAAGCGCAGGTCTTTCCATCGCGGCGGTGTGACATGGGTAACCCGCTCAGATATCTCCTTCTCTCGGCACTGCTGCTGGGCAGTGCCGCCTGTCCGGCCGAGGACACCGCGGTCATCTGGTCGCTGCCGGACTGGGAAGGCTTCAGCGACTTCGAAAACGGCCAACCGGTGGACGGCCTGGTCTACGAGGCCCTGCAGCTGATCACCACCCAGTTGCCGGAGTACCAGCACCATTTCCGCCTCGGCAACGTACCGCGTACCTTCAAGGATATCGAGGAGGGCAAGCCGGTCTGCTTCGGCGTCGCCCTGGCCACCGCGGAGCGCGATCGCATCGGCTATTACGCCGAGTTGATGGTGCTGCCGCCGGTGCACCTGGTCATGCGTCCGGAGCTGGCCGACCGGCTGCGGGCGCAAGCGCCCCTGCCGCTGCGCCAGGTCCTCTACGACCCGCAACTGCATGGCGTGGTGACCAAGGGCCGACTCTACGGCGCGGCGCTGCAGCCACTGCTGCATGGCCAGCCGCCCAGCAACCTGGAGCTGGTGCCGGCCCCTAACCTGGGAACCAACCTGACCATCATGGTCGCCCATGGCCGCGCCGATTACACCTTGGAATATCCGCTGCCGCCGCTCATGCACTCGGCCGGCGAGGACAAACTCAGCGCGCTACCGATCAAGGAAACCGGCCCCTTTGCGGTTTCCGGCATCTATTGCGCGAAGAACGCCTGGGGCCGGCGCCTGGTCGATCGCTTCAAGCAGGCGGTCAGCGAACAGGCCAGGCAGCGCCAGGGCTTCCTGCGCATCTACGAACACTGGTTGCCGGCCAGCCAGCTACCGGACTTTCAGCCCTATATCTCCGCCTACCTGGAGCGGCGCGGCAAAGCCTCGGCGGCGCCTTGAGCAAATACCCATCAATCGTCGCCAAGGCGCGCGCTACCGGGCTTGGCCACGCTCTTGCCCAGGTTATCCACAGCGACATCCACAACTTCTGTGGACAGTTGCCTATGCAGCACCCCCTGGACAGTCGGCTTCGTGCTTGACTCCACCCACCGCCTGTGCGCAAACGCCAGCCTGTACGAAAGCTGAGCAACGGCCGCCAATGCCTGGCCTGAATGGCTTCCCGCCAACGCTCCAAGGGCTTTCCACAGTGTTATCCACAACACCTGGGGACAACCGAGCGCCTGCCTGCACGTCTTCTGGATAACTAATCCAACCCTCTGTTTGTATTGATTAAACTCGGATCGATCAAAACTCGCGCAACGCCCGCGGCGGCACGCTGCGAGCGGCCTCCAAGCGAATTCGCCCAGCTTATCCACAGGGTGGCCCACAGACTTTGTGAGCATCCTGCGCTTGGTAAGCGTGACGCCTGCCAGTACTCTGTAGGCCGTCTCAAACCCGCGGAGTAGACAATGTCCCTGCGTTCCGTCTGTGTGTTCTGCGGCGCCAGCCCCGGCGCCAACCCGATTTACCGTGAAGCGGCAATCGCCTTGGGCCAGGAGCTGGCCGGGCGCGGTATGACCCTGGTCTACGGCGGCGGCGCCGTCGGCCTGATGGGCATAGTCGCGGATGCCGCCCTGGCGGCCGGCGGCGAAGTCATCGGCATCATTCCGCAAAGCCTGCAAGACTCGGAGATCGGCCACCCCGGCCTGACCCGCCTGGAAGTGGTCGCCGGCATGCACGCGCGCAAGGCGCGCATGGCCGAGCTGGCCGATGCCTTCATCGCGCTGCCCGGCGGCCTCGGCACCCTCGAAGAGCTGTTCGAAGTCTGGACCTGGGGCCAGCTCGGCTACCACGCCAAGCCACTGGGCCTTCTGGACGTGAACGGCTTCTACGACAAACTCAGCCACTTCCTCGACCACCTGGTGGAAGAACGCTTCGTGCGCCCCCAGCACCGCGCCATGCTGCAGCGCAGCGAATCGCCAGGCGACTTGCTGGACCTGCTGAGCGACTGGCAGCCCAGCGTCGCGCCCAAATGGAGCGATCGCGCGCCGAGTTGAGAGAGGGTCGCCAGATGTGTCCGCGGCGGTGCGAATGGCCGGGGTACGAGCCGGCAATCGACTGCCGGATCCAATCGAAAAGGCGGGGCAACGCTGAGTCCCGCGACGCATAATTTGCCTTTTGATGGAACGGAGTCTTATGCCATGGAGGGGGAGAACCTGTACCGCCCGCCCAGCGCCGAACTACTGCAACCTGAAGATGCCCCCTCCAGGGTCCAGACAAATCTGGACCCCTTCCGGCCACGCAATCTAAAAGCGTTGTACCTGAAGCCCTCAACGTTCTTCGCTCCCGGCAATCACGTCGCGTCGACAGCCGCAGTCTTCCTCGGCATCTGGCTGATAGGCATGGCATCGGCAATCGATCGCCTGGATATGGGCATGGTACGAGCCGACCTGCACGCTGGCCGTTCCCTACCGGCTACAGCGGAGAGCTGGTCCACATATTGGGTAACGGTGTTGATCGCAGGGTTGTTTTCCGGCTTGGTGTCCTGGCTGATCGGTGGCTGGTGGTATCGCATGCGCTTGCTCCTGGCCGGCGCCAAGCATCCCGACAAGCGCGAGGCTCGGCTGCTGCATACCTTCTCATCGATGGTGGCGGGCATTCCGGCGCTGCTCTACAGCCTCTACCTGACAGCGGTCTACCGGAACCATATCAGCGCCTGGCAGGAGCAGGACCTGCTGGCGTTACTGCCTTTTAGCTTCCTCGTCTGGTCCTGCTTCGTCAGCTACCACGGGGCTCGCAGCAAATTCGCAGTGCACGGCATCGTTCCGCTGATGCTGTTTCTGGTCCTGCCCGTCCTGATGTATGCGGGGATAATCCTTGCCAGCGCTTTTGCCTATAGCGACGCCGGCTATTGAGCCATCACCCCGCAGCCCTCTGGCGGGGCGTGCCTATCGCCCTTATCGAAACATTCAACCAGCCACGCACCGCCGCGCGCCCTAGCATGACGCCACCGCATCCACTGGAGTCATCGCCATGCCCCGTTCCCGTTTCCTGCAAAGCCTGCTGGCCGCCTATGCCGGCGCTGCCAGTGGCAGCTATCCGCAAGCCCTCGACGACTGAAACCGCAGGCTGCTGACAGCAGGTTGTCAGCAGCCCCTCCCTAGAGTGCTCTCCAGCAGGCAAGACAGCGCCGGCAGTTGCGCCGACCTGCTGACAGACCACTATTCAAGGAGAGCGACATCATGAATGCCATCAACTGGTTCGAACTGTTCGTCAGCGATTTCGACCGCGCCCACCGCTTCTACGAGCGCGCACTGGATGCCCACCTGGAGGTGGTGGATGGCGCGGAAAGCCGTATGGCGATATTCCCGCACGTCATGGACGGAGTCGGCGGCTGCCTGGTGCTGTCGCAAGACCAGCGGCCGGGCGTTGGCGGCGTACGTGTCTATCTGAACGCCGGAGACCAGCTGGATGCC
The DNA here is from genome assembly GCF_057128665.1 of Zestomonas ipomoeae. Classification (NCBI taxonomy): domain Bacteria; kingdom Pseudomonadati; phylum Pseudomonadota; class Gammaproteobacteria; order Pseudomonadales; family Pseudomonadaceae; genus Zestomonas; species Zestomonas ipomoeae. The sequence goes on from NZ_JBSKHQ010000003.1 coordinate 71,226, forward strand.
ATGCTCGACCGGGTGCCCGGCGCCGGTGGGCAGGTGGTCAAGGGTCGGACATCGATCGCGCCCCACGGCTTCATCGCGGTGATCAAGGACAGCGAGGGCAACGAAGTAGGCCTGCACAGCATGCCCTGACCGCCGGCTTGTGAAAGAATGCCCGCGCCCCGCGGGCATTCGCTTTTCCAGCGGAGGGCACCAAGCCCCTGCCCATGGGTCCTATTCGCAAACCAGGCCATCGATTCCACGCCATGCCGCTGTACAGAGCGCGCCTGAAATCCCTGCTCGACTTGGCCGGGGCGCTGTTCCAGCGCTATCCCGGCACCTTTGCGCTGTTCGGTTTTCTATCCGGGGTCGGCAGCTTCGTGCTGGTCGACCGCCAGGCCAGCCTGGCCAAGGTGATCGCCGTGGTGATGCTGGTCAGCTGGCTCTGGCTGGTGCTGGAGAACAGCCTGCGTCGGCAGTTCATGCGCTGGTTCGGCCGCGACCTGCCACCGCTGCTGCTGCGCTATGCAACCCAGATGGTGCATCAGGAAAGCCTGTTCTTCGTGCTGCCGTTCTTCTTCATCACCACCACCTGGAACAGCGGCCAGGCGGCCTTCACCAGCCTGCTCGGCATCGCCGCGCTGGTCTCGGTGATCGACCCGCTGTACTACAAGCGCCTGGCCGAGCGGCGCTGGCTGTTCCTCGCCTTCCACAGCCTGACGCTGTTCGCGGTACTGCTCACCGCGCTGCCGATCCTGCTGCACCTGACCACCGCACAGAGCTATCTTTGGGCCCTCGGCGTGTCGCTGGTGCTGTCGGTGCCCAGCCTGTCCGCCAGGTTGAGCCTGGAAGGCTGGCGGCGCTGGCTGGCGCTGGTAATGCTGCTGGCGCTGCTGGGTAGCCTCGGATGGCTGCTGCGCCTGTGGGTACCGCCGGCCACGCTGTGGCTGACCGAAGTGGCGGTGACCACGCGTATCGACGGACCGAACCGCGAGCCGGGCGAGCGCCTGCACCGCATCGGCCTGACCGACCTGCGCGCCCAGGGGCTGTTCGCCTACACCGCGATCAACGCCCCGCGCGGGCTGAAGGAGCGCATCTACCATGTCTGGCTGCGCGATGGCCGTACAGTGGAGCGCATCGCCCTGGATATCCGTGGCGGCCGCGAACAGGGCTACCGGGCCTGGACCCACAAGCTCAATTTCCCGGCCGAGGCGGTCGGCCGTTGGCAGGTCCGGGTGGTCACCGAAGCCGGCCAGTTGATCGGCGTGCTGCGCTTCAAGGTGGTCGATGACCGCTGATCGCCAACCCTTTGTCGACTGACCGGTCCAATGTCGACCAGCGACAGGAGCGAACCATGCAGTGGTGGGAAATCGTCAGGGCCACCCTGATCGACGAGTTTTCCGATCTCAACGACATCGCCGACATAACCCGGGTGCTGCTGCGCCTGCTCACCGCCGCCCTGCTCGGCGGGCTGCTCGGCTTCGAGCGGGAGCAGCGCGGCAAGTCCGCCGGGCTGCGCACGCACATGCTGGTGGCCCTCGGCGCGTGCCTGTTCGTGCTGGTGCCGCAGCAGGCCGGCGTGTCCGACGACGCCCTCAGCCGGGTAATCCAGGGGTTGGCCACCGGCATCGGCTTTCTCGGCGCCGGTACCATCCTGAAGAACGACTCCGCTCTGCACGTGCGCGGCCTGACTACCGCCGCCGGCATCTGGCTGACCGCCGCCATCGGCGTCGCCGTCGGCCTCGGCCATGAAGCCACCGCGGTGCTCAGCAGCCTGCTGGCGCTGATCATCCTCACCCTGCTCAAGCGCCTGGAGCGCCCACAGACGCAGGACTGAACCGCGCCGAACCCCACCCGGCGAGCATGGTCACACCCGTTGCCCCCACCACAACGGAGAATGCCCATGCGCGCCGCCACAGCCCTGCTCCTGCTGACTGCCCTCGCCGGTTGCGGCGAGTCGGCCCGAGTCCCGGTCAGCGAGACCTACGGCCCAGAGCCGACCCTGCTGCCGCCCAACCCGAGCCTGCTGCCGACGGTGGACATCGCGCCGGCCAAGGGCTGGCCCGAAGGACGCACACCGCACGCCGCCGAGGGGCTGCAGGTGAAAGCCTTTGCCGAGGGCCTGGACCACCCGCGCACGCTGCTGACGCTGCCCAACGGCGACGTGCTGGTGGCCGAAACCAACGCGCCGCCGAAGCCGGAGGACGGCCAGGGCATCCGGGGCTGGGTGATGAAGAAGGTCATGGCCAAGGCCGGCGCCGGGGTACCCAGCGCCAACCGCATCAGCCTGCTGCGCGATGCCGATGGCGACGGCGTCGCCGAGGTCAAGACCGCCTTCCTGGAAAACCTCTACTCGCCCTTCGGCATGGCGCTGGTCGATGACCAGCTGTATGTGGCCAATACCGACGCCATCGTGCGCTTCCCCTATCGCGTGGGCGACACCCGCATCACCGCCAAGGGCGAAAAAGTCGCCGACCTGCCGGCCGGACCGATCAACCACCACTGGACCAAGGACCTGATTGCCAGCCGCGACGGCAGCAAGCTGTACGCCACCGTCGGCTCCAACAGCAATGTCGCCGAGAACGGCATGGAGGCAGAGGAGAACCGCGCGGCCATCCTCGAAGTCGATCCGGCCACCGGCGCGACCCGCCTCTACGCCTTCGGCCTGCGCAACCCCAACGGCCTGGCCTGGCAGCCGCAGAGCGGCGAGCTGTGGGTGGCAGTCAACGAGCGCGACGAGATCGGCAGCGACCTGGTGCCGGACTACATGACCTCGGTGCGCGACGGTGGCTTCTACGGCTGGCCCTACAGCTACTATGGCCAGCACGTCGACGAGCGGGTCGAACCGCAGCGCCCGGATCTGGTGGAGAAGGCCATCGTGCCGGACTACGCCCTCGGCGCCCACACCGCCTCCCTCGGTCTGGCCTTCTACCAGGGCGACCTATTGCCGTCGCGCTATGCCGGCGGCGCCTTCGTCGGCCAGCATGGCTCGTGGAACCGCAAGCCGCTGAGCGGCTACAAGGTGATCTACGTGCCATTCGACGACAACGGCCGCCCCTCAGGCCCACCGCAGGACGTGCTGACCGGGTTCGTCAGCGAGGAGGAGAACGCCTTCGGCCGCCCGGTCGGCGTGGAAATAGACAAAGCCGGCGCACTGCTGGTGGCGGACGACGTCGGCAACAAGGTCTGGCGGGTGACGCCGGCACAACGCTGAGCGGTGCGTCGCCCCCTGCTGACAGCAGGGTGTCAGTAGCCCCTCCTTAAGGTGGCCGTCGACAGCACGATGCCGCGCAGGCGCCACCGGCTGCCGACATCCACCGCCAAGGAGCGACGCCATGCATGCCGCCAACTGGTGCGCACTCGCCACCGCCGATCTCGAGCGCGCCACCCGCTCTTATGAAAACACCCTGGCCACGCCATTGCCCGTCGTGGACAGGCGCATGAGCCAGCTTCCCCGCAGCGAAGGCGGCCTCGCCGAACAGCTGCGGCAGCGCGCCGGCGGTACCCGCGGCCAACTCAACGTCGACGCCCCTCTGGAGGCGCTACTCGCCCGTCTTCCGGGCGCTGCCGGGCAGATTCAGCCGAGCAGGACCTTCATCGTGCCCCATGGCTTCGCCGCCGTGATACAAGACAGCGACGCGGGCCTGCATAGCCTGCCCTGAACGCAGCCTCAACCTGGGAGGGTCCCATGAGACGTGCCGACCGCCTGTTCCAGATCGTGCAGTTCCTGCGCAGCCGTCGCCTGACGACCGCCCAGTGGCTGGCCGAGCGCCTGCAAGTATCGGTGCGCACCATCTACCGCGACATCCAAGACCTGTCCCTTTCCGGCGTGCCGCTGGAGGGCGAGGCGGGCGTCGGCTATGTGCTGCGCCTGCCGATGGACCTGCCGCCGCTGATGTTCGACCGCAGCGAGATCGAGGCGCTGCTGGTCGGCGCCCGCATGGTCAAGACCTGGGCCGATCCCGAACTGCAGCGCTCGGCCGAATCGGCCATGGCGAAGATCCATGGCGTACTGCCGCCGGCGCTACGCGACGAATTCAACCGCAACCACCTGTTCGCCCCAGAGGTCCACGCCTACCCGGTGCATTGGCTCGGCCTGCTGCGCCAGGCGATTCGCGAGCGGAACACGCTGCTGCTCGGCTACCGCAGCCTGACCGAGGCGGTGACAGAGCGACGCATCCGGCCGCTAGGGCTGTTCTTCTGGGGCCAGGTGTGGACCCTGTGCGGCTGGTGTGAACTGCGCGGCGACTTTCGCAACTTCCGCATCGACCGGGTCCTGACCCTGACCAATACCGGGCAGACCTTCGAAACCGCACCCGGCCAGCGGCTGGAAGACTTTCTGGCCGACCATGTCGGCCTGGACCTGGAAGTACCGGCGTTCAAGTCCTGAATTTGCAGCGGCACCTGCCTAGCCAAGCTCCATGGCTCGGACCTACCATGCGTGCACTCCAACGCAGGCAGAAGGGACATGTCATGCAAGAAGTGAAGATCGGCCTCATCGGCGACTACGACGCCACCGTTACCGCGCACCAAGCCATTCCCCCCGCCCTCGATCTGGCCGCCACCGCGCTCGGCGTGGTGGTCCGCGCCGAATGGGTCCCCACCGAAGAAATCGACAGCGTGGCGCGCATCGGTCACTTCGACGGCCTCTGGTGCGTGCCGGCCAGCCCCTATCGCAACACCGATGGCGCCTTGTTGGCGATTCGCCATGCACGGGAGACCCTGCTGCCGTTTCTCGGCACTTGCGGCGGCTTCCAGCATGCGGTGCTCGACTATGCGCGCCAGGTCCTCGGCTGGAGCGATGCCGAACATGCGGAACTGAATCCCGACGCTGCGCGCCCGGTGATCCAGCCGCTGAGCTGCGCCCTGGTGGAGGCCCTCGGCGCCGTGCACTTCAGCGCCGGCAGCCGCCTGGCCAGGGCCTACGGCAGCGACCGGGCGGAAGAAGGCTACCGCTGCCGCTACGGCCTCAGCGGCGAGTTCGCCGCCGCACTGGCAGACGGACCGCTGCGAGTGACCGCCGTGGACGAACAGGGCGATCCTCGCGCCATCGAACTGGATCACCACCCGTTCTTCGTCGCCACGCTGTTCCAGCCGGAGCGCGCCGCCCTCGCCGGTCGCCTGCCGCCACTGGTGAAGGCCTTCGTCCAGGCGGTAGCGGCGGCCTAGCGACTCATCCTCCACAGAGGCGGTGGCTGCCGATAGCCAACCGCCTCGCACTCTCGACGGGCACGCGCTGACAAACCCGCAATATCGTGTTACATAGGCGCCCTTCTCCGCACGGACGCCTCGCCATGCCTTTACTCGCCATACTGGCTATCGCCTTCCAGATCATCTGTGGCCTGCACGTGGTACGCACGGGCCAGGAACGCTACTGGCTGTACCTGATCATCGCCCTGCCCGGCATGGGCGGCCTGATCTACTTCCTCGGCGTGATGCTGCCGGAGGTGCTCGGCAGCCGCCGGGGCCGCCGCGCGGTCAACCGCCTGCATGACCGCTTCGATCCGGAACGCCACCTGCGCGCCCTGCGCGACGAACTGGTGATCCGCGACACCAGCGAAAGCCGCGTGCAGCTCGCCGAAGAACTGGCGCGCCTGGGCCGTCACGCGGAAGCCATCGAGCACTTCCAGGCGGCCCTGCGCGGCATTCATGCCCAGGCCCCGGAAATCCTCCTGCCGCTGGCCCAGGCGCAATTCGCCCAGGGCGACGCAGCCGGCTGCCGCCAGAGCCTGGACCGGCTGATCGAGCACAATCCGCAGTACCGCTCGGCCGACGGCCACCTGCTCTACGCCCGCGCCCTCGAGCAGTTGGAGGAAACCGCCAAGGCCGAAGAGGAATACCGCGTGCTCGCCGACTACTACGCCGGCCCCGAGGCGCGCTATCGCTACGCTCTGCTACTCAAGCGTCTCGGCCGCAGCGGCGAGGCGCGCAACCTGCTGGAGCAGATCGACAGCTACGCCCGCCGCGCGCCCAAGCACTACCGCACTTTGCACCGGGAATGGCTGGCGCTGACCCGGCAGGAACTGCAGGCATTGAACAAACCGCAACCCTGTTAGGCCCGCGGGCGCTTCGCCCCCGCGCGGTCTGCCTCAACAGCCGCCCGGCAGACTGGCGATCCAGCGCTCGAGCAATTCCACACCCTCACGATGCACGGTGGAGCGCCCCAGTTCGGGCATCATCACGCTGGGGTCGGTGCTTTCGATCCGGTAGCCGAGGATCGATTTCTCCGGCGCGCCGGGATGGATATCCACCAATCGATCGCCGGAGCCCTTGCCGGCGGCGATCGGAGGCTTGCACAGGCCGAAGGCGACACTCACGGGCGTGCCCGGATCCAGATAGAGCCCTGAGGTACGCGCCGGGCCTCGGCGGTTGTGGCAATGCGCACAGTTGGCATCCAGATAGCTGCGGGCCTGCAGCTCGAGGCTTTCGCCGGCGCGCGGCCGGCCGAACAGGGCGTTGCGCGGCACGCCCTGGTGCCGCTCCGGCAGGCCGACCAGCAGCCCCCGGCGCTGCCATTGCTCCAGTTGATTGCGCACCCCGACAGCATAGGCGAAGCCCTTGTTCAGATGCCGGGCCTTCGGACCCAGGGGTTGCACGCCCTGACCGGCCTGCTCCTCATGGCAGCCGGCGCACTGGTTGGCATCCGGCACCTGATAGGCGACCGGCAGCACGCCCCCCCGTTCGTCCCGCAGCGCCAGTTCCTGGCCGGCTCCAGCCCATTCCAGATAGGCCTCCTGCTGCCCCGCATCCCACACATAGGGCAGCGCCACCCAGCCGTCGCGCTGCCGCAGCAGGATGCGTGTCTCGATCAGCTGCACCCGCGCCAGCGGCACGCCGCGCTCCGGGTCGCGCAGATCCTGGGCATTGCGCAACAGGCGGCCCTGGTCATCCCTCGGGTAGTAGAAGGTCTTGCTCAGCACGGTGCCGACCGGGTAGTCGAAGCGCTCCTCGCCATAGCGCGCCGCTTCGCCCTCGGGTATCCACAGGGTGCGCAGCTTGTGGGCGTAATCGGTGAACAGCGGAGTGTTGAGGTCGTAGGGCAATGCCGTCGGCGCCGGCGTCAGGTAGCCGTCGACGCGGTGCAGCATGCCCCAGTCGCTGAGCTTTTCCGGGTAGTCGTCGCCGACCGGCAGATACAAGGGGTCAGGCTGCTGCCCGCAACCGACGAGCAGCAACAGCGCCAGGAAAACAGTCGTTCTCATGCACCGGCCTCGCCCGCCAGGGCCAGGTGAACCGGCGGCAAGCTGGGCAGCGTGCAGCGATGGGGGGCGATATCGGTGCTGATGTTCTTGAAGTCGTTCGGCCCGTCGATGTTGACCAGCCCGGCGTCGCCGTTGTCCACGCAGATCGCCAGCTCCGCCGGCAGCTTGCCGTCGACCAGCCTGGCCGGGTTCACGTAGCCGTCCCAGAGAATGTCCGGCAAGCGCCCGTTGAGGCCGAACTGGGTGATGCGCAGGGCCTTCAGCTCAAGGTGGTCGGGGCTGTCGCCGCCCGGGCCGAAACGGTTACCGTGGATATAGATGCCCTCCGGGTAGGGATCGAAATCCTCGGTGGTGGACAAGTCGGTATAGCCGGCGCTGAAGTAGCTGCTGACGATGACGTTGGCGGTCTTGTGCGCGCCGATATCGTTGTCGAAGATCTCCACCCGGTCATTGGAGTTGATTACCACCCCCGAACCGGCCGGCACGCTGGCCACCGGCGTGCCCTTGTGGCCGAAGTTGTCGTGGTTGTTGCCCTCGACCCGGTTGCGATAGACCCGCGTGCTGTGCCCCGGCTGCTCCAGGTTGGGCATGTTGAACACCAGGATGCCGCCGGTGTTGCCGGTGGCGACGTTGTCGTAGACGTCCGCGCCGATGGTGTTCTCGATCTCGATGCCGGCGACGTTGCGCTCGGCGCGGCTGTTGCGCACCACGACGTTGCGCGACTGGCCGACATAGATGCCGGCGTCCGAGGCGCCGATGGCGACGCTGCCATCGATCAGGGTGTTCTCGGTCTGCACCGGGTAGATGCCGTAGGCGCCGTTCTCGGTGGCCGGGCCGTTGGTCCATTCGGTGCGCACCCGGCGGATCACGATGTTCTTGCCGCCGACCACCTTGAGCGCATCGCCCTTGCTGTCCTCCAGGGCCAGGTCCTCGATGGTGAAATCCGAGGCGCTCACCAGCAGCCCTTCGGCCCCGGCCTTCTGGCCCTTGAAGTTGAGAATGGTGCGATCCATGCCGGCACCGCGCAGGGTCACCCCGTCGATCTTGAGGCTCAGGCCGCGGTCGAGCTGGTAGGTGCCGGCGGGGATCTCGATCACGCTGCCGGGCTTGGCCTTGATCAGGCGAGTTTGCAAATCCTTCTGGAAGTCATGGCTGACCGCAGGCGGCGCGGTGGATTCGCCGCAGGCGGCCAGAGCGAGAGACAGGCTGAGCAAAGATGACACGGCGATACGCATGGCTGGGCTCCGGTACTGTCGCAGAAAAGTTGCACGATAGTACCAAAATCAGACCAGACCAACCCCCTTCTTGTGATCGGTCAGGTCGACCAGCGCCGCTGGCCGACTTGACCGATCACGCGTGGGGGATAAAGGCCATCATTCCGTGCTCCCCAAATATTGGGGAAAGGCAGCTCGCAGGCGCTCGATCAGCAGGCTCTGATGCTCGGGACTCAGTGTTGCCAGATGGATTTTCAACACGCGCGCATCGATTGGCTGATCGCCATGGCGAAGGTAATGAAGCGCTATGGTCTTGGTCCCTTCCTCCACGCCCTGCACCTCGCTGAACAATACATGCGCACCCAGGAATCCGCTTACCCCCAGGTAGTCAGGCCCAACGGTCACATAGGGTTTGTCCTTACGCAGAAAGGCGATGAGCAGATTCATCACCCCGATACCGAGCACCATGGATCCAACGCCTCCATGCGCGGCGAGGAAGAGGATGCCCAGCCCGGTCAGAATCGTGCCCAGCAGAAAGCTGCTGTTCGTCTGCTGCGTAGCCGGAAGCTCCAGGCGCGCAACCGCTGGCTGGGAGGCTTGTGTGAGATTTTCCATGGGTCGCTCCTTAACTTTACGAACGAGCAGCCTGGCGGCGCTTATCCAGGTCCGCCTCGATCTCCGCTGCCGGCCGCAACACGCTGGCCGCGCCCATGATGGCGATCATGCCCAGTGGCACGAACGCGATACTGCAGATGATGATCAGGATCGCGCCGGGCTTGCGCAGGCCGCTCAGGCACAGGACCAGCCCGAGCAAAGAACCGCCCCAGAGTGCGAACATGATTTGAATGAATTGATCGAAAGAAGGGTCGGCATTGCTTGCGAGGAGCAGGCAAAGCACGACGAAGTTGGCAGCAACGCCACCGATTGCGAGTTTCATTCAACGTCCTTGTATTGAGGATGACGGGCCGACGGGCAAGACACCAACCAGGCGCTGCGTCATCGCCGGCGAGCACGCAATGATATAGAAGCACGCCGATCACGCAGTGAACCCGTGCCCAAAAGGCGATGCGGATCGAGGGACGGCCCGGAAACTCAGCGCGGCGCCACAGGCCGAGGCTTCTTCTTGCCCGCGTTGCCGCCCTTGCCGCCCTTCTTCTGCTCCTGCAACTTGGCGAACGCTTCGGCCTTGGCCCGCTCGCGCTTGTCCCACGGTTTGCTGCCGTCGCTAGCGCGCGGCGGCAGGCCGGTATGCTGAGTCAGCAGGGCCTTGCCCGAGGCGGCCCCGACCTTCTTGCTGCCGGCCGGCGTGGAGTTCTTGCGCCGCGCGCTCTGGTACTCGTCGGTCTGCGGCTGGTAGGTGGGGATCAGATGATGCTTGCCGTTGCCGATCAGGTCGCTGCGCCCCATGCGCTCCAATGCCTCGCGCAGCATCGGCCAGCCCTTGGGATCGTGGTAACGCAGGAAGGCCTTGTGCAGACGGCGCTGCTGTTCGCTCTTGACGATCTTCACGCCGTCGCTCTTGTAGGTCACCTTGCGCAGCGGGTTCTTGCCCGAGTGGTACATGGCCGTGGCGGTGGCCATCGGCGACGGGTAGAAAGCCTGCACCTGATCGGCGCGGAAGCCGTTCTTCTTCAGCCACAGGGCGAGGTTCATCATGTCCTCGTCGGTGGTGCCGGGATGCGCGGCGATGAAGTACGGGATCAGGTACTGCTCCTTTCCCGCCTCCTTCGAGTACTTCTCGAACATCTGCTTGAAGCGGTCGTAACTGCCGATGCCCGGTTTCATCATCTTGTCCAGCGGGCCGCGCTCGGTGTGCTCCGGGGCGATCTTCAGGTAGCCGCCGACGTGGTGGGTAACCAACTCCTTGACGTACTCCGGCGATTCCACCGCCAGGTCGTAGCGCAGGCCGGAGGCGATCAGAATCTTCTTCACGCCCGGCAGGGCGCGCGCCTTGCGGTACAGCTCGATCAGCGAGCTGTGGTCGGTATTGAGGTTCTCGCAGATGCCGGGGAACACGCAGGACGGCTTGCGGCAGTGCTTCTCGATCTCCGGGTCCTTGCAGGCGATGCGGTACATATTGGCGGTGGGACCACCCAGATCTGATACGACCCCGGTAAAGCCCGGCACCTTGTCGCGCATTTCCTCGATCTCGTTGAGGATCGACTCGTGGGAGCGGTTCTGGATGATGCGGCCCTCGTGCTCGGTAATCGAGCAGAAGGTGCAGCCGCCAAAGCAGCCGCGCATGATGTTCACCGAGAAACGGATCATCTCGTAGGCCGGGATCTTCTCCTTGCCATAGGCCGGGTGCGGCACGCGCGCATAGGGCATGCCGAACACGTAGTCCATTTCCTCGGTGGTCATCGGGATGGGCGGCGGGTTGAACCAGACGTCCACTTCGCCATGCCTCTGCACCAGGGCGCGGGCGTTACCCGGATTGGTCTCCAGGTGCAGCACGCGGTTGGCGTGGGCATAGAGCACCGGGTCGTTGCGCACCTTCTCGAAGGACGGCAGGCGGATCACCGTCTTGGCGCGATCCAGGCGCGGATGCGGCAGCAATTGCACCACTTTGGCTTCGTTCGGATCCTCCTGGGGCCCTTTCTCCTGCTCGATGGCACAGGCGGCGGTGTCCTGGGTGTTCACGTAGGGGTTGATGATCTTGTCGATCTTGCCCGGCCGGTCGATGCGCGTGGAATCGATCTCGAACCAGCCCTCGGGCGTGTCGCGGCGGATGAAGGCGGTGCCGCGAATATCGGTGATGTCTTCGATCTTCTCGCCGTAGGCCAGGCGCTGGGCAACCTCCACCACAGCGCGCTCGGCGTTGCCGTAGAGCAGTATGTCGGCGCAGGCGTCGATCAGGATCGAGTGGCGTACCTTGTCCTGCCAGTAGTCGTAGTGCGCAATACGCCGCAGCGAGGCCTCGATGCCCCCGAGTACGATGGGCACGTGCTTGTAGGCTTCCTTGCAGCGCTGGCTGTAGACCAGGCTGGCCCGGTCCGGCCGCTTCCCGGCCAGCCCGCCGGGGGTGTAGGCGTCGTCCGAACGGATCTTCTTGTCCGCCGTGTAGCGGTTGATCATCGAGTCCATGTTGCCGGCGGCCACGCCGAAGAACAGGTTCGGCTCGCCGAGCTTCATGAAGTCGTCTTTGCTGGTCCAGTCCGGCTGGGCGATGATGCCGACGCGAAAGCCCTGGGCCTCCAGCAGGCGACCGATGATCGCCATGCCGAACGACGGATGATCCACATAAGCGTCACCGGTGACGATGATGATGTCGCAGGAATCCCAGCCAAGCTGATCCATCTCCTCCCGGCTCATTGGCAGGAAAGGTGCAGGTCCGAAACACTCGGCCCAGTACTTGGGATAGTCGAACAACGGCTTGGCTGCTTGCATGGCGGGACCGGGAAAGTCGTGGGAAAACGCGGGCGCGGAATATAGCACAAAAAATGAGCAAATCCGACCACAGCACTCGGCCATCTGCGCCGGTGCGGACGGGCCGATCTTCCCCACAGACCCAGTGATGGCTTATCGCTATACTGGCCCAAAACAATAACCCGCCCGAGTCCACGGGCCTGGGAGCGCAAACCGTGCGGCGTCTCGTTCCGTTTCTTCTGGCGTGCCTGGCGGCCTTGGGCATGCCAGTCGCAGCCACGCCGATCCAGCTCGATGGACAGAGCAGCGGCCAAGACCTCAATGGCCGGATCGAACTGCTGGAGGATGTCGGTGGTCAGCTGGACATCGCCGATATGGCCGACCCCGCCGTGCAGGCGCGCTTCCGTCCGGCCCACGGCCGCGCCAGTGTCGGCCAGAGCCGCAATCCCTGGTGGGTCAAGGTCCAACTGGACCGCACCGCAAACGCCCCCACGCACTGGTGGCTGGAGAACGCCGGCATCACCGTGTACCGGGTAACGCTCTACCTGCCGGACGGCAACGGTGGCTGGCAAGTGCGCGAAACCGGCGAGGGCGCCCCCTTCGCCAACGGCCGCGACCATGACTACCGGCGCATGCTGTTCCGCCTGCCGCCGTTGAGCGACGAGCCGTTGACCCTGTACTTTCGCAGCTACGATCCGGCCGGCAACTCGTTTCCGCTGAAGGTCTGGCAATTAGGCGACCTCCAGCACCTGGCCAGCCAGGAGAACCTCGGCTACGGCCTGATCTATGGCGTGATCCTCGCCCTGCTGCTGTACAACCTGTTCATCCTGCTCGCCCTGCGCGACCCGGCCTACCTGTGGTATGTGCTGGCCACCGCCAGCGTGCTGGTGTTCATCATGAGCATGACCGGGCACGGCTTTCAGTACCTGTGGCCCGACGGGCCGGTACCGTTCTGGCTTGACCGCGTCACCCTGCCCTCGCTATGGGGCATCTTCGTCATGCGCTTCACCCAGTCGCTGCTGGGCACGCGCAAGAGCCTGCGGCTGTCGCACCGCCTGCTGAACGCCGGCTGCGTGCTGTATCTCATCGCGATCGCCATCAACGCGTTCGGCTATCGTGCCGAGGGGGCGCTGATGATCGCCCTGACACCCATCGTCACCGTGCCCACCGCCCTGGTCAGCGCCGCGATCCGCTGGCGCCAGGGCTTCATCCCGGCGCGCTTCTACCTGCTCGGCTACAGCGCGGTGCTGATCAGCACACTGGTGCTGGTGCTGCGCGCCGCCGGGATCATCCAGCCGGGCAACTTCACCACCTTCATGTTCCCACTGTCGGTCGCCGCCGAAACCATCCTGTTCTCCTTCGCGCTGGCCTATCGCATCCAGATGCTCAAGCGCGAGAAGGCCGCCGCGCTGCAACAAGCCGATCGCGAGAAGAGCGCCCGCCTCGCGCTGATCCAGGCCAATGCGGCCGAGCTACAGGCCGCCGTGGACCAGCGCACCGCCGAGCTGGCCGCCGCCAACCGGCGCCTGTCGGAGCGCGAGCAGGAATTGCAGCACGCTGCCTTCCACGACTCGCTGACCGAGCTGCCCAACCGCCGCTACCTGATCGACCACACCGAAGCGGCCCTCAGCGGTGCCCGACGGCGCGGCGAATCCATGGCGTTGCTGCTGATCGATCTCGACCACTTCAAGCCGATCAACGACCAGCACGGGCACGACGCCGGCGACCAGATGCTGCGCTGCATCGCCCAGCGCCTGCGCCAGCACGTGCGCGGCCATGACTTGGTGGCGCGCCTGGGAGGCGATGAGTTCGCCGCGCTGATCGGCGGGCCCGACGCAGAAAGGAGCGCCCAGGAAATCGCCGAGCGCCTGCTGGCCGAACTGGCACAGCCGGTGACCTACGGCACCGAACAACTGCGGGTCACCATCAGCCTCGGCGTGGCGCTGTACCCGCAGCACGCCGAGAACTTCACCGGCCTGTACAAGGCGGCAGACGAGGCGCTGTACCGGGCGAAGGCGGCTGGCCGCTCAGGCATCAGCCTCTACGGGCAACACACCGAACCGTGCGGCGAGCGCCTGCACCTGGATGTGCTGAAGATATCCAGCGGGCTGGCCTGACGGGCCGGCAGCGCGATCCTCAGGCGCGATAGCGCCGCGGCACGCGGGCGGTGACCTTGCTCAGCAACTCGTAACCGATGGTGCCGCACGCCCGGGCAATCTCATCCACCGGCAACTGCGCCCCCCACAGCTCCACCGCATCGCCGACCCTGGCATCGGCGAGGTCGGTCAGGTCCACCGTCAGCATGTCCATCGACACGCGCCCGGCGAGCGGCAGCCGCTGGCCGCGGATCAGCACCGGAGTTCCGGCCGGGGCCTGGCGCGGATAGCCATCGGCGTACCCGCAACTGACGGTGCCGATGCGCGACGGACGGGGCGCCGACCAGTCCGCGCCATAGCCGACGCTGTCCCCGGCCGGCACCTCGCGCACGGCGATCAGCTGCGCAGTCAGGCTCATCGCCGGTTGCAGGCCGAGTTCCCGCGCCGTCAGATCGCCGCAGGGGCTGGCGCCGTAGAGCATGATGCCCGGCCGCAGCCAATCCATATGGGCCGCCGGGATGGTCAGGATCGCCGCCGAGTTGGCCAGCGAGCGCTCGACGAAATCAAGGTCCAGCAGATCGAGAAAGGCTTCCAGCTGCGCCTCGGTCATCTCATGGCCGCGCTCGTCGGCGCAGGCGAAGTGGCTAAGCAAATTGACCTCGGCCACCATGGCCGAACCCGCCAGCCGTCCATACCACTGGCGAATCTCGGCAGGGCCGAAGCCCAGCCGGTGCATGCCGCTGTCGAGCTTCAGCCAGACACGCAGCGGTCGCGCTGGCGGGGCAGCCAGCAGCGCTTCGGCCTGCTCGTTGCTGTGAACCACCACGTCCAGCCCCAACTGGGCGGCGAGCGGCAGCTCCGCGGCGTCGAAGCAGCCTTCGAGCAGCAGGATGCGCGCCTCGCCATGCAGGGCGCGCACCTCGGCCGCCTCCTCCAGGCTCGCCACTGCGAAACCGTCGGCGTCGTCGTGCAGCGCCGTGACCACCTCGCGCACGCCGTGCCCATAGGCATTCGCCTTGACCACGGCAAACGCCTTGCGGCCGGGCGCGCAGCGCTTGGCGACAGCGAGGTTATGGCGAATGGCGGCCAGATCGATGGTGGCGGCGAGGGGACGCATACGGCGAATCCTGGAAACGAAAACGGGCGCCCATGTTAACCCCTGGGCGCCCGCTTTCATTGATCCACGACGGTTTATTCGTCTTCGAAGTTGTAGGCGCCGGGCGCCAGGTTCTCGAAACGCGAGTATTTGCCGAGGAAGGCCAGCCGCGCGGTACCCAGCGGACCGTTCCGCTGCTTGCCGATGATGATTTCGGCGACGCCCTTGTACTCGGTCTCCGGGTGGTACACCTCGTCCCGGTAGACGAACAGGATGATATCGGCGTCCTGCTCGATGGCCCCGGATTCGCGAAGGTCGGAGTTGATCGGGCGCTTGTTCGGGCGCTGCTCCAGGCCGCGGTTAAGCTGCGACAGGGCGATCACCGGACAATTGAACTCCTTGGCCAGGGCCTTGAGCGAGCGGGAGATCTCGGAGATCTCGTTGACCCGGTTGTCGCCGCTGGAACCGGGAATCTGCATCAGTTGCAGGTAGTCGACCATGATCAGGCCGATCTCGCCGTGCTCGCGGGCCAGGCGGCGGGTACGCGCACGCATTTCCGACGGCGAGATGCCGGCGGTATCGTCGATGAACAGCTTGCGGTCGTTGAGCAGGTTGACCGCCGAGGTCAGGCGCGGCCAATCGTCGTCGTCCAGGCGACCGGCACGCACCTTGGTCTGGTCGATGCGCCCCAGCGAGGCGAGCATACGAATGACGATGGATTCCGACGGCATTTCCAGCGAATAAACCAGGATCGCCTTGTCGCTGCGCATAAGCGCGTTCTCCACCAGGTTCATGGCGAAGGTGGTCTTACCCATGGACGGACGGCCGGCGACGATGATCATGTCGGCCGGCTGCAAGCCGCTGGTCAGGTTGTCCAGGTCGGTGAAGCCGGTGGACAGGCCGGTGATGGCGTCGCCCGCGTTGAACAGCGAGTCGATGCGATCGATGGCCTTGACCAGGATGTCGTTGATGCCCACCGGGCCACCGGTCTTCGGCCGCGCCTCGGCGATCTGGAAGATCAACCGCTCGGCTTCGTCGAGAATCTCTTCGCCGGTACGGCCCTGCGGCGCATAGGCGCTGTCGGCGATCTCGTTGCTGATGCCGATCAGTTGGCGCAGGGTGGCGCGCTCGCGAATGATCTGCGCGTATGCCTTGATGTTGGCCACCGACGGCGTGTTCTTCGCCAGCTCGCCGAGATAGGCCAGGCCGCCGACCTGTGACAGCTGGCCTTCCTTGTCCAGTTGCTCGGACAGGGTCACCACGTCGAACGGGTGATTGCGCTCGGCCAGCGTATAGATGGCGCGGAAGATCAACCGGTGGTCATGGCGGTAGAAGTCGCCATCGGACACCTGATCGAGCACCCGCTCCCAGGCATTGTTGTCCAGCATCAGTCCGCCCAGCACGGCCTGCTCGGCCTCGATGGAGTGCGGCGGCACCTTGAGTGCAGCGGTTTGCAGGTCGTATTGCTCGGGGACGCTGATGTCGTTCATGGCTAGGAATTCGGGACTGCAGAAAGACAACGGGCACGAACCGCTCGCGCGGATCGTGCCCGAATCTTAGCGGGCTCGCACCTGAGCGCAAGCCCGCCTGGCGGTCGGCTTAGGCAGCGACCACGATCACCTTAACGGTAGCTTCGACGTCGGTGTGCAGGTGCACGGCTACGTCGTACTCGCCGGTCTGGCGGATGGTGCCGTTGGGCAGACGGACTTCGCTCTTGGCCACTTCCACGCCGGAGGCGGTCAGGGCGTCGGCGATGTCGTGGGTGCCGATGGAACCGAACAGCTTGCCCTCATCGCCCGCGGTAGCGGTGATAGTGACTTCCAGCTCAGCCAGTTGCGCAGCGCGAGTTTCGGCAGAAGCCTTCTTCTCGGCGGCAATTTTCTCCAGCTCGGCGCGACGCGCTTCGAACGCAGCAACGTTCTCGGCGGTAGCGGCGGTGGCCTTGCCTTGCGGCAGCAGGAAGTTACGGCCGTAACCGGCACGAACGTTCACTTTGTCGCCCAGGTTGCCCAGGTTGGCGATTTTTTCCAGCAGGATGACTTCCATTTGGGTCTTACCTCTTAACTTTTAACCTTCACCGTCCGCGGGACCGGAGCCGTTCTTGCGCGCCAGGCGTCCGCGGAAATCAAACAGGCTGTCGACAATGGCCAACACCACCAATAACGGATAGATCAGCTGCATGAACAGCAATAGCACGACGTAGAGCCCTACCAGCCAGAACCGGGCCAAGCCCAATCCGTGCAGCAACGCCAGACCGGCAAACGCCAGCGGCACACTGCAAAGCGGCGCCAATATCGCCACCTGCGGCCCCAGGTTGGGGCCTAGCAGTATGGCCGCTAGCAGCAGCATCGCCACTGCCATCGGCAGCCGCAGCGCGCGGAACTCTCGGCCAAAACCGCCCGGATTGTACAACTCTGCCTGCCAGTAGCGTCCGAGCATGAGGCTCAACACGCTGACGATCTGCAGCAGCGATGCCAACAGACCGGTCAATACCGGCACCAGCAGGTCGCCCAGCCGTGTCCGTTCTTGCTCGGACATCTGCTGGTAAACCCCATCGAGCACCTGCGGCATGAGCTTGTTCAGCTCCGCTGCAGTGGCGTCGAGCAACTCGCCGAACACACTCCCGAGCACCAGGCTGTAGACAACGCCTACAACCACACTCGCCAGTAACACCCGACTCCACGGCTGGTTGGCTCGCAGCAACAGCGCCAACCCCAGCGCACCGAACAACACCAGCGCGGTGCGTGGCTCGCCGAAGTACCACCAGCCGAGCGCCGGCAGCAGCGCCCAGACGACGATGCTCAGCGCATCGTTCGCGCCACGCCGCAGCAAAACCAGGCTGCCAGCGGCGGCACTCAACCAGAACAACAGCGGCACTGCCGCGGAGCCGACCACTACCAGAGTGGCCTGCATGCGGCCGCGCATGATGAACTCAGCCAAGGCGCGCATGCGATCTATCCCTTACTGCTTGTCGACGTCCGGTCTTAACGGCCGTGGCTGTCGGTGTAGGGCAGCAGGGCCAGGTAGCGGGCGCGCTTGATAGCGGTGGCCAGCTGACGCTGATACTTGGCTTTGGTCCCGGTGATGCGGCTGGGAACGATCTTGCCGGTTTCCGAGATGTAGGCTTTCAGGGTGTTGAGATCTTTGTAGTCGATCTCTTTCACGCCTTCAGCGGTGAAACGGCAGAACTTACGACGACGGAAAAAACGTGCCATGGACTTGGCTCCTCAATTGATCCGGGATTACTCGTCAGCGTTGTCGCTGTTGTCGCTGTCGTCGCCATCGTTGGCGCCGTCAGTTTCAACGCGATCACGACGCTCACGGCGCTCGCTGCGGTTTTCTTCGGCTTTGAGCATCTCGGACTGGCCGGTAACGGCTTCGTCGCGGCGGATGACCAGGTTACGGATCACGGCGTCGTTGTAGCGGAAGTTGTCTTCCAGCTCGGCCAGTGCCTTGCCGCTGCACTCGACGTTCAGCATCACGTAGTGGGCTTTGTGAACGTTGTTGATGGCGTAGGCCAGCTGACGACGGCCCCAGTCTTCCAGACGGTGGATCTTGCCGCCGTCTTCTTCGATCAGCTTGGTGTAACGCTCGACCATGCCGCCGACTTGTTCGCTCTGGTCCGGATGAACCAGAAACACGATTTCGTAATGACGCATAAATGCTCCTTACGGGTTGCAGCCTGCCGCCAGGGCGATCAGGCAAGGAGTGAGTTTCTCGTTTTTTTCTTGCCGAGCCGGGCAATGCGCGAGCACCGCCCACCGGACAAGGGGCGCAATTCTAGAGAAGGGCCGACCGGGAAGCAAGGTAATTGGCGATTATTTGAGCAACCCCAACCCCGGCCAACCGAGGCCCGTCCGGCTGACGCTCAAGCCCCGGGCCTCGCACCACGCTGACGCACGGCTTCGAACAGGCAGACACCGGTAGCCACCGAGACGTTCAGGCTGCTGACGCTACCGGCCATCGGCAGCTTTACCAGGTAGTCGCAATGCTCGCGGGTCAGCCGACGCATGCCTTTGCCCTCTGCGCCCATGACCAGCACGATCGGGCCACTGAGGTCCTGCTGGTACAACTCCTGCTCCGCCTCGCCGGCGGTGCCGACGATCCAAAGGCCGCGCTTCTGCAGCTTCTCCAGGGTGCGCGCGAGGTTGGTCACCGCCACCAGCGGAATCACTTCAGCGGCACCGCAGGCGACCTTGCGCACCGTGGCATTGAGCGTGGCCGACTTGTCCTTGGGTACGATTACCGCCAGTGCCCCGGCAGCGTCAGCGGTGCGCAGGCAGGCACCAAGGTTGTGCGGATCGGTCACGCCGTCGAGCACCAGCAGCAACGGCGGACCGGAAGTGCGGTCGAGCAACTCGTCGAGCATGGCCTCGCCCCACACCTGGCTGGGGCTGACTTCCGCCACCACACCCTGGTGCACACCCTCGCCTGCCCACTCGTCCAACTCGCGCCGATCGCGCTGGCCGACGGTCACCCGCGCCTGCTGGGCCAGCTCGACCAGTTGCTGCATCCGCGGATCGTGCCGGCTCTCGGCCAGCCACAGCTGCTTGACCCGCTTCGGATGATGGCGCAGCAGCGCCTCGACGGCATGCACGCCGTAGACTTTTTCCAGGTCACTCATGATTTGGTCTTGCGCTTACGGGCCGCACCGGCCGCCTTGGGTTTGGCTGCGCCCTTGCCAGCCGCAGGCTTACCGGCCGACTTGCCGGCCTTGGCCCCGGATAGCAGCGACTGCTTGATGGCACGGCTCTTTTTCACATCGGTATTGCCGAGCATTCCTTCGGCCTGCTCCAGCAGCTCCGGCGCCACCGGCGGCAGCGACTTGGCCCCCTTGCCACCCTTGCCAGCCTTGGCCCGCGACGGCGCGACAGGGCTGTCGCCACGCTTACCGCGGCCCTTGGTGCGCTCTTCCAGCGGCGCGCGCTCGCCGCGCTTCTTGCGGCCGACCGGCTGGGCGAGCTGGCTATCCGTCAGTTCGAAGTCGATCTTGCGCTCGTCCAGGTCGACCCGCATGACCTTGACCGAAACGCTGTCACCGAGGCGGAAGCTGCGTCCGCTGCGCTCACCGGACAGGCGGTGGTGCACCGGATCGAAGTGGTAGTAGTCGCCCGGCAGGCCGGTGACATGCACCAGACCCTCGACGTAGATGTCCTTCAGCTCGACGAAAATGCCGAACCCGGTCACCGCGGTGATCACGCCATCGAAGGTTTCGCCGACGCGGTCCTGCATGAACTCGCACTTCAGCCAGTTGACCACATCGCGGGTTGCCTCGTCGGCGCGCCGCTCGGTCATCGAGCATTGCTCGCCGAGCTGCTCCAGAGCCGGCTCGTCATAGGGGTAGATGCGCGCCTTGGCCATGCTCGCAGCACCGGCACGCCGCACGTGCGGCGTCTCGCGCTTGGAGCGGATCACGCTGCGAATGGCGCGATGCACCAGCAGGTCGGGATAGCGGCGAATCGGCGAGGTGAAGTGGGTGTAGGCCTCGTAGTTGAGACCGAAATGGCCATTGTTCTCCGCGCTGTACACCGCCTGGCTCAGCGAGCGCAGCATCACCGTCTGGATCAGATGGTAGTCCGGGCGATCCTGGATGGTTTCCAGCAGCTTCTGGTAGTCCTTCGGCGTCGGGCCGTCCTTGCTGCGGTGCAGGCTCAGACCCAGCTCGCCAAGGAAGCCCTTGAGCTTCTCCAGGCGCTCCGGCGGCGGACCGTCATGCACACGGTAGAGCGAGGGAATCTCATGCTTCTGCATGAAGGCCGCAGTGGCCACGTTGGCCGCCAGCATGCACTCCTCGATCAGCTTGTGGGCGTCGTTGCGCTGGGTCGGCTTGATCTCGGCGATCTTGCGCCCACTGCCGAAGATGATCCGGGTTTCCTGGGTCTCGAAATCGATGGCGCCGCGCACATGGCGCGCCTTGAGCAGGATTTTGTACAGCGCATAGAGCTGCTTGAGGTGCGGTAGCACCTCGGCGTATTCGCCGCACAGCTGCTTGCCCTCGGAGCTCTTCGGCTGCTCGAGCATGGCGCTGACCTTGTTATAGGTCAGCCGCGCATGGGAGTGGATCACCGCCTCGTAGAACTGGTAGTCCGTGAGCTTGCCGTTCTTGGCAATGGTCATCTCGCAGACCATCGCCAACCGGTCGACGTGGGGATTCAGCGAGCACAGGCCATTGGACAGCTCTTCCGGCAGCATCGGCACCACCCGCTCGGGGAAGTACACCGAGTTGCCGCGGTTCTTCGCCTCTTCGTCCAGCGCCGAGCCGACCTTCACGTAGTGGGACACGTCGGCAATCGCGACATACAACCGGTAGCCGCCGGAGAACGGCCCCCAGCCGACCTTCTCGCAATACACCGCATCGTCGAAGTCGCGCGCATCCTCACCGTCGATGGTGACAAAGGGCAGCTCGCGCAGGTCGACGCGCTTCTGCTTGTCCTTCTCCTCCACCTCCGGCTTGAGCAGGTGCGCCTCGTCCACCACCGCTTGCGGCCAGACATGGGGAATGTCGTAGCTGCGCAGGGCCACGTCGATCTCCATGCCCGGCGCCATGTAGTTGCCGATCACTTCGACGATATCGCCCTGGGGCTGGAAGCGCGGCGTCGGCCAATGGGTGATCTTCACTTCGACGAACTGGCCGATCTTCGCCCCGGCGGTGCGCCCGGGGGTGACCAACACTTCCTGCTGGATCTTCGGGTTGTCGGCCTCGACGAAACCGATGCCGCCCTCTTCGTAGTAGCGGCCGACGATGGTCTCGTGGGCGCGGGAGATGACCTCGACGATGGAGCCCTCGCGACGACCGCGACGATCCAGGCCGGCCACCCGCGCCAGCGCACGGTCACCATCGAAGACCAGGCGCATCTGCGCCGGGCTGAGGAACAGGTCGTCGCTGCCGTCATCGGGGATCAGGAAGCCGAAACCGTCGCGGTGGCCGCTGATGCGACCGAGGATCAGGTCCAGTTTGTCCACCGGTGCATAGGCGCCGCGGCGGGTGTAGATCAGTTGGCCGTCGCGCTCCATCGCCCGCAGGCGGCGGCGCAGGGCCTCGAGCTGATCCTCGGTGGTCAGCTTGAACTCGTCGACCAGTTGCTCGCGGCTGGCAGGAGAGCCGCGCTCGGCGAGATGCTGGAGAATCAGCTCGCGGCTGGGAATGGGGTTTTCGTACTTTTCCGCCTCGCGGGCGGCCTCGGGGTCGAGGGATTGCCAGTCGGCCATTAGAGGGAATTCACCTTGTCTTGATCTGGAATGATTGCCATGGTGCCTATTGAAGCGCGAAACCGGTGCTCCGGTCAGCCCGACGGATGGAATAAAATTTTTTCAACAACAGGGGTTTACAAGCTAAAACTCGATCCGTATAGTGCGCCCCCACAACGACGGCAAACGTTGTTGAGTTGAGAATAGATGAGCAATCATCGAACTCAATGCCCAGGTGGCGGAATTGGTAGACGCACTAGGTTCAGGTCCTAGCGGTGGCAACACCGTGGAAGTTCGAGTCTTCTCCTGGGCACCAAATTCCAGACAAAACCGAGCCAATGGCTCGGTTTTGTTTTTTCCGTTTCTGCAAATTTTTCTACCCTAGGGCGAGAAAGGGCCTGCAGCCCTTTTCCCGCACTTCCGCCCTATACGCGGAATTGCCCCAGACTTGCCTTCAACTGCGCCACCAACCCCTGCAGCACTCGCCCGCTGGCCGCCGTCGCCGCTACCGCCTCGGCCGCCCGTTGCGCCTCGCTATGGATGACCTCGACCCTGCCACGCACCTTGTCAGCACCTTCGGCCTGGTGTTCGGAGGCCTGGGTCGCCGCGTTGATGGCGCCATGCACCTCGTCCACCGCCTCCTGGACCGACTGCTGCAGACGCGCGCTTTCACGCAGCGCCCCCTGCCCCTGCTCGGCCCGCGCCCCAGCCTGGCCGATAGCTTCCACCGCTTCCCGAGCACCTTGCTGCAACGCAGCGATATGCGCCTTGATGTCGCCGGTGGACTGCTGGGTCTTGCTCGCCAGCGCCCGCACCTCGTCGGCCACCACGGCGAAGCCGCGCCCGCTCTCTCCCGCGCGCGCCGCCTCGATCGCTGCATTCAGCGCCAGCAGGTTGGTCTGCTCGGCGATACCGTGAATCACCGTCAGCACTACCTCGACCTCCTCGCTCTGCCGCGCCAGCCGCTCGATCACCGACGTGCCGGACTGCACGCTGGCCGCCAGTTCCTCGATCAGCGCACTGACGCGGGCCGCGATTGCCGCGTTGTCATGGGCCGCCTGGCGAATGGCCCCGACCCGCTGCAGCGCCGACTGCATGGCCTGGCTTTCGGCCTGGGCATCCTCGGCCATCGCCGCCAGCGCCTGCAAACTGCCCGCCACTTCATCGCGCTGGCGTCCGGCCGCCGACTCCGCTGCCGCACTGCGACTGGCCAAGCCACGGATCTCCTCCTCGGTACGTTCGGCCACCTCGCCCGCTTCGCGCACGATCGGCTGCAATTTGGCAACGAAGCGGTTGACCGCCGCCGCCATGTCGCCAAGCTCGTCGCGACTATTCAGCTCGATGCGCCGAGTCAGGTCACCCTCTCCGGCCGCCAGATCATCCAGGGCGACGATCAGCAGTCGGATCTTGCTGAGCACCCGCCGACCGAGCACCAGCGCCACCACCAACAGCACGCCCAACCCCACCAGCACCAGGCTCAAGCCGATGTTCCAACGCAGCCCATCGGCCGCCTTTTCCACCGCCGCACGACTGTTCGTCGCCATGCCAGCCGCTGCCTGGCGGGCCGCCCCGAGCCGCGCATCCAGTGCCGCGCCACTGTCGGCCGCAGCACTGCTCAACACCTCAGACACCAGCTGACCGGCATCCACGATCAAGCCGGCGAAGCGCTTGTCCAGCGCCGCCAGCTCCTCGTCAACCGCCGCCGTGGAGATACCCAGCAACACCTTGCCGATCTCCGACCCCATCGGGCTGACGGCCGCCTCGGCGAGGTAGACACCGGAATCCTTGCGCGCCGCGTCGATCACCTTGTCCAGCGCACCGCGCCCCTCCCCCTTCTCCAACAGCGCCTGCACACGCGGGTCCTGGCGATTGAGGTGGCGCGTCAGGCGCTCGCCATTGGCATCGGAATACACCACGAAGAGTATCGCCGGGTTGCGATGCGCCATGCGTACCAGCTCGGTAAGCGCCGGCACGTCGCTATCCCAGATGGCCTTGGGCGCCACCGCCGCGAGCAACCCGGCCAGCTCATCGGCCGACTGGGTAAGGTTGCGCTCGAGTACGCCGCGCAGCTGTGCCTGCTCGTTCTCCAGGCGAGTCGACAGGCCGGAGCCGAGCCGCTCGCGAGCCCGCGTGGAAAGACCCTCCAGGCCGCCCCGCACCTCCCTCCCGGCCTGCTCCAGCTCACCGCCCAGGCGCTGGCTATCCGCTCCCAGGCGCTGGTCGATATCCGCCACCAGTACCGCCACCGTACCCCGGGTCAGGGCCACGGCAACCAGCACCTGGACCAGCAAGGCAACACCCAAGGCAACGAAAACCGGCAGCAGCAGGCGGCTACGCAATAGCGAAAGGACGGCAGACACGGCAGGCACTCCTCAACGACCGTTACCGGTATAACGGCGACTTCTGGGATTTATATAGCGCAAAGCCTGCACCGTGCCCGAAAAGAAAAAGGGCCGCTTGCGCGACCCTTTGCCCGGCGACAGCCCCGATCAGCCGAACGGGTGGCGCAGGATGATGGTCTCGATGCGATCCGGACCGGTGGAAATGATGTCGATCGGCGCACCGACCAACTCTTCTACGCGCTTGATGTAGGCGCGCGCATTGGCCGGCAGCTCGTCCAGGCTCTTCGCCCCAAGGGTCGACTCGCTCCAGCCCGGCACTTCCTCATACACCGGCTGCAGGCCGATGTAGCTGTCGGCATCGGTCGGCGCATCGACCAGCACCTCGCCGTTGTGGTCCTTGTAGCCGACGCAGATGCGAATGGTGTCCAGCCCATCGAGCACGTCGAGCTTGGTCAGGCACAGGCCGGAGATGCTGTTGATCTCGATGGCGCGACGCAGGATCACCGCATCGAACCAACCGCAGCGCCGGGCGCGGCCCGTGGTCGCGCCGAACTCATGACCGCGCTTGGCGAGGAATGCGCCGACGTCGTCGAACAGCTCGGTGGGGAACGGACCGGAGCCGACCCGGGTGGTGTAGGCCTTGGTGATGCCCAGCACATAGTCCAGGTACAGCGGACCGAAGCCGGAACCGGTGGCGGTACCGCCGGCGGTGGTGTTGGAGCTGGTGACGTAGGGATAGGTCCCATGGTCGATGTCCAGCAGTGAGCCCTGGGCGCCCTCGAACATGATGTCGGCGCCTTCGCGGCGCAGCTCGTGCAGGCGCGCAGTGACGTCCAGCATCAGCGGCTTGAGCTGTTCGGCATAGCCCATGGCCTCGTCCAGAGTCTTCTGGAAGTCGATGGCCGGCTCCTTGTAGTAATGCTGCAAGGCGAAGTTGTGGTAGTCGAGGATCTCGCCCAGCTTGGCGGCGAAGCGCTCACGGTGGAACAGGTCGCCGACGCGCAGGCCGCGGCGCGCCACCTTGTCCTCGTAGGCCGGGCCGATGCCACGACCTGTGGTGCCGATCTTGGCGTCGCCCCTGGCCTTTTCGCGGGCAAGGTCCAAGGCCACGTGATAGGACAGGATCAGCGGGCAAGCCGGACTGATACGCAGGCGCTCGCGCACCGGCACGCCCTTCTCCTCCAGCTTGGCGATCTCGCGCATCAGCGCGTCCGGCGCCAGCACCACACCGTTGCCGATCAGGCACTGCACGCCCTCGCGCAGGATGCCCGAGGGGATCAGGTGCAGCACGGTTTTCTCGCCCTCGATCACCAAAGTGTGGCCAGCATTGTGGCCACCCTGGTAGCGCACCACGGCGGCAGCCTGGTCGGTGAGCAGGTCGACGATCTTGCCCTTGCCCTCATCACCCCACTGGGTGCCCAGGACCACGACATTCTTACCCATAACGCTTGTCCTCTAATCGCGGAAGCTCGGTGCCGGCCCTCGGCCGACGGAATACTCAGGACGCCAGCGGCGTCACCTGCCAGGAACCCTCGCGCTGCACCAACTGCCGATCGCAGCCTGCCTCGCGCGCGTCCGTTAACTCTTGTCCGGGCAGCGCCTGGACCACTCGCTCGCCCTCGCGGCGCAGCCGTTGAACCACCTGCCAGAGCAACAGGTCGTGGCTGTCCGGTGCCCAGACACCCGCGTCAGCTTCGACCAGCTCCAGGCTGCCGAGACTCACCAGGCTCTTCAGATCGGTGGAAAAACCGGTCGCCGGGCGGGCCCGGCCGAAGTCCGCGCCGATATCGTCATAGCGACCGCCCTGGGCGATCGACTGGCCCACACCCGGCACGAACGCGGCAAACACCACTCCGGTGTGATAGTGGTAACCCCGCAACTCGCCAAGGTCGAAATATAGCGGGAGCTCCGGATAGCGCAGGCTCAGGGCGTCGGCAATGGCGATCAACTCGTCCAACGCGGCATGCACCTGGGCTGGTGCCTCCACCAGTGCGGCCTGCGCCAGATCGAGCACCTCGCGACCGCCGCACAGCTCCGCCAACGCGCGCAGCATGATGGCCAGCGTCTTTGGCAGCGACGCGGTCAGCTCGGCTATCTCGTCGGTGGCCTTGCGCTGCAGCGCATCGAACAAGAGTTGCTCGGCATCCCCGGACAACCCGGCGGCTTGCGCCAGGCCCCGGTAGATGCCGACATGACCGAGATCCATGTGCACGTCCGGCACCCGCGCCAATTCGAGGGTCTCCAGCATCAGACTGATGACCTCGACGTCGCTGGCCGGGCTGGCGTCGCCGTAGAGCTCGGCACCCAACTGGATCGGGCTGCGCGAGGTGGACAACGCACGCGGCCGCGCGTGCAGCACGCTACCCGCATAGCAGAGGCGGCTGGGCCCCTGGCGGCGCAGCGTATGCGCGTCGATACGGGCGACCTGCGGCGTGATGTCGGCGCGAAAACCCATCAGCCGGCCGGAGTTGGGATCGGTCACCTTGAATGTGCGCAGGTCCAGATCCTGGCCGGCGCCGGTAAGCAGGGATTCGAGATATTCGATATGCGGGGTGATCACCAGCTCATAGCCCCAGCGCTGGAACAGGTCCAGCACCCGGCGGCGCGCCGCCTCGATGCGCGCCGCTTCCGGCGGCAGAACTTCCTCGATGCCATCTGGCAGCAGCCAGCGGTCTACCGTTGCCATTACGCCTTTCCTCTTGCTCGGACGGCCTAGTGCAGTAAATACAGGAGGGCGGTGCCCAGCAGCATGCTGGCCAACCCCATCAGGCGCAGTCGACGATCAGGCAGCCGTGCCAGTTGCCGTAATGCCTCGCGCCAGCGTCGCGGATAGAGAAAGGGCAGCGCGCCTTCCAGCACCAGCATCAAACAGAGGGCAATGCCGAGTTCCTGCCACATGGTTCCCGCAGACGCAAAAAAGCCGGGCTTTTTCCCGGCTGACTCATGATAACACGTTTTATCCGGCGGTCATCCCGGCGCACGTCTCAGGTGCGCCGGGCATGCCTCACTTGGCCTTCTGCAGATAACGGAAGAATTCACTATCCGGATCGAGTACCAGCACGTCGCTCTTGCTGGCGAAGCTTTCGCGGTAGGCGCGCAGGCTGCGATAAAAGGCATAGAACTCCTGGTCCTGGCCGTAAGCATCTGCATAGATCGCCGCTGCCTGGGCATCGCCGTCACCGCGAATCTCCTCCGCCTCGCGATAGGCCTCGGCCAGCAGCACGCGGCGCTGACGATCGGCATCGGCACGGATGCCTTCGGCAAGTTCGCGCCCCTTGGCCCGATGCTCGCGCGCCTCGCGCTCACGCTCGGTGCTCATGCGCTCGAACACGCTGAGGTTGACTTCCTTAGGCAGGTCGATGGCCTTGACCCGCACGTCCAGCACCTCGATGCCCAGCTCCTTGCGGGCCATGGCGTCGAGCGACGCCGTGATGTCCGCCATCAGCGCATCGCGCTCGCCAGAAACCACTTCGTGCAAGGTGCGTCGACCGAACTGGTCGCGCAGACCGGACTCGAGGCGACGGGACAGGCGCTCGTCGGCCAACTGCTTCAGACCCGAGGTGGCGGTGTAGAAATGATCGGCATCCGCCACTCGCCACTTGGCGTAGGCGTCCACCATCACGGCCTTCTTCTCCAGGGTGAGGAAGCGCTGCGTCGGCGCGTCCAGCGTCAGCAGCCGGCCGTCGAATTTGCGCACCTTGTCCACGAAGGGAAGCTTCACATGCAGCCCCGGCTGCACGTCACCCTCGGCCACCTTGCCGAAGCGCAGCAGCACGGCGCGCTCGGTTTGCGACACGATGTAGAAGCTGTTCCATGCCAACAGCGCAAGTACCACGCCGACGATCAGGACGCTCAGAGACTTGTTACTCATCAACGGCTCTCCCTTGAACGCAGATCACGCCGCTCCAGCTCGCTGGCCATGCGCGAGCCGATATCGCCGCCGGCGGCGCCAGCGCTCGCGGCGGAAGTAGTGGAGGTGCTGCCGGTACGATTGCCATCGATCATCTTGTCCAGTGGCAGGTAGAGCAGATTGTTCTGCCCCTTGTCACCGGTCAGCAACACCTTGCTGGTATTGCTGAAGACCTCCTGCATGGTGTCGAGGTACAGGCGCTGACGGGTCACTTCCGGCGCCTTGCGGTATTCGGCCACCAGCTTGGTGAAGCGGTCGGCCTCACCCTTGGCGCGGGAAACCACCTCGTCGCGATAGCCATTGGCATCCTCCAGCATGCGCTGGGCCTGGCCACGCGCTTCCGGCACCACGCCGTTGGCGTAGGTCTCTGCCTGGTTCTTCTCGCGCTGCTCGTCTTCGCGAGCACGGATGACGTCGTCGAAGGCATCCTGCACCTCCCGCGGCGCCTGGGCGCTCTGCACGTTGACCTGGGTCACGTTGATGCCAGTGCGGTAGGTATCCAGGAAGCGCTGCAGGCGCACCTTGATTTCGTTGGCCATCAGCTCACGGCCTTCGGTCAGCACCTGGTCCATGGCGGTGGAGCCCACCACGTGGCGCAGGGCGCTTTCGGTGGCGTGCTGCAGACTGACTTCCGGCTCGTCGACGTTGAGCACGAAGTCCTGCAGGTTGCTGATCTTGTACTGCACGGTCAGCGGCACCTCGACGATGTTCTCGTCCATGGTGAGCATCTGCCCCTGCTTGCTGTACGCCCGCTCGCGCGTGACGTTTTCCTGGAACTTGCGGTCGATCGGCGGGAAATAGATATTCAGGCCGGGCCCCACGGTCTCGTAGTACTTGCCGAAGCGCAGCACGACCGCCTGCTCCTGCTCGTCGACCACGTACACCGCGCTCCACAGCCAGAGCACCGCCAGCACCAGGAGAACGATGGCAACCAGCCCGAAACCGCCCCCGCCGCTGCCAGCGCCGTCGTCGCCGCCCCCACGTTTCTTGCCGCCGAACATGCCGTTGAGGCGGTCCTGCAGCTTGCGGAAGGCCTCGTCGAGATCCGGCGGGCCCTGCCGACCGCCGCCACGGCGGCCGCCCCAGGGGTCCTGATTGTTCGAGTTGCCACCCGGCTCATTCCAAGCCATAGCGCTCTCCATCTGATAAAGCGAAGGCGCGCCCACGGCGCGCCGGCTAATGCTACCGAAGCCTGCCATCAGCGGCAAAGCCGCAGGCGCAGGCTTTATTGCAAAGTGTGTTGTTCGAGGAACTCGGTCGGCTGCCAGCCCGCTCTACTGATCAAGCGATGCAGCTCCACCCGGGGCAACCTCACCGCCAACAGGCTGCCACCCTGCTCGTCATGACCCTCGCTCTGTACCGCCCCCAGCTCGAAGAACTGGGCGCGCAGCCGCCCCATGGCCTGAGGCAGGCACAAGGTGCCGGCGAACAGGTCTTCACCGAGCAACTCGGCCACCGCCTGGCGCAACAGCTCCAGGCCCCGGCCATCCTGGGCGGAGAGCCAGACACGCTGGGGTTTGCCATTGGCATCGCGTTGGATCTGAGGCTCGATGCCTTCCAGCAGGTCGATCTTGTTGTACACCTCCAGCATCGGCAGCCCTTCGGCGCCGATTTCCTGGAGCACCGCCATCACCTGCTCGATTTGCGCCATGCGCTCGGGCTCATGGGCATCGATCACATGCAACAGAAGATCGGAATTGCTCGACTCCTCGAGGGTGGCACGGAACGCTTCCACCAGCTTGTGCGGCAGGTGCCGAATGAAGCCCACCGTATCCGCCAGCACGATTGGCCCGAGGTCGTCCAGTTCTAGCCGGCGCAAGGTCGGATCGAGCGTGGCGAACAGTTGGTCGGCAGCATAGACCTCGGAGGAAGTCAGCGCGTTGAACAGCGTGGACTTGCCGGCGTTGGTATAGCCGACCAGGGAAACCGAGGGAATATCTGCACGCCGCCGCCCCCGCCGCGCTTGCTCGCGCTGGCTGCGCACCTTCTCCAGCTTCTGCTTGATCTGGCGGATACGCACTCGCAACAGGCGGCGGTCGGTTTCCAGCTGGGTCTCACCCGGACCCCGCAGACCGATACCGCCCTTCTGCCGCTCCAGGTGAGTCCAGCCCCGCACCAGACGCGTACTCATGTGTTCAAGCTGGGCGAGTTCGACCTGCAGCTTGCCCTCATGGGTGCGCGCGCGCTGGGCAAAGATATCGAGGATCAGGCCGGTACGATCGAGCACGCGACATTCGAAGGCACGCTCGAGGTTGCGCTCCTGGCTGGGCGTGAGGCTGTAATTGAAAATCACCAGCTCCACCTGCTCGGCCTTGACCCGCTCGCGCAGTTCCTCGACCTTGCCGCTGCCGATCAGATAGCGAGCAGTTGGCTGATGGCGCGGCACGCTGACGAATGCCACCATGTCCGCTCCAGCCGACAACGCCAGCTCGCGAAACTCCTGGGGATCTTCACGCGCCTCGGGATCTTGGCCATCCAGGTGAACCAGAATGGCCCGTTCACCACCGCCAGGACGCTCAAAAAACAAGACGGACTCCTATCAAGCGTTGCCCGGCTCGGTCGATTCGCCTTCGCTGGCACTGGGCAGACGCACCGGGCGACTGGGCACCACGGTGGAGATGGCGTGTTTGTAGACCATCTGGCTGACAGTGTTCTTCAGCAAGATGACGAACTGGTCGAAAGATTCGATCTGCCCTTGCAGTTTGATGCCGTTGACCAAGTAGATGGAAACCGGTACGCGTTCCTTACGCAGGGTATTGAGGTAAGGGTCTTGTAGCGAATGCCCTTTTGACATGTGCCGCACTCCTTTAGGAATCAATTAGTTGTAGTAGTAGAAAGCAAACTAGCTTTTCCCGCCCCACCCCCAAGGATAGACGGCCAACGCTGAAGTCTCAGGCCAATATGGAGGCCGACTCCAGGTATTTCAAGGCGCGCGCCAGATTGTCGCCGGCCAGACTGTCCAGCCAGCGCAAATCGTTCCAGTTGCGCAACCAGGTAAATTGACGCTTCGCCAATTGCCGCGTTGCAACGATGCCGCGCTCGACCATCTCGGCGTGCCCCAGATTGCCATCGAGGTAGTCCCACACCTGGCGATAGCCCACAGCACGTATAGACGGCAAACCCGCGTGCAAGTCACTTCGTTTGCGCAGACCTTCGACCTCTTCGATGAAGCCCTGTTCCAGCATCTGCCGAAAACGCAGTCCTATGCGCTCGTGTAGCACTTGCCGCTGCGTTGGCGCAATAGCCAATTGCGCGACAGTATAAGGCAAGCAAACGCCATCAGACGCCTCTAGCGCGGTATTTTGCGCCGCTTGGCGGTTGCGGTGTGCGGTCATCGTCAATCCGCTGACGCGATAGACCTCGAGGGCGCGGGTCAGCCGCTGAGGATCGTTGGGATGGATGCGCGCCGCAGATTCCGGGTCGACCGCATTCAATTCGCGATGCAAGGCTTCCCAGCCTTCGCGGGCCGCGCGCGCCTCCAGTTCGGCGCGTACGGCCGGGTCGGCGCTGGGCATGTCCGCGAGGCCTTCCAGTAATGCCTTGTAATACAACATGGTGCCGCCAACCAGCAGCGGAATCCGTCCCCGGGCAGTGATATCGGCCATGGCGGCCAGCGCATCGGCACGAAACTCGGCAGCGGAATAGCTCTCGGCGGGGTCGCGGATGTCGATCAGTCGATGCGGAAACTCGGCCAGCACAGCTGGCGAAGGCTTGGCGGTACCGATGTCCATGCCGCGGTAGACCAGGGCCGAGTCGACGCTGATCAGCTCGCACGGCAGCACACGAGCCAGCTCCAGGGCCAGGTCAGTCTTGCCGGCGGCGGTCGGCCCCATGAGAAAAATGGCGGGAGGTAACTGGGACATCGGCACGCTCTACAACTCGAAGCACATAGCTTCAAGCTTCGGGCCGCAAGCTTCAAGCACTTGCGACACCAGCGACCGGTTCTCAGCGACCGCGCAGGAACAGCTTGTCGAGATCATCCATGCCGAGCTGGGTCCAGGTCGGGCGCCCGTGGTTGCACTGACCGCTGCGCTCGGTCTGCTCCATGTCGCGCAGCAGCCCGTTCATTTCCGGCAAGGTCAGTCGTCGATTGGCCCGCACCGCGCCGTGGCAGGCCATGGTCGCCAGCAACTCGTTGAGGTGTGCCTGGATACGGTCGCTGCTGCCGTACTCCAGCAGATCGGCGAGCACGTCACGCACCAGCTGCGTGGCCTCGGCCTGCTTGAGCAGTGCCGGTGTCTGGCGGATCGCCAGGGTTTCCGGCCCCAGGCGTTGCAATTCGAAGCCCAGGCGCTGGAACCAGGCACCATGCTCTTCGGCACAGTCAGCCTCGCGCTGGCTGACAGCGAGGGATTCAGGCACCAGCAGCGGCTGTCCGCGCAAGCCTTCGCTGGCCATGGCAGTCTTCAAACGCTCGTAGGTAATGCGTTCATGGGCGGCATGCATGTCCACCAGCACCAGGCCATGGGCGTTCTCGGCGAGGATATAGACCCCCTTGAGCTGGGCCAGCGCATAACCGAGCGGGGGAATGTCCCCGCCGTTTTCCGGCAACGGCGCCGCCACCTGGGTTGGCTGCAGCGGCGCGAAGTAGTCACGGTAGGCACCTTGCGCCTCGGCCACGGGAACCGCAGGGTTGGCCCGCGGCGCCTGGTAGCCGGCCCCCGGCGAGCGCCATACCGATTCCGCTGCCGGCCGCTCCAGAAGATTGGCGGCCAGGCTCATTTCTTCCTGCGGGCCGAATTCGCCAGCGGCCTGGCCACTCGGGCGCAGCACAGGGGTCACCCCCGCCGGTGCCGCCAGTTGATCTTCCGGGCGCACATCGCCCAGTGCACGATGCAATGTGCCGTAGAGAAAGTCATGGACCATGCGGCCATCGCGGAAGCGCACCTCATGCTTGGTCGGGTGCACGTTGACATCGACCACCGCCGGGTCGACCTCGAGGAATAGCACGAAGGTGGGATGGCGGCCATTGAACAGCACATCGCGATACGCCTGGCGCACCGCGTGGGCCACCAGCTTGTCACGCACCATGCGGCCGTTGACGTAGAAATATTGCAGATCGGCCTGGCTACGGGAAAAGGTCGGCAACCCGACCCAACCCCACAGCCGCAGACCATTGCGCTCGACTTCGATCGGCAACGCCTGCTCGAGGAAGGCCGGACCGCAGACCGCGCCGACCCGTCGACCGCGAGCCAGTTCGTCATTGGCTTCGTGCAAGGCGAACACGGTTTTGCCGTTGTGGCGCAGATGGAAGGCCACGTCGAAGCGCGCCAGCGCCAGGCGCTTGATGACCTCCTGCAGATGATCGAACTCGGTCTTCTCCGCGCGCAGGAACTTGCGCCGCGCCGGGGTATTGAAGAACAGGTCGCGCACTTCCACCGAACTGCCGACCGGATGCGCCGCCGGCTGAACCCGAGCCTCCATCTCCCGACCTTCGGTTTCCACCTGCCAGGCCTGCTCGGCGTCGGCGGTTCGCGAGGTCATGGTCAGCCGTGCCACGGAGCTGATCGAGGCCAGCGCCTCGCCCCGAAAGCCCAGGCTGAGCACCCGTTCGAGGTCCTCCAGGTCGCGAATCTTGCTGGTGGCATGGCGTGCCAAGGCCAGCGGCAGGTCCTCGGCGGGAATCCCGCAGCCGTCGTCGCGCACCCGCAGCAGTTTGATGCCGCCCTGCTCGACATCCACGTCGATGCGCCGAGCACTGGCATCCAGGCTGTTCTCCAGCAGCTCCTTGATCACCGACGCCGGACGCTCGACCACTTCACCCGCGGCGATCTGGTTGGCCAGTCGCGGGCTAAGCAGCTGAATGCGACGCGCGGCGCTCATCGATTCCCGGGCGCTCACGGCTGGGCCGCCAGGGCAGTGGCTGGAATGCTCAGGGTCTGGCCGACCTTGATTACGTCGGAGGTCAGCGAGTTGGCGCTCTTCAGGGCCGCCAGGCTGATCTGGTAGCGCATGGCGATCAGCGCCAGGCTTTCACCGGCGCTCACCACATGCTCGCGGTCGCTCTGGGCGATCTTGCCTTCGTCGCGCAGCCAGGCGACATAGGTACCAGGCGGTGGATTCTGTTGGAAGAACTGACGTATGCCGCTGTGAATCGAGCGCGCCAGCGCCTGCTGATGACTGGCAGCGGACAGTTTCTTCGACTCGCCGGGATTGGAGATGAACCCGGTCTCCACCAGGATCGATGGCATGTCCGGCGACTTCAGCACCATGAACCCGGCCTGCTCGACCCGGCGCTTGTGCAGCGGGGTGATGCGGCCCATGTTGCCCAGCACCTTCTGCCCGACATTCAGGCTGGAAGCCAGGGACGCGGTCATCGACAGGTCCAGCAGCACGCCGGCGAGCATGCGGTCCTTGTCATCCAGGCTGACGTTGCCGGCTCCGCCGATCAGGTCCGAACGGTTTTCGTTGTCGGCCAGCCAGCGCGCGGTTTCCGACGTCGCGCCACGTTCGGAGAGAGCGAAGACCGAAGCGCCGAACGCGGAGCTGCGCGGCGCAGCGTCGGCATGAATGGAGACGAACAGGTCGGCACCCTTCTTACGGGCGATCTCGGTGCGTTTGCGCAGCGGAATGAAGTAGTCGCCGGTGCGGACCAGTTCGGCACGAAAGCCTTTCTCCGCGCTGATCTGGCGCTGCAACTCCTTGGCGATGGCGAGTACCACGTCCTTCTCCCGCAGGCCTTTCGGGCCGATGGCACCGGGGTCCTCGCCGCCATGACCGGCATCGATGGCGACGACGATGTCGCGCTTGCCGTTGGCGATCGGCGGCAGCTTGATCGCCGGCTGTGCGGGGCTGACCGGAACGGTGGGTGTCTGCGCCGCGCCGGTTGCCGGCAGTACGGGAGGGGCGGGATCGGCAGCGTCCTGATCGAACAGATCGACCACCAGGCGATGCCCATACTGCTGGTTCGGCGCCAGGGCGAAGCTCTTCGGCGTCACTGGCGCACTCAGGTCGATGACCAGGCGCAGCTGGTCCGGGCTGCGCTGCGCCGAGCGCATGCCCTTGATCGGGGTGTTGGTCAGGGACAGCTGTTCGAGCTGCGCGGCCAGCGTGGCGCCGTTGACATCGATGACGATGCGCTCCGGCGCGCTCAGGGTGAATACGCTGTGCTGCACAGGGCCGCTCAGGTCGAACACCAGGCGCGTATTGTCCGGCGCCCGCCAGAGGCGCACGCTGCGGACTTCGGCGGCAGCCAGCACATCGCCGGCCAACGCTACAAGCAGCATTCCCACACCGGCTACCAGTGCGCCTATGCGCATATACCCCACCCCTTTGTGTTATTCAGACTTCCAACGCCAGGGCGGCACACCAGGCCTCGCCGCGCGCGCTATGCGGCGTCAGGCGCAATGAACGGCCGCCCGCTTGCTGGCTAATGGTAATGTCCAGGTCTGGCTTTGGCAAAATGCCGGCGCCGCGCTGCGGCCACTCGATCAGACACAGGGCTTCGCCTTCGAAGTAGTCGCGAATGCCGAGGAATTCCAGCTCTTCCGGATCGCTCAGGCGATAGAGGTCGAAGTGGAAGACCTGCCGCCCGCCGATCTGGTAGGGCTCGACCAGGGTGAAGGTCGGGCTCTTCACCGCGCCGGCATGGCCCAGGCCCCGCAGCAAACCTCGGGACAGGGTGGTCTTGCCGGCCCCTAGGTCGCCATGCAGGTAGACGGTCCCGCGACCGTCGGTCTGCTCGCCGAGCCGCGCACCGAAGGCCAGCATTGCCGCCTCGTCGGGCAGATAACGATTCATTTCAGGCATGGCGACTGCTCCTCCAATAACTGACGAATGGCAGCTGGCAGGTCGCCGGCGGCCAGGCCGCGCCCCCGCTCGGCCAGCGCCTCGCCGGCCGCCGCATGCAGCCAAACCGCCAGGCAGGCCGCGTCAAAAGCGCCCATGCCCTGGGCCAGCAGGGCACCGACCAGACCGGACAGCACATCGCCCAAGCCGGCGCTGGCCATGGCCGGGTGGCCGCGGTCGCACAAGGCGAGCCGCCCGTCGGCTGCGGCAACCAAGCTGCCCGCCCCCTTGAGCACCGCCACGCAATGGAATCTGCGCGCCAGCTCGCGAGCAGCCTGCGGCCGGTTGGCCTGCACCTCGGACGTGGCGCAGCCCAGCAGGCGCGCCGCCTCGCCGGGATGCGGGGTAATCACGCAGCCGCCCGGCAACTGCACCGTGCCGGACGCCAGCAGGTTGAGCGCATCGGCATCCCAGACCTGCGGCACCTCGCAGCTCGCTGCCGCCGACAGCAGGCCTTTGCCCCACGCGCCCCGGCCCAAGCCGGGCCCCACCACCAGCACGTCGACGGGCCCGCTCAACGCGAGTAGCTGGTTGGCGGACATAACGCCGTGGGTCATGATCTCCGGCCGACGCGCCAAGGCTGCCGGCAGATGCTCGCCACGGGTGGCCAGCGACGTCAGCCCGGCGCCGCCACGCAGGGCGCTTTCCGCCGCCAGCAACGCGGCGCCACCCATGCCCCGGTCGCCGCCGACCACCAGCAGGTGCCCGTAGCGCCCCTTGTGCGAAGTCAGCGGCCGCGGCGCCAGCCGGGCCAGGCTGCCGGGCGCCAGGCGTCGAGCCTCGGCAGGCATCTGCGCGACAACCTCGGCGGCGGCTTGCAGATCGTCGAATTGCAGCTCGCCCACCCAGTCGGGTGCCTCACCGGTGAACAGCCCGAGCTTGAGCCCGATGAAAGTCACCGTCAGCGACGCGCGCACCGCCACGCCGAGCACCTGGCCACTATCGGCGCAAAGTCCGGAGGGAATATCCAGCGCCAGGACCGGCAGGTCGGCGGCGTTCAGCCGGGCGATCGCCCCGGCGTAGGGCTCGCGCACCGCGCCTGCGAGGCCGGTGCCAAGCAGTCCGTCGACCACCACCCCTGCCAGCGGCGCGTCTGCATGCCAGGGCTGGATCGCGACGCCGGCGGCCAGTGCCTCGTCGTGGGCCTGCGCGGCGTCTGCGCGCAAGCGGGTGGGTTCGCCCACTGCCAGCACCTGCACGCGCCATCCGGAACGCCAGGCCAGAGTCGCGACCAGATAGGCGTCGCCAGCGTTGTTGCCACTCCCGGCCAGTACGGTGATTTCGCCGACGTCCGGCCAGCGGCGGCGCAAGGCGCGCCAGGCGGCGTGGGCGGCGCGCTGCATCAGTTCGAAGCCGCTGGTGCCGGCGGCGATCAGCCGCGCATCGAGCTCGCGGATCTGCTCGGCGCGGTACAAGGCGGTCGGAAAACTATTGCGGGGGTCGGCCATGGGGTCTATCGGCTGCAGATGTCTGGCAGAATTATACGCACCTCCGCCCCGGTTTCCCGCAATGTGCCCTGCCGCTCCCGACCTCGCCACCCTCGCCCTTTCCATCAAGGAGTGGGGCCGCGAGCTGGGTTTCCAGCAGGTGGGCATCGCCGACGTCGACCTCGGCACGCACGAGCAGCATCTGCAGCGCTGGCTGGACGCCGGCTACAACGGCGAGATGGACTACATGGCCGCCCATGGCAGCAAGCGCTCGCGCCCGCAGGAGCTGGTGCCGGGCACCTTGCGGGTGATCTCGCTGCGCATGGACTATCTGCCCGGCGACACCCAGATGGCCCAGCGCCTGGCCCAGCCTGAGAAGGCCTATGTGTCGCGCTACGCCCTCGGCCGCGATTATCACAAGCTGATCCGCAAGCGCTTGCAGCAACTGGCCGAGCGCGTACAACAGGCCATCGGCCCGTTCGGCTACCGCGCCTTCGTCGACAGTGCGCCGGTGCTGGAAAAGGCCATTGCCGAACAGGCCGGCCTTGGCTGGATCGGCAAGAACACCCTGGTGCTCAACCGCAAGGCCGGTAGCTGGTTCTTTCTCGGCGAGTTGTTCGTCGACCTGCCGCTGCCCGTGGACGAGCCGCACGCCAGCGAGCACTGCGGGCGCTGCAGCGCCTGCCTGGACATCTGCCCCACCGCCGCTTTCGTCGGTCCCTATGTGCTGGATGCCCGGCGCTGCATTTCCTACCTGACCATCGAGTACAAGGGCAGCATCGACCCGGAGCTGCGACCGCTGATCGGCAACCGGGTATTCGGCTGCGACGACTGCCAGATCGTCTGCCCATGGAACCGCTTCGCCCGTCCCACCGAGCAGGGCGATTTCCAGCCGCGTCACGGGCTGGACAGCGCCGAGCTGGCCGACCTGTTCCGCTGGAGCGAAGAGGAGTTTCTCAGCCGCACCGAAGGCTCGCCATTGCGCCGCGCCGGCTACGAACGCTGGCTGCGCAACCTCGCCGTGGGACTGGGCAATGCGCCCTCGACCATCCCGGTGCTCGAGGCGCTCAAGGCTCGTCGCGAGCATCCGTCGGCACTGGTGCGCGAACATGTGCAGTGGGCGCTGGAGCGGCACGGCGCGAGCTAGCAGGCAACGCCCGAGAACGCGCGCGGCAATAGAGGCCGACGGTACGCGTCAGGTTTTGATGAAATGCTCGCGGTAATGGCGCAGTTCGGCGATGGATTCGCGGATATCGTCCAGCGCCAGATGGGTATTGCCCTTCTTGAAACTGTCGCGCACTTGGGGCGCCCAGCGCGCGGCCAACTCCTTGAGGGTGGAGACGTCGAGGTTGCGGTAGTGAAAGTAGGCTTCCAGGGTGGGCATGTGCCGGTACAGGAAACGCCGGTCCTGGCAGATGCTGTTGCCGCAGATCGGCGAGCTGCGCGCCGGCACCCATTGTTCGAGAAAGGCGAGGGTCAGCGCTTCGGCCTCGGCGCTGTCGATGGTGCTCTCGCGCACCCGCTGGGTCAGCCCGGAGGCGCCATGCTGGCGGGTATTCCACTCGTCCATGCCGGCAAGGATCTCGTCGCTCTGGTGCACGGCGATCACCGGCCCTTCGGCGAGCACGTTCAGCTCGCTGTCGGTGACGATGGTGGCCATTTCGATGATGACATCGCGATCCGGATTCAGGCCGGTCATCTCCAGGTCGATCCAGATCAGGTTCTGCGGGTTCTGCATGGTACGGCTCCTCGGCTCAAGAGCGCAGTGTAGCGAAATAATGGCGGCGCCGTTCAGACGGCGGGCGGCGCTTGGTCCCCGATGCGCCAGCCCAGCAGGCGCGAGTCGCGCCAATCCTCCAGCTTGATCACCCAGCTCGGCTCGACCCCGGGAATGGCGAAGCTGTTGCTGATCAGCAACGCGCCTGGCCGCATTTCCGCCTGCGCCTTGCGCCATAGCGCCGGCATCGGGGCCGGGGAGAGGAAGCAATAAACCACCGCATAGGGCGCCAACGGGGTTTTCCACAGGCTGCGATAGCGAATATGGCAATTGCGGCGCGGCAGGCAACGCAGCCAGGCAAGGGCGAACACCAGCGGTGCAGTCTCCACGCCGACGAAGCGGGCCTGCGGATAGCGCCGGGCCAGCTCGGCGAGCGTGCCACCCAGGCCACAGCCCAGGTCGATGAAGGCGAAGCCCGGCGGCTGCTCGCGCAGCAACTCGGCCAGGCGCTGGCGGGCGGGCCTGCCGGTCAGGTACAGCGGAACCCGCTCGCGGATACTGTTCCAATTGATCAACAGCAGCAGCACGAAGCCGAGCAGATAGAACCAGCCGGGCAGCCGATAGCCAGCCACCACGATCAGGCCGGGCACGAACGCCAGGTTGATGGGCAGCCACCAGCGCGACAGGCCCAGGCGCCAACCCAGGGCGGCCGCCAGCAGTCCTTGCAGCAGCCCGGCGAGCAACAGCGGCGCACGCCATGCGCTCACACCTGCCAGCAGATGCAGCCCACCCATGACCAGCAGCAGCGCGCCAAACTGCGCCAGCAGCGCCGCCAACAGCGGGTAACGGGACAATCGGGCAAGCATCCTGGCGGAGCCTCTGTGGCTAGGGAATGACTGCAGTGTAACCAAGCAAGGGCTGCCGCAGCGCCCATGCTAAACTCGCCGCCGTTTCCTCACCCCCGGAAGACCCATGGCCAAACGCCACCTGACCCGCCGGCAAAGCTGGCGTATCGAAAAAATCCAGGACGAGCGCGCCGCGCGTGCCGCCAAGCGCGAATCCCGCGCCCTGGACGAGCTGGAAGGCGGCGACCTCGGCCCGGAACAGACCGGCCTGGTGATCGCCCACTTCGGCGTGCAGGTGGAGGTCGAAGCCCTCGAGGGCGACGCGACCGGCCAGGTCTTCCGCTGCCACCGGCGGGCCAACCTGCCCTCGCTGGTGACCGGCGACCGCGTGGTCTGGCGGGCCAACAACCAGGGCGGCGGCGTGATAGTCGCGCAGTTGCCACGCCACTCCGAGCTATGCCGCCCGGATACCCGCGGCCAGCTCAAGCCGGTGGCGGCCAACGTCGATCTGCTGGTGATCGTGTTCGCCCCCTTGCCCGAACCCCACGCCAACCTGATCGACCGCTACCTGGTGGCCGCCGAGCACGCCGGCATCGCGCCGCTATTGCTGTTGAACAAGGCCGACCTGATCGACGAGCAGAACGCCGCAGCGCTGGACAGCCTGCTGGCGGTCTATCGCGAACTCGGTTACCCGCTGCTGGAGGTGTCCGCCCACGGCGGCGCCGGCATGGACGACCTGAAGCTGCGCCTGGATGGCCACATCAGCGTGTTCGTCGGGCAGTCCGGGGTGGGCAAGTCGTCGCTGGTCAACAGCCTGCTGCCGGGGGTGGACACCCGCGTCGGCGCGCTCTCGGAACTGACCGGCAAGGGTACCCACACCACCACCACCGCCCGGCTGTTCCATTTCCCGGGCGGCGGCGAGCTGATCGACTCCCCCGGCATTCGCGAATTCGGCCTCGGGCATGTCAGCCGGGATGATGTGGAAGCCGGCTTCATCGAGTTGCGCGACCTGCTCGGCACCTGCCGCTTCCGCGACTGCAAGCACGACCGCGAGCCCGGCTGCGCCCTTTTGAAAGCATTGGAAGACGGCCGCATCAGACCGCAACGCATGGCCAGTTACCGGCACATCCTCGCCAGCCTGCCCGACAAGGACTATTGAGGCCCCGCTACTCGGCAGGCTCGTCGAAGCGCAGGGCGCCGTCCTCGAAGATATTCAGGCGCTCGCGCAACTCGCCCGGCTGCAACGGCTCGTCGGCCGGCAAGGCCGCACGGGCCGGCGGCGCGGCCTGGCCAGGCGCTGAAGCCGGCCCCTCCGCGGCGGGTGCTGCGTCACCCTGCTCCGCACCATCGCCGTCCTGCTCGTTCTCGATGGCGCGCTGGGCCTTCTTGGTCAACACGATGATGTCGATGCGGCGGTTGACCGGGTTGAGCGGATCCTCCCGGTCGAACAGCGCCGAAGATGCGTAGCCTACCACTCGCGCCACCTGCTCCTCCGGGTAGCCGCCGGCGACCAGGGTGCGCCGCGCCGCGTTGGCACGGTTGGACGACAGCTCCCAGTTGCCGAAGTCGCCGCGCCCGACAAAGGGCTTGGCATCGGTGTGGCCGCTGACGCTGATCTTGTTCGGCACCGCGCGAATGGTGTCGGCCATCGCCAGCAGGATGTCCTCGAAATACGGCTGCAGCTGGGCACTGCCGAGGGCGAACATCGGCCGGTTCTCGGCATCCATGATCTGGATGCGCAGGCCATCCTGGGTGATCTCGAACAGGATCTGGTCCTTGAAGCGCTGCAGCATGGGGTTTTCCTCCACCTTGTTCTGCAGCTCCTGGAGCAGCAGCTCCAGGCGTTCCCGCTCGATCTGCTCGGCCAGGCTCTCGACCTGTTCGCTGTCCACCGGCTCCTGGTCCTTCTGCTCGGCCAGCGTGTCGCGGGTTTCCGGATTGAGGGTGCGGTCGGGGGCCGGCGTGGGCGTACCGCCCAGGTCGATGACGTAGGGGCTGGCGCTCTCGGTGAAGCCGATGGGGTCCTGGAAGTAGCCGGAGATCGCCTTCTTCTGCTCCGGCGTGGCCGAGGTCATCAGCCACATCACCAGGAAGAACGCCATCATCGCCGTGGCGAAGTCGGCGAAGGCGATCTTCCAGGCGCCGCCATGGTGGCCGCCGGCGGTCTTCTTGACCCGCTTGACGATAATGGGCTGGTTGTTATCCATGATTCAGGCTCAACTGCCGCGCATCGCCTGCTCGAGCTCGGCGAAGGTCGGCCGGTGGGCCGGCAGCAGCACCTTGCGCCCGAACTCCACCGCCAAGGTCGGCGGCATGCCCGAGGCGGAAGCGACCAGGGTGGCCTTGATCGCTTCGAAGACGTTCAGCTCTTCCTTGGCATCGTGTTCCAGGGCGCCGGCCAAGGGCGCGAAAAAGCCGTAGGAGGCGAGAATACCGAGGAAGGTACCGACCAGCGCGGTACCGACCTTCTCGCCGATTTCCGCGTTGTCCGCCTCCGCCAGTACCGACATGGTGATCACGATACCCAGCACCGCGGCGACGATACCCATCGCCGGCATGCCGTCGGCAACCTTGGATACTGCGTGGGAGGGGTGTTCCAGGTCTTCCTTGAGGCCGGCCAGTTCCATGTCGAACAGGCCTTCCAGCTCATGGGGCGCCATGTTGCCAGACGACATGATGCGCAGGTAGTCGCAGATGTACGCGGTCATGCGCTCGTCCTTCAGCAGGCCGGGATATTTGCTGAAGATCGGGCTGGCCTGGGGGTCTTCGATGTCCGCCTCGATGGCCATCATGCCCTCGCGGCGGCTCTTGTTGAGAATCTCGTAGAGCAGCCGCAGCACTTCCAGATAGAAGGTATGGGTGAAGCGCGAACTGAACATGCCCAGCGACTTCTTGAACACCACCTTGGTGGTGCTGCCGGGGTTCGCCTGGAGGAATGCCCCTAGTGCCGCACCGCCGATGATCATCACCTCGAAGGGGTGGATCAGTGCGGCGATCTTGCCGCCGGAAAGCACGAATCCGCCCAATACGCTGGCGAAGACGACGATGATGCCGATGATTTTGACCATAGATAGGAACTGCTTGTAGAGCCAAGGAAGGGGCTGTTGA
Organism: Zestomonas ipomoeae; assembly: GCF_057128665.1. Classification (NCBI taxonomy): domain Bacteria; kingdom Pseudomonadati; phylum Pseudomonadota; class Gammaproteobacteria; order Pseudomonadales; family Pseudomonadaceae; genus Zestomonas; species Zestomonas ipomoeae. The sequence goes on from NZ_JBSKHQ010000003.1 coordinate 114,501, forward strand.
AAACGGCCCTTCTAATTATCGGAACTTATGCGCCAGACTATAGCCCCTTCCGCCTAAAAACCAGCGCGACCCGCCGCCATGCCGACTGCAACCCCGCTACCCCGCAGCCTCGAAGCCTGGATCAAGGAACTCGAGAGCGTCCGCCTGCCGGTGCCGGCCAGCAGCCATGAGCCATTGTTGCGCGCGGTCAACGACAACCGTCGATCGCTGCGGGATATCGCCGAGCTGATGCAGGATAGTCCAACCCTGGCGCTGTACGTATTGCGCGAGGCGAACCGCCACACCGGCAGCCTCGGCGAGCCGGCGGAAAGCCTGGAGATGGCCATGACCCGTCTTGGCCTGAAGCGCACCGGGGAGCTGCTCCGGCAACTTCCGGTAGTGCCCACCGAGCAACTGCCGCTGGCGTTGCGGCAATTGCAACTGATCAGCCTGCATGCCTCGCAACAGGCCAATGGCCTGTTCGCCGCGCGGCTGGCGCGTCTGTGGCAGGAAATCCACTGGGGCAGCCTGCTGTTCCTCGCCCCGCTATGGCCCCTCGTGACCGCTTATCCGCAGCTGTTCGCGGCCTGGGAACAGCGCGTGCTGGGCCAGGGCCAGCCGGCCTCCAGCGTCGAGCGCGAGCTGCTCGGCGTACCGTTGCTGCGCATCTGTCTGGCGCTGGCCGAACGCTGGCGTTTGCCGGACTGGATCGTGCAGGGCTATCGCCTGCTGGTGGAGGACCGTCGCCTGCTGGTGAAGGCGCTGCATATTGCCCATGACAACGAGCATCCACTGCACCAGCAGCAGATGCTCGATGCCGACCCGCCGCTGCGCCGCTGGCTGACCCGGCCGGCCAATACCATCCTGCTGGCCAACGGCCTGGCGCTTTCCGCCCATGACGCCTGGGGTGGCCAGCATTGCCTGCGCTGGCAGCGCCTGGCCGGTTTGTACATGCAATTACCACTGCCCGAGGTGCAGCACCTGGTCCACCAGCACGCCGCGCAAAGTGCGCGCCGCCATGCCGGCGACGGGCTCTGGCATCCCGCCGAGGCGCTGCTCTGGCCATGGTCGGCGCGCCGCCTGGCCAAGCCGCCTGCGCCCCAGACTGCGAAGCCCGAAGCCCTCAGCGAATGGCGCCAACGCTGCGCCGAGCTGTTGCGCGAGCCCAGCCCGTTCGCCAACGTGCTGCAATTGACCAGTTGCGCCCGCGACGCCCTGCATGCCTGCGGCATGCAGCGGGTCTTGCTGCTGCTCGCCAATCGCGACCACAGCCGCTTGCAGGCGCAGCAGGCGGTCGGGCTGCCAAAGGACGCAGTCGCTCTCAGCCTTGATCCCAACCAGAGCCAGGTGCTGCGCCGGCTACTTACCCAACCGGCACAGCTACGCCTGACGCCAGCCAATTTCGCGCAGTTCTCCGCCCTGATGCCCGGCGCACTGAAGGCGCTGTTCCCCAGCGAGCACCTGCTGCTGCGCTCACTGGCCAACAACGGCCGGGTGGTCATGCTGCTGCTCGCCGACCAGCAGGGCGCGCCCATTGCCGACAGCAACCTGCAAGCCTTCGGCAAAACCGTGCAGTGCATCGAGCGGGCGTTGAACACCTTTGCCAGGAAGCGTTGACCGCACGCAGCGGCGAAAGCAGCGCGCCGGCCTCGCATTCAGGCTAAAATCCGCCCTTTTCCCAACCTAAGGAGGCCTCCATGTCTGCCTTCTCCGCCCTGCCGCTGGTGATCGAACCCGCCGATCTGGCGAGCCGCCTGGCCGCCCCCGAGCTGATCCTGGTCGACCTTACCAGTGCCGCGCGCTACGCCGACGGCCACATTCCCGGCGCCCGCTTCGTCGACCCCAAACGCACGCAACTGGGCCAGCCCCCGGCCCCTGGCCTGCTGCCACCGCAGGCGCAGCTGGAGGTGCTGTTCGGCGAACTGGGCCACCGCGACGACGCGGTCTATGTGGTCTACGACGACGAAGGCGGCGGCTGGGCCGGGCGCTTCATCTGGCTGCTGGACGTGATCGGCCATGGGCGCTACCACTACCTGAACGGCGGCCTGCATGCCTGGCTGGCAGAAGGGCGCGAGTTGTCCCGCGAGGTTCCGCCGCCCGCCGGCGGCCCGTTGCCGCTGACCCTGCATGCCGCGCCTACCGCCACCCGCGAGTACCTGCAACGCCGCCTCGGCGCCGCCGACCTGGCCGTCTGGGATGCGCGCTCGCCTGCCGAGTACCGTGGCGAGAAAGTCTTCGCCGCCAAGGGTGGCCATGTACCTGGCGCTGTCAACTTCGAATGGACCGCCGCCATGGACCCGGCCCGCGCCATGCGTATCCGCGAGGATATCGCCGAGGTGTTGAACGGACTCGGCATCACGCCGGACAAAGAAATCATCACCCATTGCCAGACCCATCACCGCTCCGGCCTGACCTACCTGCTGGCTAAGGCCCTCGGCTATCCGAGGGTCAAAGGCTATGCCGGCTCCTGGGCCGAGTGGGGCAATCACCCGGATACCCCGGTCGAGGTCTAAGGAACCCCCATGCCAATCAAAGATCGCCTGTTCATCCTGAGCCAGTACATCGTCCCCCACCACCTGCTCTCGCGACTGGCCGGCTGCGTGGCGGAATGCCAGGTGAGCTGGTTCAAGAACGCCTTCATCAAGTGGTTCATCGGCCATTTCCAGGTCGACATGCGCGAGGCGCTGGTGGAAGAGCCGACCGCCTACGAGCACTTCAACGCCTTCTTCACCCGCGCCTTGAAAGAAGGCGCTCGCCCCCTGGATGCCACGCCTAACGCCATCCTCAACCCGTGCGACGGCGCCATCAGCCAGCTGGGCGCCATCGAACACGGCCGCATATTCCAGGCCAAGGGCCACAACTACAGCGTGCTGGAACTGCTCGGCGGTGACGCCGAACGCGCGGCGCCGTTCATGGGTGGCGACTTTGCCACCATCTACCTGTCGCCGAAGGACTACCATCGCGTGCACATGCCGCTGGCCGGCACGCTGCGCGAGATGGTCTACGTGCCGGGGCGGATCTTCTCGGTCAATACCGTCACCGCCGAGAACGTGCCGGAACTGTTCGCCCGCAACGAGCGCGTGGTCTGCCTGTTCGATACCGAGCGCGGGCCGATGGCCATGGTGCTGGTCGGCGCGATGATCGTCGCCAGCATCGAGACGGTCTGGGCCGGCCTGGTGACGCCACCCAAGCGCACTCTCAAGAGCGTGCGCTATGACGAAGCCGCGCGGGCGCCCATTCATTTGGAGAAAGGCGCCGAGATGGGCCGCTTCAAACTAGGCTCCACGGTCATCCTGCTGTTCGGACCCGAGCAGGTGCGCTGGGCCGAAGAGCTGGCCGCGCTGAGCCCCGTCCGCATGGGCCAGAGCCTCGGCCAGGCAAAGAACTAGAAGCACCTCTAACGAGCGGGGCGACATGAGCGCCCCGCCGCTGCCTTGTGAATGCCATGCCTGCCCTTGCTGCCGTCTGGTCGCGCCTGCTCGACCTCGTCGGCTGGCGCGCCAACGCCACCAGCCACCTGGAAAAATGGTTGTCCGCACTGGGCGCCTTTTGCGCCATCGGCCTGATCTACGCCGCCACCCACAGCGTGCTGCCGCTGGAAGCGGCGTACTGGGTAGTGGCCTCGATGGGGGCCAGCGCGGTCCTGCTATTCGCGGTGCCCCACGGCGCCCTGTCGCAACCCTGGGCCACCCTCGGCGGACAATGCCTGTCCGCACTGGTCGGCGTCGCCTGCGTGAAGCTGCTGCCGTCCAGCCCCTTCACCCCGATGCTGACCGTAGCCATGGCGATCCTCGTCATGCACTACTGCCGCTGCCTGCACCCACCGGGCGGCGCCACCGCGCTCACCGCCGTGGTCGGCGGGCCGGCCATCGAAGCACTCGGCTTCACCTTCGTACTGGTCCCGGTGCTGCTCAACGTCGGCATCATGTTGCTGGTCGCCGTGGCCTTCAACAGCCTGTTTCCCTGGCGGCGCTACCCGGCAGCGCTGGCCCGCCAACCGGAGGCGGTCGGCACGCCGCCCGGGTTGGCGCCGGAGGACTTCTACCATGCCCTGCGGCAGGTGGATTCCTACATCGACATTCAGTTCGACGACCTGCTGGAAATCATGCACCTGGCGCAGCAGCACGCCAGCGCACAACGGCTCAAGGCCGAGGATATCCACCTGGGCGCCTGCTACAGCAATGCCCGCAGCGGCGTCGAATGGGCGGTGCGCCAGGTCATCGACGATACGCCGCAGCGCGGGTTGCGCGACCTGGTCATCTACAAGGTGGTGGCCGGGGCCGGCCAGGGCAACACCGGGGTGTGCCGGCGCCAGGACATGGCCACCTGGGCCGCCCATGCGGTCACCCCCATCGACAACGGCTGGATGCGCATCTCGCCGCTGGAGTCCGCGCGACTGGCCAATGCCGGCGAACGCCGGGACGGCGCCGGAACGGACGATGCGCCAGCCAGTCGAAACCAACGATAGCGCCTTCCCTCTCCAGCCTCACTCCCGCCCCGCCGCCATACGAGTGGCTGCGGGTGTTCGCGGATGCTGCTAGAGTTCGGGGAAAATGAATCGAAACGACTCGCCTTACCCGAGACGTTGGAGTAACCGAGTTACATGGATAAACAGAGCCCTCATCTGCTGCTGCGTGTGCCGACTCCGACTCAGCAGCGGCTATCCTTCTGTGACGCCACCCCCCGCGAATTGAAGCGCTGGATCGCCGGCCTGCCGAAGGCCAACCTGGGCGAAACCGCGCGCCAGCTCTACCAAGCCCTGCAAGAGCTCAACCAACTGGTCACCCCGACGGAGAACCGGCTGCAACTGCTGGAGCTGTTGCGCCCGGACATCCACTACGTATGCAAGAACCTCGAGCGCCACTTTCTCAACCAGGCCATCGTGCTGGACGAACGCCCGCGCAAGGTCGCCAACCTCTGCCAGGCGTTGCAGAATCACCTGGCGGTCGGCTACAAGCTGATCGTCGTACAAGAAGCCCAGAGCCCGTCCCGCGAGCGCAGCCAACTACTGACTGCCGCCTTGCAACGCGCCATCCATAGCCTCTGCGGCCCGCTGGTGCGCGCCAGCCAACTCTACTGCCCGGTACCCGAGGCTCTCTGGCTGGAACTGCATCAGCTCTACCGCATCGCGCGCGAAGCCGGCCTGCACCAACAGGCGGTGCGCGATGCGCTGGCCAATCACGGGCAGGGCCTGAGCGTCGAACAAAGCTACCTGGTCGCGGTGCTACTGGGTTGCGCGCGCTGCAACCAGATGCGCCAGCAAGGCATCGCGCAGTTGGCCGAGGCTCTGGAAGCCTGGAGCCTGCTGGTCAAGCTGCAGGCAGCCGACCTGCCCTCCAGCCTGTTCGTGATCGCCCAGCAGGTTGACGGCCCGCCCCGCTATCGCTCGCTGCAACAGGACACCCCGCAGCAGAGCCTGCTCGGCATGAACCCGCAGCCGCTGGTCGACTCGATCGAGGACTACCTACGACTGCCGAGCGCCGAGCGCGCCCAGGCGCGCCTGCAGGTGCCCGAGGGATTCAGCCTGGACCTGCTGCAGCACCTCGCGGCGGCCTGGGGCGACATCTCCGAGCGCACCTTCCAGCGCACCGCCGGCAACGGCCATCTCAGCCTGTGCCTGGGCATGAGTGCACTGCACTTCTTCCTCGCCGGCGGCAAGACCTTCGCCGCCGTGCTGAAGCAGCGACCGCAAACGGCAACCTTCAAGACCGCCGACAAGCAGGACGTCTGGGCAACCGCCTTCGATGCGCAGCGCGAGGCGCATTGGGTGCCGGGCATGCCGCTGGAAGAGATCCAGTACGTAAGCAAGGCCGACCAACAGCGCACGGCGGCCCCCGAGGACAACTACCCCACCTTCGACCTGCCTATCGTCAACCACAGCCCCGGCGGCTACTGCCTGACCTGGCCACGGGAAGTGCCCAGTCAATTGCAGGCCGGCGAGCTGCTCGGCATCCGCGACAACCCCGAGCAGAACTGGAGCGTTGCCGTGGTGCGCTGGATTCGCCAGGTGCGCGGCGGCGGCACCCAGATGGGCATCGAACTCATCGCGCCGCATGCCCAGCCCTGCGGCCTGCAACTGGTGCGCAAGGGCGAGCAGAACAGCCAGTACCTGCGCGCACTGCTGCTGCCGGCGATCGCCGCGATCTCGCGACCGGCGACACTGCTTACCCCGCGCCTGCCATTCCAGGAAGGCAACCGCGTGCAGATCAACATCAACGGCGACGAGCACCGTGCCATTCTGAGTCACCGACAGAGCAGCACGGGCAGTTTCAGCCAGTTCGAATACCGCATTCTTGAGCGCCCCGAGGGCGATCAAGGGAAATCCGTCACAACCCCGGGCAGCAAGGGCGGAAGCGCGGAGGAAGACTTTGACTCACTCTGGAAGTCGCTGTAGATTGCCGGCTCACCTCCATTCGTCGCCTATTCGCCTCCGTTCGGCTCAGGCTAAGCTACCAGCAGCAGCCAGACGGGCCCCGGTTCGTCACAGGGCGCTCCCTAGATTCGGCAGCAGAGCCTGACCATGGCCATCGAAAAGAAAACCATCCGGTTATTGATTCTCGAAGACTCGCAAAACGAGGCCGAGCGGCTTGTAAGCCTGTTCCGCAACGCCGGCCGGGCCACCCGGGTGCATCGCCTCACCTCCAGCGATGACCTAGCCGACACCCTTCAGCAAAGCTGGGACCTGCTGATCGCCGCACCCCAGAGCAGTAACCTCGACCCTGGCGAAGCGCTGAGCGCCATCCGCCGCCAGTCCAAGGACATTCCCTTCATCCAGCTGATCGAAGGCAACGACTCCGACAGCATCACCGAAGCCCTCGCCCTTGGCGCCCAGGATGCCCTGCCGCAAGGCGAGGACGAACGCCTGGTGCTGGTCGCCAACCGTGAGCTGGCCAACCTCGATGAGCGTCGCGCCCGCCGCGCCGCCGAGGTGGCGCTGCGCGAGGCCGAGAAGCGCTGCCAGCTGCTGCTGGAAAGCTCGGTGGACGCCATCGGCTACGTACACGAAGGCATGCACATCTATGCCAACCGCGCCTACCTGGAGCTGTTCGGCTACGAAGACGCCGACGAACTGGAAGGCATGCCGATGATCGACCTGATCGCCAGCTGCGACCAGGGCAACTTCAAGGACTTCCTGAAGAGCTACGGCAACCACGAAGGCAGCTCGGAACTGGCCTGCTCCGGGGTCAAGGCCGATGGCCGCAACTTCCCGGCGCGCATCAGCTTCTCGCCGGCCACCTACGACGGCGAGCCCTGCATCCAGGTGGTGATACGCGGCGAGACCGACAACGCCGAGCTGGAAGAAAAACTGCGAGAAATCAGCAGCCAAGATCTGGTTACCGGGCTGTTCAACCGCAACCACTTCCTCGAATTGATGGACGCCGCCGTGGAACGCGCGGTCAATGCCGGCCAGACGGCCAGCCTGATTTATCTGCGCGTCGACCGCTACGCCAGCCTGCAGGCCGATATCGGCCTGGCCGGCATCGACCTGCTGCTCACCGACTTGGCCAATCTGCTGCGCGCCCACTTCCCCGATTCGGCCCAGTTGGCGCGCTTCGGCGACGACGTATTCACCGTGCTGCAGCCCGGCCAGACCACGGAACAGTGCAAGCCAAGCCTCGAGGAGCTGCTCAAGAAGGTCGAAGGCCACCTGTTCGACATCAGTGGCCGCACCGTGCAGACCACCCTGTCGATCGGCGCCGCCGGGCTCAACGAAAAGACGCCGAAAGCCCAGGAAGTCATCGACCGCGCCCACCGCTGCGCCGACGAAATCGACGGCAACGCGCTGAAGATCTACAACCCGGCCGAGGAACTCGCCGCCGCCGCCAGCCGGGGCAGCCTCGTCGCCATGGTGCAGCAGGCCCTGGAGAACAACAGCTTCCGCCTGCTGTTCCAGCCGATCATCAGCCTGCGCGGGGACAACCACGAACACTACGAAGTGCTGCTGCGCCTGCTCAACCCGCAGGGCGCGGAGGTACCGCCAACCGAATTCCTCGGCGCCGCCAAGGAAGCCGGACTGGCTGAGAAGATCGACCGCTGGGTGATTCTCAATTCGGTCAAGCTGCTGGCCGAGCACCGCTCCAAGGGGCACAGCACTCGCCTGTTCATACACCTGTCGAGCGCCAGCCTGCAGGACCAGACCCTGCTGCCCTGGCTGAGCGTGGCACTGAAGGCGGCCCGCCTGCCCTCCGACTCGCTGGTGTTCCAGTTCAGCGAGCCGGATGCCATTGCCTACCTGAAGCAGGCCAAGGCCCTGACCCAGGGCCTGGCGGAACTGCACTGCAAGGCGGGCATCGCCCAGTTCGGCTGCTCGATCAACCCGTTCAACACGCTCAAGCACCTGCACATCGACTTCGTGAAGATCGACGGCTCGTACTCCCAGGACCTATCCAACGCGGAGAACCAGGAAGCGCTGAAGACCCTGCTCGCCAGCCTGCACGCCCAGGCCAAACTGACCATCGTGCCCTTCGTCGAGAGCGCCAGCTCGCTGGCGACCCTCTGGCAGGCCGGGGTCAACTACATCCAGGGCTACTACGTACAGGGCCCGAGCCAATCGATGGACTACGACTTCTCGGCGGGCGAGGAATAGCCCGCCGCTCCACGGTATATCGCTACCCACGCAAGGACGCACATGGAAATCCTGATAGTCTCCCTGGTTCTGGCGGCTGCACTGCTGGCTGCTTTCCACCTGCTCAGCCGCACACCAGAAACTACTGACCTCGCCCTAAACCTGACAGGCTATGTCAACCAGGCCATCGGGCTCGCCATGACCGGCGCCCCGGAATTGGCCTATGGACTCGCCCAGCAGCTACCCCCAGGCGAGGTGCGGGACGTCATTGTCGAAGCCGCCATCCGCCAGCTGTTCCAGCAGAGCCGCCAACAACGCGCCCTCGAGATGTTCGCCACGTTAAGCAGCGAGTCGAAACAGCGAGCGCTCGAGGACATGCTCCAAGCATGCCTGGACCAGGAGGCTTTCGAGCGTGCCGCAGTAGTTCTGAACGAAACGGCGATGCCAATGCCGCAATCCCCTCTGCTCAGAGCGGCCCTGTGTTGGACGCAGGGCCAGCAGAAAGAGGCGACCGAACTGCTCGAAGACCTTGCCAAAAGCGAGGGTATGGAGGCGCCGGACCTGATCCGCCTGGCCAGGGTGCAGCGCCTGTGCCAGCGTCCGGAAAGCGCCGAACGCAGCCTCGAACGGGCTCATCGTGCCTTGCAGGACGAACCGCAGGAAGAACATCTGCTGGAGCATGGCCAACTGGCGCAGCAGTACGCGGCCCTCGGCCTGTATCAACGCATCGTCGAACAAGCGGGGCGCCTGGATGCCACGAACCGCGGAGAACTGATTAACCTGCTCTTCGAGCATTCCCAGGATGAACTGGCCTTCGGCCTTCTCGCTGACATCCCGCGAGATTCAGGCACGCTTGGCCTGCTCCATTTCGAGGCTTTCGAAACCCTGATGCGCAACGGCAACCTGACGGCGGCCCAGCGGCTTGCCTGGCTGGATCCCGACACCCCGGATCACCAGATGCTACTGAGCCTGCTCAAGCATTCGGCCGGTAACACATCAGGAGCAGCCGTGATTGAACGGATGCTGGAGGCGCTGGGCGACAGGCCCAAGCTGCTCGCCGATCTGCTGGTCGGACTGGGCAAGGGGCTGGCCGCAAGCCAGCCGCAATGGGCTCAGCGCCTGTGGCAGCGAGCCGAACAACTGCTCGAAACCTTTGCCGAGGGCGAAGAGCGCACCTGCTTCCAACTCCAACTGCTCAATGCACGGATCGGCGCGACCAGCCCAGATAGCCCGCAACTGGAAACCTGGTTGATACAAAGCCAGCTATTGGCTGAGGGGCTCTGCCCTGAAGAGCGGCTCTCCGAGTACCTGCTTCAGGCGCGGCATCAGCAGGCGCTGGGCCGGCCGGAGCAGGCCGGGCAGTGGCTGGACAAGGCCATGGCGCTGTTCCATACAGGCACGACTGCCGAGGACGAAATCGACAGCGATTTCCAGCTCCTCGACATCGCCCAGACGTACCTGCACAGCAACCGCCCGGAACAGACCCTGGCGCTGCTGGAGGGGATAGAGCGGGGATGGAAGGACGACCTGCTGACCCAGGTCATCCAGCACTACCTGAGCCGTGGGCGGCTGGCCGATGCGCTGAACGTGCTACCGCACTTCGCCCTGCCGTGCATTGGCGGCACGACCTGCGAAGCGCTGTATCTGAAGGCAGCGGCCGAAGACGACGGCAACCCCGACGCCTCGATACGCCAGCTCCTGCTGGGACAGCTGACCGCCCGCTGCATCGTTTGACCAGGCGCCCGACGCGGCGCCGGCGCTACTCCCCGCTTTCCCGATCGCGGAAGCCGAGCAGGTAGAGAATGCCGTCCAGCCCGAGGGTGGAAATCGCCTGCTTGGCCGACTGCTTGACCAGCGGCTTGGCGCGGAAGGCCACGCCGAGACCGGCCAGGCCAAGCATCGGCAGGTCGTTGGCGCCGTCGCCGACGGCGATGGTCTGTTCCAGGCGCAGGCCCTCGCGCTCGGCCAGTTCGCGCAGCAGGTCGGCCTTGCGCTGGGCATCGACGATGGGCTCGATGGCCACGCCGGTGAGCTTGCCGTTGACGATCTCGAGTTCGTTGGCGAACACGTAGTCGATGCCCAGCTTCGCCTGCAACTGCTTGGCGAAGTAGCTGAAGCCGCCGGAGAGAATCGCCGTCTTGTAGCCCAGCCGCTTGAGTTCGGCGAACAGCGTCTCGGCACCCTCGGTCAGCCGCAGAGACGCGCCGATGTCTTCGAGCACATCTTCGGAAAGGCCTTTGAGCAGTGCCAGGCGTTCCTTGAAGCTGGCGCGAAAATCCAGCTCGCCGCGCATGGCCCGCTCGGTGATCTCCGAAACCTGCTCGCCGACGCCGGCAGCCTTGGCCAGTTCGTCGATCACTTCCGCCTCGATCAGCGTGGAGTCCATATCGAACACCGCGAGGCGGCGGTTGCGGCGGAATACCGAGTCGCGCTGGAAGGCGATGTCCAGGTTCAGCTCCTGGGCCACGCTGAGGAACTCGGCGCGCAGCGCCGTCGGGTCGTCCGGCTCGCCGCGCACGGAGAACTCGATGCAGCCCTTGCCCTGGTCCGCCGGCATGTCCAGCGGCATGCGCCCGGACAGGCGGTCGATATGGTCGATATTGAGGCCGTACTTGGCGGTGATCGAACTGACCCGATGCAACTGCTCGGCACTGACCTTGCGCGTCAGCAGGGTAACGATGTGGCGCGGCTTGCCCTGCCCGGACACCCATTGCTGGTAGTCAGCCTCGGATACCGGGGTGAAGCGCACCTGCTGGTCCAGCTCGTAACCGGTGAACAGCACGTCCTTGAGCACGGCGGACGCCTCGCGACTGTGGGGAATTTCCACCAGGATGCCGAACGACAACGTGTCATGGATCACCGCCTGGCCGATGTCGAGGATATTCACCCCGCCGCGCGCCAGCACGCCGGTGATAGCAGCGGTAAGACCCGGACGGTCCTCCCCGGTGATGTTGATCAGGACAATTTCGCGCAAGACCCAGCCCCCTCAGCAGACAAGTCGGCCATTCTACCCGTTTGTGCGAGACGCGGCAGGCAACGACCGTGCGCCGGTTCGGGTCTTTTCGTCGCAAGCCTTCAGCGGCTACGGCGCTTTCCGTATACTGCGCGGCAACTTTCTCCGAGAAGAGCCGCGCCTGTGAACCGGCCTGCGCCCGTCAAGCCCGACAACCTGTTCCTGCTGCTGTTCCAGGCGCTACGCCAGAGACGAGTACCCCTGGCGCTGCGCATTGCCAGCCATAGCCTGCTGCTGGTCGCCCTGGCCCTGGTGATCTACGCCTGGGTGATGGGCATGCAGTTCAAACAGGCGATGCAGCAACAGGCCGATGCCATCGGCCAGAGCCTGATCACCCAGACGGCCGCCTCGGCCACCGAGCTACTGGTGTCCAACGACATCCTCAGCCTTAACGTACTGCTCGGCAATCTGGTGAAGAATCCGTTGGTGGCCCACGCCGCCATCTACAGCGTCGGCGGCGACAATCGCATCCTCGCCGAGGCCGGTTCGCGCCCCAAGCAGAGCCTGCTGGGCGATACCGAAGGGCTCTACTCGACCCCCGTCGCCTTCCAGGAAGTGATCGCCGGGCACCTGCGCATCAGCCTGGACATGGAGCAGTTCCAGCAACCGATGACCATCAGCCTGCAGAGCATGGCGCTGCTGAGCCTGATTCTGCTGGCGCTGACCCTGTCCCTCAGCCTGCGCCTCGGACGGCACATCTCCAGCCCGCTGCTGCAACTGCGCCTGTGGTTGCGCGACCCCGACGACCCCGCGCCAGGCGCCGCGCGCCTGGACGAAATCGGCGACCTGGCGCGCCAGCTGCAAGCGCGCCTGGTGCCGGAAAGGCCAGAACCGATAGCACCCGAGCCGTTCGACGACGACCTCGACGAAACCTACGAGGGCGAGCCGCCGGTCGCCTCAGAGTTCGACGAGCTGCGCGAGCCCGACTTCGGCGACGAACTCGACGCCGAACCGCGCGACCTGGATGTCGCCGAAGCTCTCGAAGACGACGAGCGGGAACATGACCCCTTCGCCGACTTGCGCGTACCAGCCATGGAACAGGCGCCGCCACCAGTTATTGCCAGCGAGCCGCAGCACAGCGCCGTGCTGGCCGTGCAGCTCGGCGCCCAGGAGCAACTGCGCCGGCTGCCGCGGGCACGCCTGATGGACCTGCTGCAACGCTACCGCGACTGCCTCGAGCAGGCGGCCCGGCTCTACCAGGGCGAATTGCACACGCTCAACGACGGCAGCAGCCTGATGCTGTTCCATAGCCAGGACAGCGGCGCCGACTACCTCGCCCACGCGCTCTGCTGCGGCGAGCTGCTGCGCGCCCTCGGCCATGCCCTGCAGATCGAAGTGGCCGACAGCGGGCTGGCCCTGCAGCTGCAACTGGGCCTGACCCACGGGCCGGCACTGCGCGCCCTCAGCCAGGGCGAGCTGCTGCTCAGCGACACGGCGCAGGACGCCCTGGCGCTCTCCCAGCACAGCCGCAATCTGTTGCTGGTGGAGCGCGGCGTCGGCGACAACGAGCGCATCCGCCAGCGGGCGCGCATCCGGGTCATCGCCAGCCCGGAAGGGGCGTGTTGCGTGGAACGACTGCTCGAACCCTACCCTGCCCTGCTCGAACGCCAACTGGCGCGCATGCAGGAAAGCCGCGCTCAATAACCCCCTGCCAAGGACCGGCCACATGACTACCCTGATCACCCACCCCTTGCCGGTGCTCGCCCTCGGCGTGGCCCTCGGCGCGCGAGTCATCCCGCCCCGCCTGCTGCTGGCCGGCCTGCTCTTCGCCTGCCTGCCGGACGTCGACGTGCTGGCATTCAAGCTGGGCATTGCCTATGCCGACGCCTTCGGCCATCGCGGGTTCAGCCATTCGCTGCTGTTCGCCGGGATGTGCGGGGTATTCGCCGCGTTCTGCTGCCGGTTTCTCGACTGCGGCCCGCTGAAGGCAGGCCTGTGGATATCCGCGGCGACCGCCTCCCACAGCCTGCTGGATGCGGCGACCAACGGCGGGCTCGGCGTGGCCTGGTTGTGGCCCTGGAGCGAGCAGCGCCATTTCCTGCCCTGGCGCCCGATCCAGGTTTCGCCGTTCATCAATGGCTTCTTCAGCCAGCGCGGAATGGAGGTGCTGTTCTCGGAAATGCGCTGGGTCTGGCTGCCCTGCGCAGTGCTGGCGCTGGGCGGCGGCCTGCTGCGCCGCTGGCTGATCGACGACAGGCGCCCAGCCAGCGCACCGCGATGAAGGCTGCAGCAGCAGGTTAGAAGCGGTAGATCTCGCCTTCGGTGCGAGTCGGCGCGGCAATCGGGATCTTGGGCGGCGCTGGCGGTGCCACGCGCGCGGGAGCCGCGGCAGCACGCTTGGGCGGTTGCTCCGGCGTCGCCTTGGCCAGCGGCTGGATCGCCTCGGCCAACTGCTCGGCCAGGCGCTGCAGCACTACGCTCTGAGCTCGCACCTGGTCGGCGGGCGCGCCGAGATGGGCTTCCTCCAGCCGCACCAGACGGCTGTCGCGCAACTGGCCATTCTTGTCCAGCAGACGCCATTGCGCCTCAAGCACCGCCGGATGACGTGGGCCGGAGTCCAGGCGGATGATCGATACCAGCACCTGTACGTCGGCGTTGAAGCCGGCATCGGCCGGAGCCATGGCCAGGCGCTGGCTGTCCAGCCGCCAGGCCAGTTGGCGGAGCAACAATTGATCGATATCGGCACTCAGGCTGCCGGCCCAGCGCACGCTGTCGCCAGCGGTAAGGCTGCCATCGGCCTGGCGCTGCAGCAGGTTGTCGCGGCGCAGGTAGTCGGCCAGGTTGACCGGCCCGAGCAGCACGGCCGGACCGCCGCCATGCTCGGGCACGCCGGGATTGCCGCTGTCCAGCTGATAGAGCGCCGGCGACGGCTTGTGCCAAGCGCAGCCGCTGACCAGCAGGCAGGCCAACAGCGGGAATAGGGATAGGCGTGCAAAGCGACTCATCAATCTCACCCTGTGGCCGCCCCCGGGACGGCCCATCAATACGAACGCCGGCGCCGGCTACTGCATGCAATGCAGACGCCGGCCAGCGACTTATCATCCGTCAATCCGGGGCCCGACTCCAGACAAGGCAAAACGCCAGCAGGCCGTGACGCACTTAGCCCGGCAGCTCCACCAGCATGCCGTCGACACGCTGGAAGCCCCGCGGCAGCTTGTTGCCACGCCGGCCGCGCTCCCCCTTGTAGTGTTCCAGGTCGTCGGCCTTGAGCGACAGGGTGCGCTTGCCCGCCTGCAGGACCAGCGAGGCGCCGGTCGGCAGCACGGCGAGGTCGATCAGGTATTCCTCGCGACTGACCACCCGCTCGCCGGGAATGCCGATGATCTTGTTGCCCTTGCCTTTGGCCAGTTGCGGCAGGTCGGCAACCTTGAACAGCAGCAGGCGACCCTCGGTGGTGACCGCCGCCAACCAATCCTCTTCGCGATTGCCCAGCGGCTTGGGCGGCACTACCTTGGCACCGGCAGGCAGCGAGAGCAGGGCCTTGCCGGCCTTGTTCTTGGCCTGCAGGTCCTCGCCCTTGACCACGAAACCGTAGCCGGCATCGGAGGCGATGACGTACAGCGCCTCGTCGTCCGGCAGCATCACGCACTCGAAGCTCGCCCCCGGCGGCGGGGTCAGGCGGCCAGTGAGCGGCTCGCCCTGGCCACGGGCCGAAGGCAGCGAATGGGTGGCCAGCGAGTAGCTGCGCCCGGTTGAGTCGATGAACACCGAGTACTGGTTTGAGCGCCCCGGCGCGGCAGCCTTGAAGCCGTCGCCGGCCTTGTACGAGAGGCCGGTGGCATCGATGTCGTGGCCCTTGGCGCAGCGCACCCAGCCTTTCTCGGACAGCACCACGGTGACCGGCTCGGTGGGCAGCAGCTCGGTTTCCGACAGCGCCTTGGCCTCGGCCCGGGCAACGATCGGCGAGCGGCGGTCGTCGCCATATTTCTCGGCGTCCTCGAGGATTTCCTTGCGCACCAGCTTGCGCAGCTTGCTGTCGCTGCCAAGCAGGCCTTGCAGGCGCTCGCGCTCCTTGGCCAGCTCGTCCTGCTCGCCGCGGATCTTCATCTCTTCCAGGCGTGCCAATTGGCGCAGGCGAGTGTCGAGGATGTAGTCGGCCTGCACATCGCTGAGGGCGAAGCGCGCCATCAGCACCGGCTTGGGTTGATCCTCGGTGCGAATGATATGGATGACTTCATCGATATTGAGGAAGGCAGTCAGCAAGCCTTCCAACAGGTGCAGGCGCTTTTCCACCTTATCCAGGCGGAACTGCAGGCGCCGACGCACGGTACCGATGCGGAAGGTCAGCCACTCGGCGAGCAGCATGCGCAGATTCTTTACCTGCGGCTTGCCGTCCAGGCCGATGATGTTGATGTTCACCCGGTACGAGCTTTCCAGCTCGGTGGTGGCGAACAGATGCCGCATCAGCTCGTCCAGATCGACACGATTGGAACGCGGAATGATGACGATGCGACAGGGATTCTCATGGTCGGACTCATCGCGCAGGTCGGCGACCATCGGCAGTTTCTTCGCCTGCATCTGCCCGGCGATCTGCTCCAGCACCTTGGAGCCGGAGACCTGGTGCGGCAGCGCGGTGATGACAATGTCGCCATCCTCGACGCGGTACACGGCGCGCATACGCACCGAGCCGCGGCCGGTCTCGTAGAGCTTCAGCAGGTCGGCGCGCGGGGTAATGACTTCCGCCTCGGTGGGGAAATCCGGCCCCTGGATGTGCTCGCAGAGTTGCTCGACGCTGGCGTTCGGCTCGTCCAGCAGGCGCACGCAGGCGCTGGCGACCTCGCGCAGATTGTGCGGCGGTACGTCGGTGGCCATGCCCACGGCGATGCCGGTGGTGCCGTTGAGCAGCAGGTTGGGCAGGCGCGCCGGCAACACTGCCGGCTCGTCCAGCGTGCCGTCGAAGTTTGGCACCCAGTCAGCAGTACCCTGGCCGAGCTCGGTCAGCAGTACCTCCGAATAGCGCGACAGGCGCGCCTCGGTATAGCGCATGGCGGCGAAGGACTTCGGATCGTCCGGCGCACCCCAGTTGCCCTGGCCGTCCACCAGCGTGTAGCGGTAGCTGAACGGCTGGGCCATCAGCACCATGGCCTCGTAGCAGGCAGAGTCGCCATGGGGGTGGAACTTGCCGAGCACGTCGCCGACGGTGCGCGCCGACTTCTTGTGCTTGGAGTCGGCATCCAGGCCCAACTCGCTCATGGCGTAGACGATGCGCCGCTGCACGGGCTTGAGACCGTCGCCGATGTGCGGCAGGGCGCGATCCATGATCACGTACATGGAGTAGTTGAGGTAGGCCTGTTCGGTGAAATCGGCGAGAGAGCGACGCTCCACACCTTCCAGGCTCAAATCCAGGGACTCGCTCATAAGGTCATTCCGCAACGTTCTGGCGCAGCACCAGGGTGCCGGCGCGCTGGGTGAATTCGAGTTGTTTCAGGGCGCTCATGCCGAGCAGCACCTCGTCGCCATCCATGCCCGGGGCGATCAGGGCGCGCACGTCGTGCAGCACGATGTCGCCCAGTTGCAGGCTGTCGAGGCGGGTGCGGTAACCGGTGCTGAGTCCGTTGGCGGTACTCATGGTGATCGCCGCGCCGCCTTCCAGGCCGAGGTCGTCGGCCAGCGCGCCGGGTACCGCCACATCGGTGGAACCGGTATCCAGCAGGAAGCGCACGTCCCGGTCGTTGATACGCCCGCTGGAAACGAAATGCCCCTGGCCGTTGCCGGCCAGCCGGACCTCGATATAGCCCGAGCCATGCTCCGACGTCGGGGCCTGGTTGGGGTTGTAGCGCGCCTCCTCCCACTGGCCGAAGAAGCGCGTGGCCAGCAGCAGCGCGGCGCCCCAGGCGAGGACCAGCATCACACGCCCGGCGCTTTGTCCGGGGGCCTTTTCACTCACGGGCGCTCGCTCCAGCCGGACTTGGGCGCGGCGAAATGCCAGAGGATCGGGCGGGCTTCGCCATCGAAGCGGGTCAGGCCGCCGTTATCGACGCCGATCCAGGCGCCCTCTTCGTCCACCCACAGGGCTTCCGCCATGCCGTAGGGCGTGTCGTAGCGACGATCATCCGTCAATGCCGCGGCGGCAAACGACCAGCAGCGCTCCACTTCGGCGTTTTCCAGTGAGCGCCGACAGAGGCGATAGGCATTGCGCTCCAGCGTGAACAGCTTGTCGTTGTAGAAAGCCAGGCCGGAGAAATCCAGCGAAACCTGCTGGCCGCCCATTTGCGCCGGAGCGGCTTGCTCGCCGCCTTCGACCAGTTGCACGCAACCGCCGGTGCATCGCCAGGCGTCCTGCTGGCGATGCAGCACCAGCAAGCCACGCCGCTCGCGCTCGGCCGCCAACCACAAGCGGTCGCCCTCGGGGTCGATGGCCAGCCCTTCGAACAGCGCATTGAAGCGCAGCAGCATGCCGCTGGCCCGCGCCTGGCGCACCAGCCCGTGCGGCAGCAGCAGCCAGTTGGCCTCGCCGACCGGGGAAAGCTGCAACACCGAGGCGTAAGCCTCGCTGACCAGGTAACGATTGCCCATGGCATCGCAGGTCAGGCCTTCGAAATCCAACTCGCCGCCACGCACCAGGCCCATCGCCCAACTGCGCATGCGCTGGCCCCAGGGCAGGCCGCTGTCCGGCCGCGGCGGCGCCTGGAAGGTTTCCGCCTCGGCCTGCCAGGCGGAGTCGCCGGGCTGCAGGCGATACAGGCGGTCGTCGTCACGGTCGGAAACCGCCCAGAAGCCGTCGCCGCACCAGGCCAAGCCGGACAGATTGCCACCGCGCATGCCTTCCACGGGATGCTCGGCCAGCAGGCGCAGTTCTTCGACGGTCTCGCCCAGCGCCGGCGCGGCCACCAGGCACAGCGCCACCAACCAGCACCGCATCAGAGCATGACCTCGGCCAAGTTGCCCTTGGTTTCCAGCCAGTTCTTGCGATCGGCGGCGCGCTTCTTGGCCAGCAGCATGTCCATCACTTCTTGGGTGAGGGTGAAGTCGTCGAGAGTCAACTGCACCAGCCGCCGGGTATTCGGGTCCATGGTGGTTTCGCGCAGCTGCAGCGGATTCATTTCGCCCAGGCCCTTGAAGCGGGTCACCTGCGGCTTGCCGCGCTTCTTCTCGGCCAGCAGGCGTTCGAGGATGCCGTCGCGTTCGGCCTCGTCGAGGGCGTAGTAGATTTCCTTGCCGAGGTCGATGCGATACAGCGGCGGCATCGCCACGTAGACGTGGCCGGCCTCCACCAGCGGACGGAAGTGACGGACGAACAGCGCGCAGAGCAGCGTGGCGATGTGCAGACCGTCGGAGTCGGCATCGGCGAGGATGCAGATCTTGCCGTAACGCAGCTGCGTCAGGTCCGCGGCGCCCGGATCGACGCCGATGGCCACGGCGATGTCATGGACTTCCTGGCTGGCGAGCACCTCGCCGCCATCGACTTCCCAGGTGTTCAGGATCTTGCCGCGCAGCGGCATGATCGCCTGGAACTCCTTGTCCCGCGCCTGCTTGGCCGAACCGCCGGCGGAGTCGCCCTCCACCAGGAACAGTTCGGAGCGCATCGGGTCCTGGCCAGCGCAATCGGCGAGCTTGCCGGGCAGCGCAGGCCCCTGGGTGATCTTCTTGCGCTCGACCTTCTTGCCGGCCTTCAACCGACGGCCGGCGTTGCTGATTGCCAGTTCGGCCAGTTGCAGGCCCAGTTCCGGATGGGCATTGAGCCACAGGCTGAAGGCGTCCTTGACCACCCCGGAAACGAAGGCGGCAGCCTCGCGGGATGACAGCCGTTCCTTGGTCTGGCCGGAGAACTGCGGCTCCTGCATCTTCATCGACAGCACGAAGGCAATGCGTTCCCAGACGTCTTCCGGGGCCAGCTTGACGCCGCGGGGCAGCAGATTGCGGAATTCGCAGAACTCGCGCATGGCATCCAGCAGGCCCTGGCGCAGGCCGTTGACGTGGGTGCCGCCCTGGGCCGTGGGGATCAGGTTGACGTAGCTTTCCTGCAGCGTCTCGCCGCCCTCGGGCAGCCACAGCAGGGCCCAGTCCACCGCCTCCTTGCTGCCGGCCAGGTTGCCGACGAAGGGCTCTTCGGGCAGCTTGGCATACTCGCTGACGGCATCCACCAGATAGGAACGCAGGCCGTCCTCGTAGAACCACTCGACGCGCTCGCCGCTGGCCTTGTCCTCAAAGCTGACCGCCAGCCCCGGACAGAGCACCGCCTTGGCCTTGAGCACGTGTTTGAGGCGGCTGACCGAGAACTTGTGGGAGTCGAAGTACTTGGCGTCCGGCCAAAAATGCACGCTGGTGCCGGTATTGCGCTTGCCCACGCTACCGATGATTTCCAGGTCGCTGGCCTTGAAACCGTCGGCGAAGGTCATGCGATATTCGTTGCCCTCGCGCTTGACCCGCACGTCGACGCGGGTCGACAGCGCGTTGACCACCGAAATGCCGACGCCATGCAGGCCGCCGGAGAACTGGTAGTTCTTGTTGCTGAACTTGCCGCCGGCGTGCAGCTTGGTGAGGATCAGCTCGACCCCCGGCACGCCCTCTTCCGGGTGGATGTCCACCGGCATACCGCGGCCATCGTCGATCACCTCCAGCGAGTTGTCCTCATGCAGGATCACCTGCACGGACTTGGCGTGTCCGGCCAGCGCTTCGTCGACACTGTTGTCGATCACTTCCTGGGCCAGGTGGTTCGGACGGCTGGTATCGGTGTACATGCCCGGTCGCTTGCGCACCGGGTCGAGGCCGGAAAGGACTTCGATGGCGTCGGCGTTGTAGGTGGCCATGGGCTCTCTTGTCGTCAAATCAAAGGTCGGAAAAATCGAAATCGCGCCAGACCTCCGCCGGCACGCCGGCAAAGGCCAGCAGCGCCGGCAGGCGACTGGCAAAGCCCTGGAAACCATGATCGCCGCCGGCCTGGATGCGTAGCGCACAGGCCCGGTAGTAACGCTCGGCGGCGCGGTAATCGAGGGTTTCGTCGGCGGTCTGCAACCACACCTGATAGCGCGCGGGATCGCTGGGCGCCGGCACCTCCAGTTCGGCGAGTGCTGCCACGTGATCCTCGGTCAGCTCCCAGACCTCGCCGCTGTGCAGGTTCTGCTGCGGACCGAGGTTGCCATCGAACAGCAGGTGCGGACGCACCGCCGGGTTGACCAGCAGGGCCTTGAGGCCATGGCGCTCGGCCAAGTGGGTCGCATAGTAGCCGCCCAGGGAGCTGCCGACCAGCACCGGGCGGCCCAGCTCGGTGATGGCATCCTGCAACTGGGCGATGGCCTGGCGGGGATGATGATGCAGCGCCGGCGCACGCAGCCGGTCGGCGAGCCCCAGGCGCTCCAAGGCGCGGCGCAGCTGAGTCACCTTCAGCGAGGCCGGGGAACTGTTGAAACCGTGGATGTATAAAAGGCTGGGATCGGACATGGGAACGGGAGATTGCACGCCTGGAGTGGAAGCGGAACCCTACCAGCTTTCAGCTTCCGGCCTCCAGCCTCGGGTCAATAACCCTTGACGCTGTAGTCCACTTCGAAGGCGATGCCGGTCACCCGCGACACGCCGGTCTCCAGCGTGCCGTCGTCGTGCAGGCGCAGCCAACGGTAGCCGGGGGCTTCCTTGTCCACCTGGAATTCCTCGCTGCCCGGCGCGAATTGCACGCAAGTGGACGGCGAGGCAAGCAGGCGCACGCCGTTGCGCATCTGGTCGTATTCCTGGTGGATGTGCCCCCAGAGCAGCGCGCGCACCTGGGTGAAGCGATCGAGCACGGCGAACAGCGCCTCAGGGTTGCGCACGCCGATGGGGTCGATCCAGCGGCTGCCGACCGGCACCGGATGGTGATGGAAGCAAATCAGGTGATGCCGCTCCGGCGCCTCGCTCAGCGAGCGTTCGAGCAAGGCCAGCTGGGCTTGCGAGAAATGCCCGGGCACCGCACCGGGTATCGAGGAGTCGAGCAACAGGATGCGCCAGCTGCCGAGGTCGACGATGGGCTCGAGCAGGTCGCTGCCGGCGCACACCGCATGCATCGCCGGCAACTCGTCGTGATTGCCAGGAAACCAACGGGCCGGCGCCGGAATGCGCGCGGTCATGCGCTGGAAGCGCTGGTAGGACTCGGTCGAGCCGTCCTGGGACAGGTCGCCGCTGGCCAGCACCAGGTCGATCCGCGGTTGCTCGCCGAGCACCCGTTCGATCACCTGTTGCAGGCTGTCCTCGGTGTCCATGCCCAGCAGCTTTCCGTTCGCCTCGGCAAACAGATGGCTGTCGGATAGCTGCACCAGCAGCACCGAAGAATCGGCAATGGATGTGGAAGCACTCGGCAAGACCGTCTCCTTGGGCGGAATCGAACTGAATTATGGTGGCTCCGCCCGACCCCGGCAAACCCGCGAAGCGGGCACAGGTCACAGAACGGCGGCCTCAGGCCCGTCAGCCTGTATCCGTGTTTTTCTTTTGACGAGCTTTTCGTCCGAATTCAGGTCTTTTGCTGCAACCAGCTAGAGCACCGACGCCAGTTCGTGGCCGCAGGCCAGGCAGTGACCGAGCCATTCGCCGAGGAACAGGTTCAACTGGGTCTTTTCGTCTGGCTGGTGCATGGCTGCGTTGGGATAAGGATAGATGCTGCGCAGGCGCCGCGCATTCTCGGCACCGACCACTTCCGCCATGCGCGCGTCGTGATAGACGCGCACCTCCAGCTGCGGCACCGGCAGCCACGGCAGGCTGTGTTCCTGGCACACACGCAGGGTGGTGGTATAGGGACAGCTCTCCAGCACGTCGAGCACCAGCACGCCGAGCAGGTGCTCGCCCTGGCTCAAGGCCACACGGCGCGAGGCCTGACCGCTGCGCATATCCGGCAGCAACCGCATCAACCGCGCATAGTTGGCTTCGCAGACGGCCTGCAGTTCCACCAGGTCGACCCGGTAGCGCTCGCGCAGCAGGTTCACGTCCACAACCCCCGAACCTCGGCACGGTTCAGCGCCAGCCACTGCAGGGCAATGATGCTCGCGGCATTACCGATGCGCCCGTCGCGCACCGCCTGCAAGGCGTCTTCCAACGGCATGACGTGGACACGGATATCCTCGCCCTCTTCCGCCAGGCCATGCACACCGCCGGCACCTTCGCTGTCGCAGCGGCCGAGATAGAGGTGCACGTATTCGTCGCTGCCGCCGGGTGACGGAAAATAGCGGGTGATCGGCCAGAGCGCCCCCAGGGCCAGGTTGGCTTCCTCGATCGCCTCGCGACGGGCCACCTCTTCCGGTTCCTCGGCCTTATCGATCAGCCCGGCGACCAGTTCCAGCAACCAGGGGTTATCGCTCTTTTCCAACGCACCGACGCGAAACTGTTCGATCAGTACCACCGTATCGTGACGCGGATCATAGGGCAGCACGCACACCGCATCGTGGCGCACGAACAGTTCGCGATTGAGCTCCGGCCCCATGCCGCCGGCGAACAGCCGGTGCCGCAAGCGCAGGCGTTCGAGCCGGTAGAAGCCCTGGAAGCAGGTCTGGCGCTCGATTATTTCAACATCGTCACGCGGCATATCTGGAGTCCCCCACTGGAACGTCGTGACCACTCGGCATTGACGCGTTCCGATAAAGCGAACGGGCCGCAGCCCGTCCCGGTCAATCTTTTACCGGCCACCTCCGGTGCCCGGTGATCAGGTGTTGCAGCGCCGGGAAGGTCCCTTCCCTCAGAGCAAGCGAAGCAAGACATTGTTCCTCAGCATAGTGCGACAGGGCCCGGCCCGGCGCCAGCATCCCGCCGCACACGACGGCAATTACCGCCCCGCATTGTGTGAATGTGCGCGCCGGAGCCGCCTCTTGGCAAGGCTCCACGCCCCACACCGCTTGCCGGTGCCGTCGGCGCCCAGAAATAAGAGAACCATGTCACACTTCAGAAAAAGCATAAGTATCTGCCGGGAACTGGCAGGCATTACCGGCGATCGGAACGACGCGCAAATGTAACAACAAGCAGCGTTATACTCGGCAGGGTATTGATCGAGGCGAATACAGGGAGGATTTATGCGGGCAGCGGAGCTCATCAGTCTACTGCATCAATATCATCCAGACATGGATGTGCCGGTTTCCTTTACCGAAGCGGCGGCCGGCGAACGACCCACCCCCGTGGTCGCCAGCTGCTACAACGGGGCCGCCACGCGCTGCTACCAGAACCTCGTCGAGTTGGCGCAGGACGGCATGCTGGTGCTGGACCCGGCGGGTCGCATCACCTACATGAACCCCTTCATGCAGCAGTTGACCGGCTATCGGCAGGAAGAGCTGTTCGGCCAGCCCTTGTCGCGACTGCTGTCGGCCGACCTGCTCGACGCCGTGCTGGCGCAGCAGCAGCCCGGTATGGGGCCGAACCGCTACCCCATGCGCATCCTGTCCAAGGACCAGCGCGTCTACTGGGTGCAGATGACGGCAACACGCATTCCCAGCAGCGACGGCCAGCATCGCGGCACCATGATGACCGTTACCGACCTGACCCATCGCCAGGTCCATGCCGACAAGATGCAGGATCAGGAAACCCTCGGTCGCAAGGTCGAACGCATCACCGAACAGCTGGACAGCCTGAAATCCCTGCGCATGAACCTGCTGGCCGAATACCAGGCCCTGGAAGCCTCTCCGCGCATCGCCGCGTCGCCCTACTGGCATCAGCAGCGCTACCTGTATCTGATCCGTCCGCAGAAAGGCGGCAAGCGGGTCCGCGAATACATCGGTGCGCAGCCGGAACGCATCAACGAAGCCATGGCGGCGGTACGCCGCGAGCAGCGCTTCCAGGAGGTCTGCCGCGAGCTGCAGCAGATCGAGGATCAGATCCGTACCTCCACCTTCAAGCTGGACAGCTTCCTCTGGGAGCTGGCGCAAGTGCCGCCCAACCTGCACAAGCTGGTGAGCTGACCCTCGGCACCCACCTCACAGTCCACAAATGACACCCGTGCATTCTTCACTGAATGCGCGGGTTTCGCGCTTCTGTCGATTAAAAATTTATCGTTTTAAATCAAATAGTTATATT
Organism: Zestomonas ipomoeae; assembly: GCF_057128665.1. Classification (NCBI taxonomy): domain Bacteria; kingdom Pseudomonadati; phylum Pseudomonadota; class Gammaproteobacteria; order Pseudomonadales; family Pseudomonadaceae; genus Zestomonas; species Zestomonas ipomoeae. The sequence continues at coordinate 139,019 of NZ_JBSKHQ010000003.1, forward strand.
CAAAAAGCGTTAATGACAACCGCCCTTTTTTGCTGCTTGTTGTGCCATTAAAGCGCTGAATAGCATGCGACTCCCCCTCGCGGTGTGACCAAAAAAGGACGAGACAATGATGGGAGTCGAAGCACATCTGGATAGTACCGAGTACTACCGGGAACTGACCCTGCGTAATGCGGGCTTTATCAGTGAAGCAGAACAACAGCGCCTGCGCGAATCAGTCATTCTGGTGGCGGGCTGTGGCTCGACCGGCGGCAGCGTGATCGAGCCGCTGGTGCGCAGCGGTGCCGAGCGGCTGATCCTCACGGACAACGGCAGCTACGACCTGAACAACGCCAATCGCCAGAACATGGTATTGACCGACGTCGGGCGGCCCAAGGTGGAGGTGTTCGCCGAGCGCATCCGCCAGATCAATCCGCATCTCGAATTGCACACCCATCCGATGGGCATCACCCCCGACAATGTCGAGGCCCTGGTAGCGGCTGCGGACGTGGTCGTCGATGCGGTGGACGTCACCGGCCGCGCCGGCCTGGAAATGAAATTCCTCCTGCATCGTGTCTGCCAGCGCCTGCGCAAGCCGGTGGTGTGCGGCTACGACATGGCCGCCGCGCAGTACATTCCGGTGTTCGACTATCGCAACGGCGACCTGCCGGTGCTGGGCAATCAACTGAGCGCCGCGCAAATCGCTACGCTCGACCCGCTGCAGGCCTGCACTTTCCTGATTCCGGACGAATGCATTCCGGTAGAGATGTACGCAGAGCTGGACCGGCACAAGGCAGGCAAGGACTACACCTCCCAGCTGTGCATTGCCGCGCACCTGTTCGGTACCCTGGCCACCGCCCTGGTGCTGGACATCGTCAACGGCCGCGAGGTGCGCAACGAGCTCTACGTGGACGTCTGGGATCTGGTACGCACGCCCGACCTATCCGAAGAACGCGCCCGCCAACTGGCGGAGGGTCGCCAGTCGGTCATCGAATGGCGCAAGCAACCGGCCGGCGAAGCCGACCTGGACTTCCTCCAGCGCTCGATCGCCCACTACCAGGTGCCCCAGTTACCCGAACTGCGCAGCTACGGCGAACAGATCATCGACGAACGCGCCGGTATCTTCAGCTTCGCCATTCCCAACCACCAGCTCGACGCCGCCATCACGCGCAAGCTGCTGCGCTTCGCCTTCGTCCACTACGCGCGGGTCGGTTTCATCAACCCGCTCACCGCCGCCCTGCACCAGCTGCATGCCGAGCCGGAAGAGCGCCTGTCCCCGGACGACGTGCACATCGTGCTGGTCGACCAACGGGACTTCTCCCTGCTCGCCTACTCCACGCTCAAGGCTCCGATCGCACGCGCCCAGCTCTTCGGCGACTCCGCGCGTCCGGCCTTCGGTGTCGAAGTGGCGTTCGGCCGCGACCTGTATGCCGACGTCGCCGAGCTGCAGCAGATTCCCGTCGAGCAGATTCGCGAAATCGGCCGGGTAACCAAGGCCATGGTTGACGATCCGGTGCTGGCGGCCAAGGCCGGCCTGTTGCTGCTATCAGCCTATCGCAAGCTGCTGACCGACCCGCAGGCCAACATCAGCGGCGCAGTCGGCGACGGCGAACGCAATGTCACCTTGCGCAATCTCGGCTTCTTCGGCTTCCAGCCGACCGTGCTACCAGCCCGGCCGGCCTGCATACCCGCCGAGCACCTGTACGCCGACCGCTACAAGGGCCGCGAGGTGCCGCCGTTCTGGCTGCTGCTGGAAAACATGGACAACGACTGGGCCGACCGCATGGAACGACTGATCGAACTGGATGGCGAGGACTTCCTCAGCCAACTGCGCAAAGCGAAAGAACAGCACACCTTGCACATAGGAGCTTGAGCATGAACACCACATGGAACGAACAGCAACTCACCATTCGCGCCCACTACAAGACAATCGGCCAGGAGCTGGTCCGTCCCAGCGCCGCCCACCGCGACCAGACCCTTGGCTTCGACCGTGAGCTGTGGCGCATGCTCGGCCAGAGCGGCCTGTTCGGCGTGCATATGCCCGTCGTCTACGGCGGCCAGGGCCATGGCGTCTGGGAGTTCGCCGCCGCGCTGGAAGGCTTCGCCGAAGGCTGCCAGGACATGGGCGTGCTGGTTTCCTTCGTGGCCCAGGTTGCCCTGGTCCAGGCCGCCCTGCTCAGCTACGGCGACCAGGCCCAGCGCCAGCGCTGGCTGCCCGACCTGATCAGTGGCGAGAAGATCGGCTGCTTCGCGATCACCGAAGCCACCTGCGGATCCGACGTGCGCTCCCTCAAACTGAGCGCCCGCCAGTCGGCCAACGGCTACCGGCTGCAGGGCCAGAAGTGGAACATCACCAACGCCCCGGTCGCCGACCTGTGCATGACCTTCGCGCGTCTGGAAGAAGCCGGCCCGCAGGCGATTACCTGCTTCATGACCGAGACCGACAAGCCGGGCATCAAGCGCTCGGCGGCCTTCGAACTGCTCGGCAACCGCGGCACGCCGATCGGCAGCATCGACTTCGATCAGGCGGAACTGGACATCGACAGCGTGATCGGCGGCGAGGGCCGTGGCCTGGAGGTGCTGTACTTCGGCTTCCTGGTGGAGCGTATCTTCACCGGCCTGCTGGTCACCGGCTGCATCCAGCCGCTGATCGACGAGTGCATCAGCTATAGCCGCGAGCGTCGCGCCTTCGGCAAGCCGATCGGCGAGAACCAGTACGTGCAGGGGCAGATCGTCGACATCTACACCCAGGTGGAGCTGCTGCGCAGCGTGCTGCTGCGCGGCCTGACGGCGCTGGAGCGCGGCCAGGACTGCTCCAAGCTCGCCTCGATCATCAAGATCCTCGCCTCCGAGTCGCTGCATGACGCCTGCCTGACCGCCATGAAGATCCACGGCAACTATGGCTACCGTCGCGACCACTACTTCGAGCGCCTGCTGCGCGATTCCATCGGTCTGTTCTTCGCCGGCGGCACCATCGAAATCCACAAACACGTGATCTGGACCAACCTGCTCGCCGAATCCCAGCAGAGCAGCAAGGAAAAGACCGAACTGCGCCTGGATGCCTATCGCAGCACCGCGCGCGAAGGAGCAGCGGCATGAGCAGTCCCAACCTGCATCTGCTGTCGCGGATGCTGCAGCGTCCCTGGCTGATGCTCGGGCTTCTGCTCGGGCTGACGCTGTTGGCGCTGGTCAGCGCCGGCGGCCTGCAGATCAATAGCACGCCCTACATGATCGATCGCCATCACCCCAGTCGGGTGGCCGATCACGACAACAAGCGCCTGTTCTCCAATACCGGGGAGCAGGCCTTCGTCGCCATCGAGAATCCGCAGGGCAACATCTTCAACGCCGACAGTCTGGAGCGGGTGGCCAGGCTGAGCCGCGCGCTGGAACGCATGGTGCTGGTGCAGCCGAGCGACGAGGTGCGCCTGCGCGGCCTGCTCGAGGAGCAGGCGGTGGCCGCCGACGTCGAGGCGATCCTCAAGGATGGCCTGCAACAGGACGACGCCCCGCTGTTCAAGCCGCTGCGCGCCAAGCTGGCGGCCAACGGTCTGCTCGGCGACGCCCAGGCAGCCTGGCTGGACAACCTGGCGCTGCGCCTGGAGCCGGTGCGCAAGGTACGCAGCCTGGTGACCCTGGAGAACATGACGCCGATCGAGGACGGCCTGGAAGTCGGCCCGCTGATGCGCACCCTGCCCAAGGACGAGGCGGGACGCCAGGCCCTGCGCGCCGAGACGCTGGCCAACCCGATGTACCTCAACGGGCTGATCTCGCCGGACGGCAGTGCCACCACCATTCAGATCGAGTTCAACATTGCCGAGGACGACTCGCCGGCCATGCTCATGGCCTACCAGGCGATCAGCGCGATCACCCAGGAAGTGGGCGGCGACGACCGCATCTACCTCAGCGGCCCGCCGATGATCGCCTCGCAGACCGCGGCCAATATGGAGCAGGACAACCAGACCCTGCTGCCGGGCGTGCTGCTGGTGATCCTGGCCGTGCTGTTCCTCAGCTTCGGACGCATCCAGGGCGTGGTCGCGCCGATGCTGATCGCGGTGCTCAGCCTGTTCTGGACCCTCGGCCTGATGGCCGCGTTCGGCGTCAAGCAGAACATCATCACTTCGATGCTGCCGGTGTTCATCATCTCCATCGCCGTATGCGATGCGATCCACTTCCTCTCCGACTTCTACCGCCACCTGCCGCCGAATCCGGATCGCCAGGCCCGCTACGAGGCGGCCATGGCCAGCCTGCGCCAGCTGTTCCGGCCGATGCTGGTCACCAGCCTGACCACCATCGTCGGCTTCCTCTCGCTGGCCTGGACCGAAGTCACCTTCATCCGCGAGTTCGGCATCTTCGTCGGCCTCGGCGTGTTCATCGCCTGGCTGATCACCATGCTGTTCCTGCCGGCCATCGTGATCCTGTGGAAGACCAAGCCGCCGCGCTTCGGCTTGCTGAAAAGCACGTTGCTCGACCGCCTGACCGCCCGCATGGGCAGCCTGGCTCGCTACGGCAAGCCGTTCGTTGCCGCCACCCTGGTGCTGATGCTGTTCTGCGGCTGGCTGATCGAGCGTGACCTGCAGGTGGACAACCAGGTGATCGGCTACTTCCAGGACGACAGCCGCATTCGCGTCGACGACGCCGCGATCAACGCCAAGTTCGGCGGCACCACGCCGATCAGCGTGATGATCGAGGGCCAGCGGGTGGATGCCTTCAAGGACCCGCAGGTGATCCGTGCGGTGGAGAAGATCCAGCAGCGCCTGCGCGAACAGAGCCTGGTCGGCTTCACCTACTCGCCGGTGGACTTCCTCAAGCGCCTGCACCAGGTGCTCAGCGACCGGCCCGACGCGGCGGCCTTCCAGCTGCCGGAAACCCTCAGCGGCGACATGCTCGCGCAGTACTTCCTGCTCTACGAGAACGCCAACGGACGCGACCTGTTCGACGTGGTCGACCGTCGTTTCCAGAACGGCCGGGTACTGGCGGTGCTGCACAGCGACCGCTCCTCGGAAGTCGGACAGGTGATGCGCGACATCCAGGCCTACGCCCAGAGCGTGCTGCCCGCCGGTATGACGGTACGGGTTTCCGGTTACGGCGAGATTCTGGTTTCCACCACCGACGAGGTGGTCTGGGGGCAGATCTACAGCCTGCTGGCCGCGACCCTGCTGATCGCCCTGATGGTCATGCTGACCTTCCGTTCGCTGCCCCTGGGCCTGCTGGCGCTGTTGCCGCTGGTGTTCACCCTCACCGGCATCTTCGCCATCATGGCGGTCAGCGGCACCGACCTGGACATCGGCACCTCGATCATCGCGGCGATTTCCTTTGGCATCGGTATCGACTACGCGATCCATACCATCGCGGCCATTCGCTCCAGCCGTGGGCGGGATAACCGCGAGGTGATACAGGATGCGCTGCGCCGCTGCGGCAAGCCGATCCTGATCAACACCCTGGCCCTGGGCCTCGGCTTCCTGGTGCTGAGCCTGTCCGGCTACCAGGCGCTGGTCAACCTCGGCTACTTCATCTCCCTGACCATGCTGCTCAGCGCCCTGTTCGCCTTGCTGGTACTGCCGACCTTCGTCTCCGGCGACCGCTCGCAGGTGCACCTGGGCGAGAAGCCCGCGGAGCCGGCCAATGCGTAGATACCTGCTCTGCCTGCTATGCCTGGCCACACCGGCCATGGCCGACGACTGGCTGGCGCTGACCCTCTATCCCGGCGGCTCGGTCTACCAGAGCAGCCACCTGGAAAAGCTGGTCGGTGCCACCCAATCGTTGTGGACCCTGCGCGACGATAAGGGCGAGACGCCGCTCAAGGCCCTCGACAGCCTGGCCAGCACCAACGCCATCGCCGTACAGGGCGACGACGTGCGCTTTCGCCGGCTGATCGAGACCCGCGAGCTGACCCCCACGGGCCTGAAGACGCTGGAAACCCTGGTCGAGCAGCATCCGCTGCTCGGCCCGCGGCTGGTGACCGGCCAGCACGATGGCACGCACTTCTGGCTGCGCCTGGCCCACCCCTACTCCGCACGGCAGCAGGAGGTCCTGCTGTCGCGCTATGCCGAGCAATTGGCCAGCGCGTTCGGCGGGCAGTGTCGGGTGGATACCCAAGCCAAGGGCGCGCTGAACGGCCTGCGCCTGACCGAATGGGAAATGCGTGCCGAGCAGGACATACCGCCGGCGGCGACCACGCTGCGCGACCTCGACCAGTTCGGCCGGTCGCTGCGCAAGGACATGACCCTGGCCTATTCGGCCGCCGATGTTCTTGCCTACCTGAAGGCCGTGCTCAATGGCGAGCAGGGTCTGCCGGCCAGTGCCGACGAAGTCGCCCAGCTCTACATGATCGCCGAGAGCCTGCGCAGCCGCGACCTGCAGGACCTGGCCCGGCCGGATTTCCAGCGCCTCAACCTGGTCGCACTGGGGCCACAGGAGCAGCCGCCGGCACCCGCGCTTGTCGGCTACCGCACCACCACCGCCGCGAGCTGGTCCGCCAGCCCGCACAGCTATCTCATCGTGGATTGTCGTTAAGGAGTTACCCATGCGAACCATTCTGTGCGCCCTGACCCTGCTGCTGGCCGGGCCGGTGCTGGCCGACACCCTCAACCCCGAGGACATCATGCGCGCCGTGCGCGACCGCGATGAAGGCGCCGACCGCCGCTCGGAAGTCACCCTGGTACAGACCATGGCCGACGGTTTCGTCCGCGAGCGCAAGCTGCTGATGTTCGAGAAGGAATACGGCAAGGAGCGCAAGTCCACCCTGTACTTCACCGCGCCCAGCGATACCGCCGGCACCGGCATCCTGATGTACAGCTATGCCGAGGCGGCCAGCCGCGAGGACGACCAGTGGCTGTACCTGCCGGCCCTGCGCAAGACCCGGCGGATCGCCACCAACTCCAAGGAAGGCCCGTTCCTCGGTACCGACTTCTCCTTCGCCGATATCGAGCGCATGCGCGTCAGCGACTACCAGTACAAGCACCTGCGCGACGACGAGCTGAATGGCCGCCCGGTCTACGTGCTGGAGGGCAACACCGCGGATGGCCTGGAGAATCCGCGCACCGGCTACAGCCGGCGGGTGGTCTACGTCGACAAGGAGCGCAACCTGATCCTGCGTGACGAGTTCTACCGCGGCGGGCGCCACATCAAGACCTTCGAGGTGCAGCAGGTCAAGCAGGTCGACGGCTACTGGACCGTGACCGAGTCGCTGATGAGCAATCTGGTGGAAGGCGGGCAGACGCGCCTGGTGCGTAGCGAGCCCGACTACAACCTCAGCCTGTCGGACAACTACTTCACCGAGCGCGCCCTGCGCAATGGGATTCGTTGATGCGTTGTCTGCTTCTTGCCTGCCTGACTGCCGCCAGCCTGCCACTGGCGGCGGCCTCCTTCAGCAATCGCGGCTACCTGGAAGACAGCTACCACCATGACGTCACCGGTGCCAGCAGCTCCGGACACCGCTGGGAGGCCCTGCTGGAAAGCCGGGTCAGCCAGGGGCAATGGAGCCTGGACAGTGTGCTGCTGGGCCGCTACCGCAGCCAGTACGACAGCGCCGACGGGCGCCAGGACGACAAACTGGCGAGCGACGAGGAGCTGCGCGAACTGTACGTGACCTGGGCCGGCGACCGCTGGCAATGGCGCCTCGGCCAGCAACAGGTGGCCTGGGGTCGTGGCGACTACTTCCGCCTGGTGGACGTGATCAACCCGCTGGATCTGCGCGAGTTCCTGCTGCCCTATCTGGAGGATTACTCCCTGGGGCGGCAGACCCGCCCGATGGCGGTCGTCGAATACTACGGCGACAGCCTGGAGCACCAGTTGGTCATCGCGCCGAAGCCCAAGACCACACGCTACGCGCCGGCCGGCAGCGATTTCGCCATGGCCGGCCTGCCGACCGGGCTGCCGAAGGACGACGAACATCGCCGCCCGGACATCGGTTGGCGCGGAAAGACCATGGCGGGGGGGACCGACCTGGACTTCTACCTGTTCGACGGCCTGAGCCCCGATCCGCTGGCCGTGGAAGAGGACGGCCAGTGGCAGGAGCAACAGCGACGGCGCAGCCTGGTAGGCACCTCCTTCGCCAGTCCCATGGGCGACTGGGTGGTGCGCGGCGACCTGGTGCATCTGTTCCATGAACCGCTGCAAACGCCCGAAGGCGCCGAAGACGTGCCCAAGACCGCCGCCCTGCTCGGCTTCGACCTGATCAAGAACGAGTGGACGCTCAACTTACAGGCAACCGTCAGCCACCGGCACGGCGCGCCTGACAGCCTCGACCACCCCACCGGCTGGGAGGCCTCGGCAGCGGTGGTCAAGGACTGGTCGAAGCAGCGCCTGAACGGTGGCCTGCTCTGGCTGTACAGCCGGCAGGGGCAAAGCAGCCACATGTACAAGGCCCACCTCGGCTACCGGCCATGGAACCAGTGGTATGTCGAGGCGGGCATGATCGGTTTCGTCGGCGGGCAGAACACCCAGTTCGGACAGTTCGACGAACGCGACCGGGTCTATCTGCAAGTGCGCCGGAATTTCGATTTCTAGCCAGGCGGGCGGCCGATAAAAACACAAGAGCCCGGACGAACCGGGCTCTTGTGTTTCGGGCAGGCGATCAGACCTGCTTGTAGATCACCGCGCCTTCGTCCTTGAAGCGCTCGGCCTGTTCGGCGAAACCAGCCTCGATGGCTTTCTGTTCGTCGGTCAGACCGTGCTCGGCGGCGTACTCGCGTACTTCCTGGGTGATCTTCATCGAGCAGAACTTCGGCCCGCACATGGAGCAGAAGTGCGCCACCTTGGCCGAGTCCTTGGGCAGGGTTTCGTCGTGGAAGGCACGCGCGGTGTCCGGGTCGAGGCCGAGGTTGAACTGGTCCTCCCAGCGGAACTCGAAGCGCGCCTTGGACAGGGCGTTGTCGCGAATCTGCGCGCCCGGATGACCTTTTGCCAAGTCCGCGGCATGCGCGGCGATCTTGTAGGTGATGATGCCGGTCTTCACGTCATCCTTGTTCGGCAGGCCCAGGTGCTCCTTGGGCGTGACGTAGCAGAGCATGGCGCAGCCGAACCAGCCGATCATGGCAGCGCCGATGCCGCTGGTGATGTGGTCGTAGCCGGGGGCGATGTCGGTGGTCAGCGGGCCGAGGGTGTAGAACGGCGCCTCGTCGCAGCATTCCAGCTGCTTGTCCATGTTCTCCTTGATCAGCTGCATCGGCACGTGGCCGGGGCCCTCGATCATGGTCTGCACGTCATGTTTCCAGGCGATCTTGGTCAGTTCGCCAAGGGTCTCCAGCTCGCCGAACTGCGCGGCGTCGTTGGCGTCGGCAATCGAACCCGGGCGCAGGCCATCGCCCAGCGAGAAGCTGACGTCGTAGGCCTTCATGATTTCGCAGATTTCCTCGAAGTGGGTGTAGAGGAAATTCTCCTTGTGGTGGGCCAGGCACCACTTGGCCATGATCGAGCCGCCACGGGAGACGATGCCGGTGACCCGCTTGGCAGTCAGCGGCACATAGCGCAGCAGCACGCCGGCGTGGATGGTGAAGTAGTCCACGCCCTGCTCGGCCTGCTCTATCAGGGTGTCGCGGAACAGTTCCCAGGTCAGGTCCTCGGCGATGCCGTTGACCTTTTCCAGCGCCTGGTAGATCGGCACGGTGCCGATCGGCACTGGCGAGTTGCGGATGATCCACTCGCGGGTCTCGTGGATGTGCTTGCCGGTGGACAGGTCCATGACCGTGTCCGAGCCCCAGCGAATGCCCCAGGTCAGCTTGGCCACTTCTTCCTCGATGGAGGAACCCAGCGCCGAGTTACCAATGTTGCCGTTGATCTTCACCAGGAAGTTGCGGCCGATGATCATCGGCTCCAGCTCGGTGTGGTTGATGTTGGCCGGAATGATCGCGCGGCCGCGGGCGATTTCCTCGCGGACGAACTCGGCGGTGATTTCCTTGGGAATCGATGCCCCGAAACTCTGCCCGGCGTGCTGCTCCTTGAGCAGGCCGGCGGCGCGGGCCTCCTGGAGCTTCATGTTCTCGCGAATGGCGACGAACTCCATCTCCGGAGTGATGATGCCCTGGCGGGCGTAGTGCATCTGGCTGACATTCTTGCCCGGCTTGGCCTTGCGCGGGTTGCGCACGTGGGCGAAACGCATCGCGGTCAATTCCGGATCGCTCAGCCGCGCCTGGCCGAACTGCGAGGAGAGCCCGGCGAGCAACTCGGTGTCGCCGCGATCCTCGATCCACTTCGAGCGCACGTCGGCCAGGCCCTTGCGCACGTCGATCTGCACATTCGGGTCGGTGTAGGGGCCGGACGTGTCGTAGACCAGCACCGGCGCATTGATCTCGCCGCCGAACGCGGTGGGGGTGACGTCCAGGCTGATCTCGCGCATCGGCACGCGGATGTCGGGGCGCGAACCCTGCACATAGACCTTCTGCGAACGCGGGAAGGGTTGTACGGACTGCTGGTCGACCTGAGCGCTTTCGCTCAGTTTCTTGTTTTGTTCTGCGGCACTCATCAAGGCACTCCAAAGGATCATGCAGGGCATGGATTGTCGGAGCTGACCTGAAGCGCACGGCACGCCGGACGGCGTGGAGAGGGACTCGCGCGGGGCGAGGACATCTTGTTCCCTACGCAGGCTTTAACCTGATCAGGTTCAACGGGATCCGGCGTCTGCCAATCTCAGCCCTCTGGTGGGCACCCCGACAAGAACCCCGCCAGTCTAATCAACCGCCACCCAGAAAACCAACCGCCGGGTCAAAAAACCCTGACCATCTCGTCGGAAAATGACGCACCTACCGCAACAGAGGCCTCACCCAGCCATTGTTGCGACACGGCAACATAGCTTGTTGCAAACTGGCCACCATCGGCCGCAAGCGCACCTTGACCCCCCGTAGCGCGCGCCTTAGCCTTGCCCATCCCCCCTCACGCTAGGATTGCTCCATGCTGCGCAGACTCTCACTGGCAATCGCCGTGGCCGCCGCTTCCAGCGCAACGGCCTGGGCAGAGGAAGCCCCGCTGTCAGCCAAGACCGATCTGGTCACCGTTTACCAGGAAGCCCTGAACAACAACGCCGATCTGGCCGCCGCTCGCGCCGATTTCCTCGCCCGCCAGGAAGTGGTGCCCCAGGCCCGTGCCGGCCTGCTGCCGAACCTCTCCGCCGGCGCCGCGATGAACCACACCCGCACCGAGCTGGACCAGCCATCGAGCAGCCTCTCGCGCAGCGGTACCGTCTATCAGGCGAACCTCAGCCAGCCGCTGTTCCGCGCCGACCGCTGGTTCCAGCTGCAAGCCGCAGAAGCCATCAGCGAGCAGGCCGCCCTGGAATTCTCGGCGATCCAGCAGAACCTGATCCTGCAGAGCGCCGAAACCTATTTCGCCGTGTTGCGTGCCCAGGACAACCTGGCCGCCACCAAGGCCGAGGAAGCCGCCTTCAAGCGCCAGCTGGACCAGGCCAACGAGCGCTTCGACGTCGGCCTTTCGGACAAGACCGACGTGTTGCAGGCCCAGGCCGGCTACGACGCCGCACGCGCCGCACGCATCGTGGCCCAGCGCCAGGTCGACGACGCCTTCCAGGCACTGATCACCCTGACTCACCGCGAACACAACTCGCTCGAAGGCATTCGCCACACCCTGCCGGTGCTGGTGCCGACGCCGAACGACGCCACCGCCTGGGTGGATACCGCAGCCAAGCAGAACCTCAATCTGCAGGCCAGTGACTACGCGGTGGAAGCAGCCGAGGAAACCCTGCGCCAGCGCAAGTCCGGCCATGCGCCAACCCTCGATGCGGTGGCCAGCTACCAGAAGGGCGACAACGACAGCCTCGGCTTCACCAACAGCGGCTCGCCGCTGAGCCCGCGCTACGGCAGCGATGTCGAGCAAAGCACCATCGGCCTGCAACTGAGCATCCCGCTGTACAGCGGCGGCGCCACCAGCTCGCAGGTGCGCGAGTCGTATCAGCGCCTGAACCAGGCCGAACAGCAGCGCGAAAGCCTGCGGCGCCAGGTCGTGCAGAACACCCGCAACCTGCACCGCGCGGTGAACACCGATGTCGAGCAGGTACAGGCGCGTCGGCAGTCGATCATTTCCAGCCAGAGTGCGCTGGAAGCCACCGAGATCGGTTACCAGGTCGGCACCCGCAACATCGTCGACGTGCTCGATGCCCAGCGCCTGCTGTACAGCTCGGTGCGCGACTACAACAACGCCCGCTACGACTACATCCTCAACAACCTGCGCCTGAAGCAGGCCGCCGGCACCCTGAGCCCGGCCGACCTGGAAGACCTGGCGCGCTTCCTCAAGCAGGACTACAACCCGGACCAGGACTTCCTGCCGTCCGACCTCGCCACGCCGGATGCCAAGCGCCCGGTGGGGCTGGACGTGCAGCCCGCCCCGCAGAGCGAGCGCACCCGCTTCTGAACCCAGCGAGCAATGAAAAAGCCCGGCCTTGTGCCGGGCTTTTCTTTTGCTGGAAGAGCTAGTGCAGCTGTCGCTGCAAGCCGTCCAGCAATCGCGCCAAGGCGCCCTGGTTGTCCCGCAGCACACCCAGGCCAGCGTCGCGCATGCCATGGGCGGCATCGCTGTCGGTCCAAAGTCGTTCGACAGCCGCCGCCAGCTCCTGCGCATTCGCCACTTCCTGCAAGGCACCCGCCTCGCGCAACTGCGCAGCGATCTCCAGGAAGTTGAACAGGTGTGGCCCGCTCAGCACCGGCTTGCCCAGTGCCGCCGGCTCCAGCAGGTTGTGCCCGCCGTTGGGTACCAGGCTGCCGCCGACGAAGGCGCTGTCGGCCAGGGCATAGAGAAACAGCAGCTCGCCCATGGTATCGCCGAGCAACACCTGGGTCTGCGCCGTGATCGGCTCGTCGGCGGAGCGGCGGGCACAAACGAAGCCCTGCCTGCGACACAGCTCGAATACCGCGCCGAAGCGCTCCGGGTGTCGCGGCACCAAAATCAGCAAGGCATTCGGCCGTTGCTCTAGCAGGCTGCGATGAGCGGCGAGCACGATCTCGTCTTCACCGGCATGAGTGCTGGCAGCGATCCAGACCGGACGCGCCTCGGCCTGCCACTGTCGACGCAGCTCGGCCGCGCGGGCGGGCAGCGCCGGATCGATGCTCAAGTCGAACTTGATCGAACCGGTGACCGTGACGCGCTCGGGGTGGGCGCCCAGAACGCGGAAGCGCTCGGCCTCGGCCTCGGTCTGCACCGCCAGCCAGCTCAGCTCGCCAAACAGCGGCGCGGTGAGCCTGGCGAAACGCGCATAGCCTCGGGCCGAGCGTGCGGAAAGGCGAGCATTGGCCAACACCACGGGAATGCCGCGGCGGGCGCATTCGTGCACATGATTGGGCCAGAGTTCGGTCTCCATGATCACCGCCAGCCGCGGACGCAGGCGGGACAGGAAGCGTGCCGCCGCCCACGGCAGGTCATAAGGCAGGTAGCAATGCTGCACGCTGTCGCCGAACAGCGCGCGAATGCGCTCGGAGCCGGTCGGAGTCATGCAGGTGACGGTGACCGGCAACTGCGGATAGCGCTGCTGCAGGGCGCGGATCATCGGCGCGGCGGCGATGCTCTCGCCCACCGACACAGCGTGCACCCAGATGCCGCCGGGTTGCAGGTGCGGCAGACCGAAGGCGAAGCGCTCGCAAATGCGCCGCGCGTAGGCCGGCGCCCGCCAGGCGCGCCAGGCCAGGCGCAGGGCGATCAGCGGCAGGAGAACATGGAATAGCAGGCTATAGAGGTGGCGATTCATGGGCGCGCAGCTTAGCGCCGGAAGCGGCAAGCGGGAAGCAGCTCCGGCCGCGCCCGCCTAACCCCCGCCCGCCAGGTGCCGGGCCAGACTGTCGGCCAGCCCGTTGGCCGCGGGGCCGAGCGACTCGTCGCGGCGACAGACCAGCTCGACCACCAGCGCCGGCGGCGTCCAGTCGCTATGCAGTTCCAGCAGGTGCCCCTGGTAGGCCGGGTACTGCGCCACATGGCGCGGCAGCCATGCCCAGCCGAGGTTGCGCATCAGCAATTCAGCCATCGCGTAGAAGCTGTCGGCGCGCCAGATCTGCGGGCTGATCTGCTCGCCGCCGGGATAGCGGCTGTCCTGCGGCGCCATCAGCAGTTGCCGATGCTTCGCCAGCTCGCGGCGATCGGCATAGGGCAGGCGGGCCAACGGGTGGCTGGCACCGCACACGGTGACCATGTCGATGGTGCCCAGGCGCTGGCGTTCCAGCGCCTCCGGCATGCCCTCGTGATGGAACAGCAGGCCGAGGTCGGCCCGTCGTTCCAGCAGCTTGCGCGCCACGTCGCCCTGGGCACCGCTGGCCAGTTGTACCTCCAGCAGCGGGAACTCGATGGCCAGCGCCTCCAGGCTGGCCAGCACGGGCGGATAGGGCATGGCTTCGTCCAGCGCCAGGCGCAGACGCGCTTCCTCGCCTCGCAGCAAGCCATTGGCGCGCCCCTGCAAGCGCTCGCACTGCTGCAGGACCGCCCGCGCCTCCTCCAGCAGGGCCGTACCCGCCGCAGTGAGCTGCGGCACGCGCCCGCCGCTGCGCTCGAACAGCCGTACGCCGAGATCGTCCTCCAGCAGCGCCACCGCCTGGCTCACCGCCGATTGGGCCCGGCGCAGCGCGCGCGCCGCCGAGGAAAAGGAACCGTGCTCGCACACAGCGACGAAGGCACCCAGCTGGTCCAGATTCCATTGCACAACCTATCTCCAAAGCAGATAGCTTTTAACTTTCAGCCATCATTAAAGTCTCTAGAATCGCCTGCAGTCAAAACGCTCGCAGAGGACATCGACATGACCGGCTATCTCTACCTGGGCATCGCCATTGCCGCCGAAGTGGTCGCCACCACGTCGCTGAAAGCCGTAGACGGGCTCAACAGGCCGCTGCCGCTGCTGCTGGTGGTGGCCGGCTACGGGTTGTCGTTCTGGATGCTGACGCTGGTGGTCAAGAGCATCCCCATCGGCATCGCCTACGCCATCTGGGCCGGTCTCGGCATCGTGCTGGTGAGCATCGCCGCGCTGGTGCTTTATCAGCAGCGGCTGGACCTGCCGGCGATGCTGGGCATGGCGCTGATCGTCGGCGGCGTGATGGTGATCCAGCTGTTCTCTGCCAGCACCGGTCACTGACGGCACACCCCGAGCGGTTATACTGCCCGGCAGTTCTTCCTACCAAGGCAGTCCCATGTCCCACGCGCTTTCCACAGATGTGCTGATCGTCGGCGGCGGCGTCGCCGGCCTCTGGTTGAATGCCCGCCTGCGCCGCCAAGGCTTCGCCACCCTGCTGGTGGAAAAGGCCTGCCTCGGCGGCGGGCAGAGCCTGAAATCCCAGGGCATCATCCACGGCGGCGCCAAGTATGCGCTGCACGGGGCGCTGACCGGCGCCTCCGAGGCCATCGCCGACATGCCTCGGCGCTGGCGCGAGGCACTGAGCGGCGGCGGCGATCTCGACCTGTCCGGCGTGCGCGTGCTCTCCGATGCCCACTACCTGTGGTCGCCCGGCACCCTCGCCGGCAACCTGACCAGCTTCTTCGCCAGCAAGGCGGTGCGCTCGCGGGTCGATCAGGTCAAGGGCGATGCCCTGCCACCCGCCCTGCAGCACCCGAAGTTCAAGGGCAAGGTCTACCGTCTCTCCGAACTGGTGCTGGACGTGCCGAGCCTGCTGCAGCGCCTGGAGCAGCTGGCGGGCGACAGCCTGCTGGCCGCCGACGAGATCGCCCCGCTGCGCGACAACGGCGAGCTGGCCGGGCTGATTATCGATGGCCGGGAGATTCGCGCACAGCGCGTGGTGCTCTGCGCCGGCGCCGGCAATGCCGAATTGCTCAGCGCCCTCGGCCTGTCCGAGCCGGCCATGCAACGCCGGCCGCTGCACATGGTGCTGGTCAAGGCCTCCACCCTGAAGCCGCTGTATGCCCACTGCCTCGGCGGCGGGCCGAAGCCGCGCGTCACCGTCACCAGCCACCCGGCAGCCGATGGCCAATGGGTTTGGTACCTCGGCGGCGACCTGGCCGAAGCCGACGGCGTGGCTCGCGACGAGACCGCGCAGATCGCCGCCGCGCGCAAGGAGCTGGGCGACCTGCTGCCGTGGGTCGACCTGTCCGACGCACACTGGGCAACCCTGCGGGTGGAACGCGCCGAGCCGGCGCAATCCGGCCTGGTGCGCCCGGACAACGCCTTCCTTGCCGAGCAACACCGCCTGCTGGTCGGCTGGCCGACCAAACTGGCGCTGGCGCCGGACTTCGCCGACCGCGTGCTGGCGAGCCTCGAACGTGACCAGATCCAACCCGGCGAACACACCGCCCTGCCCCCCCTGCCCCGCCCATCGCAGGCACGCCCGGTCTGGGAGGAACTGCTATGAGCAAGACCCTGCACGGTCTGGAGCGCCCCCTGGGCAGCACCGGCCTGGTGGTTTCGCCGCTGGGCCTGGGCACCGTCAAGTTCGGCCGCGACCAAGGCGTGAAGTACCCCAACGGCTTTCGCATACCCGATGATCACGAGGCCCGCCAACTGCTGGCGCTGGCCCGCGAGCTGGGCATCAACCTGCTCGACACCGCACCGGCCTACGGCATCAGCGAGGAGCGCCTCGGCCCGCTGCTGCGCGGCCAGCGCGACCAGTGGGTGATCGTCAGCAAGGTCGGCGAGGAGTTCGCCAACGGCCAATCGCATTTCGACTTTTCCGCCGAGCATGCCCGCCGCTCGGTGGAACGCAGCCTCACGCGCCTGGAGACCGACTGCATCGACCTGCTGCTGGTGCATTCGGACGGCAACGACGTCGCCATCCTGCGCGAGGCCGGCGTCTACCAGACGCTCGCCGACCTCAAGCGCGAGGGCAAGATCCGCGCCTACGGGCTGTCCGGCAAGACCGTCGAAGGTGGCCTGCTGGCCTTGCAGGAGGGTGACTGCGCGATGGTCACCTACAACCTCAACGAGCAAGGCGAGAAGCCCGTGCTGGACTACGCTGCCGCCCACGGCAAAGGCATCCTGGTGAAGAAGGCGCTGGCCAGCGGCCATGCCTGCCTGGCACCGGGCGTCGACCCGGTGCGCGCCAGCTTCGAATTGCTGTTCGACCACCCCGGCGTGACCGGCGCCATCGTCGGAACGATCAACCCCGTGCACCTGTCCCATAATGTCGCCACCGCCGCCGCGGTGATCCACCGCCAAGCCCGCTGACGAAAAGGAATCGACATGCCGAGCACCCTGGCCCGCAAGGATCCGAGCACGTTCAAGACCCTGCCGATCTTCGTCGAGGCCAACCCGGACGGGCTCAGCTATCAGAGCCTGGGTATGCCGCTGAACTTCGCCCAGATGCTCGAGCGGCGCCGACCGGTGACGGTCGCCGACAGCCAGCGCTTCGCCCTGGAGCTGGCCAACCTCGGCGTCTCGGTGCGCCTGACCCTGGAATGGCAGGATCGGGAGTATTGGGTGCTGGTGCGCCAGCGCCGCCAGGATCGCGGCGACGTGGTGCTCAAGCTGATTTCCGGCTACGTGCCGGCCCACGAACTGAACCTGCCGCTGCTCACTGCCATCCAGGAAGTCGCCGAGGAATGCCTGCTGGAGACCCCGGATGGCTGGCTGGTCGGGCGCTTTGCCGACACCTGGCTGCCGACCCCCTACCAGGGCACGCTGCGCTATTACGAGAAAACCCCGTTCCAGCTAAGCCCGCTGTCCGGCGCCGCGCGGCCGGTGCAGTGCGGCAATCTGCGCCTGCTGGAGCGCCCACGGGCCTACGTGCACCTGCCCACCGCCTCGCTGCAGCTGGTCTATGACCTGCGCCTGGAGCTGCCGAAGGAAGCCAGGCAACTGAGCCTCTGGCATGTCGACGAGTGCCTGGAAGGCAGCGAACTGGTGGCCCAGCTCAATCGCGACCGCCCCGACCTCTACGTGATCCCCCTCGACCAGGGCCAACCCACCGCCGAGCTGTTCACCCTGCTGCAGGGCGAGCTACATCCGGCCACCACCGAGGACCTGTACCTGGCGGAAAGCTTCGCCGAACAGGAAGGCTGGGTCGTGCGCGCCGAGCGCATCAGTTGGCAGGACTGGCTGGCGCGCCACAACCTCGCCAGCGGCTAGGCAAAAAGAGACCCCGCCAGGCGGGGCCGAATCGGGCACTTCTGACTTACTTCAACTCGCTGGAACTCTTGCCCAGCAGGCGCCGGGCGATGATCAGCAACTGGATCTGCTGGGTGCCTTCGAAGATGTCGAGGATCTTCGAGTCCCGCGCCCACTTCTCCAGCAACTCGTCCTCGCTGTAGCCGAGGGCGCCAGTCAGTTCGACACATGCGAGCGTCACCTCGCTGGCCACCCGCCCGGCCTTGGCCTTGGCGATCGAGGCCTCCTTGGAATTGGGCAGCTTGTTGTCGGCCATCCAGGCCGCCTTCAAGGTCAGCAGACGGGCGGCTTCACACTCGGCTTCCAGCCGGTAGAGCCTGGCCTCGGCATGGCTGACGCTGAGCAACGGCTTGCGGTAATCGAAGCGGCAACCGGCCTTTTCCAGCAGCTCGCGGGTGCGATCCAGCGCCGCCTTGGCCACGCCGACCGCCATGCCAGCCACCAGCGGGCGGGTGTTGTCGAAGGTTTCCATCACCCCGGCAAAGCCCTTCTGCACGTCGATCTCGGGGTTGCCCAGCAGGTTGGCGGCGGGCACCCGGCAGTCGCTGAAACTGATCGAGGCGGTGTCCGAGGCCTTGATGCCGAGCTTCTTCTCCAGGCGGGTGACCGCCATGCCCGGCGTGCCGCGCTCGACCACGAAGGACTTGATCGCCGCCCGCCCGAGGCTCTTATCCAGGGTCGCCCAGACCACCACCGCATCGGCCCGTGCGCCGGAGGTGACGAAGATTTTCTCGCCATTGAGGATGTAGTGGTCGCCGTCGCGCACGGCCGTGGTGCGGATGGCCGCCGAGTCCGAGCCGCAGCCCGGCTCGGTGATGGCCATCGCGGCCCAGGTGCCGGCGAAGCGCTGGAGCTGTTCCTCGTTGGCCACCGCGGCGATGGCGGCATTGCCCAGGCCCTGGCGCGGCATGCCGAGCAGCAGACCGACGTCGCCCCAGCACAGTTCCATTACGCCGAGGCAGGCCGCCAGGTTACCGCCGTTCTTGATGCCCTCCTGCACCTGGATCGCCTTGCGCTTGCTCGCCGAGCCGGCGCCCACCGCTTCCGGCGAGCCGGCGTTCATGCCGTCGAGCAGCGCCGCCAGCAGGTCGAGCTCCTTGGGATAGGCATGCTCGGCCTTGTCGTACTTGCGCGACAGCGGCCGGAAGTAGTGCTCGGCCACCTGATGGGCCTGGTCCACCAGGCCGCGGAATTTCTTTGGGGTTTCCAGATTCATCATGATTTCCTCAAAGCTGCAGGCCGCCGGCCATGACGGCAATGGCCCGCAGGTCGCGGTACCAGCGCTCTACCGGATGTTCCTGGGTGAAGCCGTGGCCACCGAGCAGTTGCACGGCGTCGCTGCCGATCTTCATCGCCTTTTCGGCGCAGAGCAGCCGGGCCAGGTAGGCTTCGCGGGCGAATGGCAGGCCCTGTTCGGCCCGCGCACAGGCACGCCAGACCAGCAGGCGCATGGCGTCCAGTTCGATGGCCAGGTCCGCCACCATGAACGCCACGCCCTGGCGATGGCTGATCGGCTCGCCGAACGCCTGGCGCTCGTTGCAGTAGGGAATCACATAGTCGAGTGCCGCCTGGCAGCAACCGACCGCCAGGGCGCACCAGGCGAGGCCGGCGTGATCGAGGAAACTGCGGTAGTCGAACTGCTCGGCGGCCAGGCGCTGATCCAGCGGCACCTTGACGTTATGCAGGCGAATCCGCGCGGTGGCGGCGGCGCGCAGGCCCATGGCCGGCTCGGCGCGGCGCTCCACCCCCTTGCTGTCGGCGTCCACCAGGAACAGCGCCGGGCCCTCGGCGGTCTGCCCGGCGACGATCAGGCTGCGCGCGTCCAGCCCGCGCAGCACCAGACACTTCTCGCCGCTCAGCAGGTAGTGGCGACCCTTGCGCCGGGCACGGGTGGCCGGCTGCTGCGGATCGGCCAACAGCGTCGGCTCGGCCACGGCAATCGCAGTCAGGGGGGCCGGCTCGGTATCGACGAAAGCCGGCAGCCAGCGCGCCTGCTGTTCAGGCGAACCCCAGCGGCGCAGGCAGTTGGCAGCCGACAACGGCACCAGCAGGCCCGCCGCCAGGGACAGGTCGCCGTGGGCCAGGGCCTCGGCGATCAGTGCATTGCTCACTGTGGTGCGCTCGCCAGCCATGCCCCCCTGCGCTTCCCCGACCCCGTAGTGGGCCAGGCACAGCGCCTCGGCCTGGGCCAGCACCTCGGCGGGTATCCGCGCCTGGGCATCGGCCTCGTGGGCGGCCGGGCGCAGGACGTCGCCGGCGAAGCCTTGCAGCATCTCCACCAGCATCTGCTGCTCGTCGCTCAGCGACAGGTCGAACAAAGCGTTTGTCGAACCCGTCCGTGGCTCGCGATTCTGCTTCGCAGCGCGCTCGGCGACCAGGCGAAAGCCGGCCCGGCTGCCGCTGTAGATGAGGCGCTCGAAGGGCTTGCGCAGTTTCAGGCGGTCGGGCCAATCGGCCTGGGCCATGCGGTTGAGCATGGCCAGGGCTTGGCCCTGCAGGAGGCTGGTCATCGGCATCTCGCTTGGCAGAGAAGGGATGACCGGATGATGCGCGCGAATGGCGGCAGCGCCTATGACCGCACAGCCGCGCGCCTATGGCAGGCGAGCCACTGGCGGCGAGCGCTACTTGTTGCGGATCTTCTCGACGATGGCAGTGGTGGAGCTGTTCTCCACCAGGCCGAGCACCTTCACCGCACCGCCGTAGGCCTTGACGATATCGGCGCCGACCACCTGTTCGACGCCATAGTCGCCGCCCTTGACCAGCACGTCCGGCTTCACCTCGGCCAGCAGTCGCTCGGGGGTGTCCTCGTGGAAGCTCACCACCCAGTCCACCGCACCGAGGCCGGCGAGCACGGCCATGCGCCGGTCCACCGAATTGATCGGCCGGCCCGGCCCCTTCAGGCGGCTGACGGAGGCATCGTCGTTGACCGCGACGATCAGTCGGTCGCCCTGGGCGCGAGCCTGCTCCAGGTAGGTGACATGGCCGGCATGCAGGATATCGAAGCAGCCATTGGTGAAGACGATCTTCTCGCCGTGGGCGCGGGCGTCCTCGATGGTGGTGAGCAGTTGCTCGGCGCTCAGCACGCCGCGCTCGGAGCCCTGCTCGCGCTGCACCGCGCGACGCAATTCGGGGGCGCTGATGGCCGCGGTGCCGAGCTTGCCGACCACGATGCCGGCCGCCAGGTTGGCCAGCGCCACCGCCTGCGGCAGCTCGGCACCGGCCGCCAGGCTGGCGGCCAGGGTGGAGATCACCGTGTCGCCGGCGCCGGTGACGTCGTACACCTCGCGGGCGCGGGCCGGCAGATGCAAAGGCGCATGGTCGGGGCGCAGCAGCGTCATGCCGTGCTCGCCGCGGGTCACCAGCAACGCGCCCAGCTCCAGCTCGCGCATCAGCTCGGCGCCCTTGCTCACCAGCTCATGCTCGTCGGCACAGCCGCCAACGATGGTTTCGAATTCGTGCAGGTTGGGCGTGATCAGGCTGGCGCCGCGATAGATCGCGAAGTCCTTGCCCTTGGGGTCGGCCAGCACCGCCACACCGCGCTGGCGGGCCGCCTGGATCAACGCCTGGTGGTTCTTCAGCGCACCCTTGCCGTAGTCCGACAGCACCAGCACCTTGACCCCGTCGAGCAGCTCGTCAACCGCAGCGGCGATGGCGGCGGCGTCGGTATTGAAGGGCTCTTCGAAATCCATGCGCAACAGTTGCTGGTGGCGGCTCATGACCCGCAGCTTGACGATGGTCGGCTGGTTGTCGATGCGCTGGAAACGAGTCCTGACGCCGACGGTTTCCAGGCTGTCGCTGAGGCTGTCGGCGGCCTCGTCCTCACCGGTCACGCCGACCAGGGTGGCCGGCGCGCCCAGCGCGGCGATGTTCAGCGCGACGTTGGCGGCGCCGCCGGGACGATCCTCGATCTGCTCGACCTTGACCACCGGCACCGGCGCCTCCGGGGAAATCCGCGAGGTACCGCCATGCCAGTAGCGGTCGAGCATGACATCGCCTACCACCAGGACGGGGGCTTGGTCGTAACGGGGCATGGACAGTTTCATCGGGACTCCAGGGGCGGCGAAAACGCCGGCGATCATAACATGGGGGCAGCACGGCTCAGGGCCGCGGCGCGCGTGGCCTACAAGTGGCGCACCCAGAACAGCTCATGGCGACGCACCGCCTTGCGGAAGAATTCGTCCTCACCGGTTGCGGGCCAGCGGCGGCCGGCGAGGAGGTGCTGAATCCAGCGGCGCAGGCGTTTCTTTGTCGGCAGCGGACCCTGCAAGTCATGCTGCATGGCCAGCGCCATCGCCTTGTCCAGGCGGTTCTCGGCATTCAGCGACAGGCTCCACAGACCGTCAGCCGGCAGCGCCTCGATGGCCGGCGGCAGCGCGATGCCGGTGTCCGCCGGGCCCATCGGCCAGCGGTCGTTGTCGTGCAGGTGGTTGGCATAGAGCAGCAGCGTGCGCGGCTTCCAGGCGCTGGCGGCGATGGCCTCGAGCAGCGCCTGCGTGGCGGCCACGTGGTCGGCGTGGGGGTCCAGCTCAGGGTGCGGGGTGACCAGCACCTCGGGGCGGAAGTGCTCCAGCAGGGCCGTGAGGTCGGCTACCAGATTGTGCCAGCTTGGCACGCCATCGGCGTCGGCCGGCAGGCGCAGCGGATTGTGTCGGCGCAGCGGACGGACATCGCTTTCCCCGGACTCCCGCGAGCCGAACCCCTGCTCCGGCGCGGCGGCCATCGCCGGCAATTGCAGGCAGTAGTAACCGAGCTGTACACAGCGATCCCCCGACACGCCACCCCACAGCGGTACGGCCAGGCTGTCCCAGCCACGCAGGCGGCCCTTCAGGCGGGCGGCGGCGGCGCGATCCAGACCGAGGCGCTGGAAGCGCTCGGCCTCGATCTCGCCCTGGGTGACGGTGACGATGCTCGCCTCACCCGCCCGGCTATACAGCCCGAACGCCGCCAGCTCGGCATCGTCGGCATGGGGCGCCAGCACCATCAGGCGCTGCCCGGCGTAGTCCGGGTTGGCAAAGGCGAACAGGCGGGCTTGCGTCGCCAATCGGCAGCGGCGGCCGCGAATACTCAGCCGGCCGGCGGCCAGTGCATCGCCCTGCCCGGTCAGGTTGAGGTAGCGCCGGCCATTGGCAGCCCGTTCGAAATCCTGGCGGTCGTCGCCGATCAGCACATGGGGGTCGAACCAGCGGCCGAGCCAGGTGGCTCGCAGTGCCACCTGCAGGACCAGGGTGTCCGACATCGGAACATCGCCTTCGACCTGTAGATAGCCATCGACCAGCGCAGCCGGGCGTTCGGTCGTGTCTTCGGGAAAGACGTAGCGGTAGTCATCCCGCGGCGAATAGAACAGATGATCGGCGAACCACGCCTCGTGGGCGATCCAGCCCAGCAGCAGAAGCAACGGCACCCACCACCAGGCGACGAGAATGCCCAGCAGGGCCAAGCCCAGCAATGCCACCAACAGCGCGATACGCTTGTGCCGCCGATGCCGCTTCAATAATTGCTGCTTGCGCGCGCTCATTCGGCCTACACCTGATAGACCGGCACCCGGTGGCACCAGCGGTCCTTGTATTCGCGATCGGCACGACCGAAGGAATAACGCAGCGGCTTGCCGATGGCCCGCGCCTCTTCCCAGGCTTGCTGGGTATTGACGAAGCTGAGCACGCTACCGGGGCTGAACTCGCGGTTCTGCGGATCGACGCCGCCGTTGATGTATTCCAGAGAGACCCATTGCGGCGCCTCGACCCGGTAGAGGATCTGGATCGCCACCGGCGTCTCGTCGAGGAACACCACCGATCCGGTCATGAACTCGCGCAGCAGCTCGAACACCGTCGCCAGATGCGCCTTGCCGGTGGCCTCGAAGCCCCAGCGGCGCTGGAACAGATCGGCATACATGGCCGCCTGCTCGGCGGCGCTGAACGCCAGCACCGGCTTGAGCAGCCCGCCCGCCTCTTCCAGCAGGCGCAGCTCGCGACGCTGGTTGTAGCGAAACTTCTTCGAATAGTCTTCCGGCTGGCGAGCCAGTGCCAATCCCTCCGGCTGTTCGCGCAGGGTGGCGATGCGCTCGGCATTCAGCTCGGAGACATAGCGCATGCGCTGGCGCACCGGCACGCGGGCATCGGCCGCCACCGGCAGGATGGTTTCGGCGTTGCCGAGGTCGAACAGGCCGCGCTTGCCGTGGCGCTTGAGCACATCCTTGGACAGTGCCAGGTGGCGACCCCAGGTCGGCATCGCCGCCTTCAGCTCGCCGCCCTCCAGCCAGCCGAGATAGCGCACCGGGATACCGGCCAGGTCGGCCAGCCGCGCGACCACCTGCGGATGGGTCGCCACGCTGCCGCCGAAGCGCTGCCAGGCGGCGGCGTAATCGCCAGCGTCAATGGGCGTCCAGCCGCGTTCGCGCCAGGCGCGCAGATAGTTCAGCATCAGGCGTCTTGCCCCACCGGCAGCTCGTCGCCTTCCTCGAACTGTTTGGCGTGCAGACGCGCGTAGTAGCCATTCTGCGCCAGCAGCTCGCTATGGGTGCCACGCTCGACGATGCGCCCCTGATCCATCACCAGGATCAGATCGGCCTTTTCGATGGTGGTCAGGCGGTGGGCGATCACCAGGGTGGTGCGGCCCTTCATCACTTCATCCAGGGCTGCCTGGATATGCCGCTCGGACTCGGTGTCCAGCGCCGAGGTGGCCTCGTCGAGAATCAGCAGCGGCGCGTTCTTCAGCAGGGCGCGGGCAATCGCCAGGCGCTGGCGCTGGCCACCGGAAAGCAGCACGCCGTTCTCGCCCACCAGCGTGTCGTAGCCCTGCGGCATGGTCCTGATGAACTCGTCCGCATAGGCCGCCTCGGCGGCGCGCAGAATATCTTCTTGCGGCGCACCGGCGAGATCGCCATAGGCAATGTTGTTGGCCACGGTATCGTTGAACAGCGTGACGTGCTGGGTCACCAGGGCGATGTGCTTGCGCAGATTGCGCAGCGTAAAGCTCTCGACCTCCACGTCGTCCAGCAATATCTGCCCGTGCTCATGGTGATAGAAGCGCGGGATCAGATTGGCCAGCGTCGACTTTCCGCTGCCAGAACGCCCTACCAACGCCACCATCTGGCCAGGCTCGGCGGTGAAGCAGATATCGTCCAGCACCATCTTGTCAGTGCCCGGATAGCGGAAACTGAGATTGCGCACCTCCAACCGCCCGCTCACCCGCTCGCGCTCGACGGTGCCGGTGTCCATCTCGGGCTCGCTGTCCAGTTGTTCGAAGATGCTCTCGGCCCCGGCGACACCGCGCTGGATAGTCGAACTGACTTCGGACAACTGGCGAATGGGCTTCGGCAAGAGGCCAGCCAGCGTAATGTAGGCGACCAGGTCGCCAGCACTCGAATCCCCACGCATGAACAGCACCAGAAACATCAGTACCGACATGGCGGAGTAGATCACCAGTTGCAGCATCGGCGTATAGACCGCCCCGGTACGGGTCATGCGCAGTTGCTTGGCGGTATTGTCCTCGCTGGAGCGCAGAAAACGTTCCTGCTCGTAGGCCTCACCACCGAAACTGCGGACCACCCGGTAACCCTGGATGGTTTCGGAAGCGATATGGGTGACATCGCCCATCGCCACCTGGATTTTCTTGCTCTGTTTGCGGAATTTCCGACTAGTGCTGACCACCATCAGCCCGATGACGGGCAGGATAGCTACCATCACTAGCGTCAGCTTCCAGTTCATCCATAGCAGCGTGCCGAACAGAAAGATTACTGTCATACCTTCCCGCACCACCACCTTGATGGCGTCCGTGGCGGCACCGGTAACCATGGTCACATTGTAGGTAATGCGTGAGATGAGGTGGCCGGAGCTATTGCTGTCGAAATACCGGTTCGGCAAGACCAGCAGATTGTTGAACAGGGCAACCCGCAGGTCATGCACCAGCCCCAGAGAAACCTTCGCCAGGAAGTAATTGCCCAAGAAGGAACCGATCCCCTGCCATAGAGCAATGAGCACTATCAGCAGGGGCACTGCTTGCAGCAATTGCAGATTCCGCAGATAGGGCACTTGCGGGAACAGGCTGGCTTCCGGGTTGGCCAGGCCATCGACAAAATATTTGAGAATGTAGCCGAGCATCGGCTGGGTGGAAGAGAAAATCAGAAAGCCGATGACACTCAGGCAGAATAGGCCGACATAGGGCCTTACATAGCGAAGCAAGCGCAGATAGATCGCTAGACTGGAGGGCTGGCCTGAGCCTTGCGAGGGTGAGTTCATACCGGAAATCCCTGGAAAAAGGCCGCGTATGCTACCACAGCGCTGCCCAGCATGCCGGAAAGTCGCTGCCTGCCAGCAACAAGCCCGCTATAATGCGCGCCGATGAATTTTTCCGAGCGGAACATGCAGAGAATCAAGCTGCCGTCACTGAAGAGTCTAAGTGACGGCGCAGAAGTTATTGAGCGGGATCGCCGAGGGCCGAAAGTCCTTAAGCTGCCAGACAACTCCTTCCTCAAGCTGTTCAGGCGTAAGGAGTTCTTCAGCTCTTCTACACTGTACCCCTACGCTCAGCGCTTCATAGACAATGCAGCAACCTTAGCGAAGCTGAATATTGCATGCCCTGTACCATCCGCACTCTACGAACTGCGCGAACAACACTGCGATGCGCTGCGCTATTTACCGCTCCCCGGAAAAACCTTAAGGCAACTGAGCCCCGAGATCCCAGCCATCGATTTGGCCGAGTCGCTTGGGCGTTTCATAGCGGAGCTGCATGAACAGGGCGTGTACTTCCGCTCCCTGCACCTTGGCAACATCGTCCTCTGCGAGCCGGATCGGCTGGGGCTGATCGACCTCTCGGACATGCGCTGCCTGGGTCGACCGCTCTCTAAATTCCGCCGCCTGAGGAATTTCAAGCATCTTCTTCGCTACGAAGAGGATCGAACCTGGCTATTCCGGAACGGAGCGGAAGCGCGCTTCCTAGACGCCTACAACCAAACCGCCTCGCTTGTGATTGATCACAAGACGATTGCCAACTTTTGAATAGAGTTTTCATGTTCTCATTTTCGAACAGAGTAGAAGCTGTAACTACTTGGTTGATCACCCAAGCCCTGCCCATTGGCTGGGTAGCCTTATTGACAGGCATGTTCTGGATAGGGGATCGCTCTCTCTACCACAAACTGTATTACCTGATGGTGGCGATCCCCACGCTGCTCGTTGTGCTGATGGCTCCTCGCCGCACTCTGGCGTCTTGTCTCAGTCCCGGTTTTGCCCTGTTCATGATGCTGGCGATCTACGTTTGCTTCAGCCTCACCTGGGCTCCCAAGGAAAGCGATCTCTCCCAGATCAAGCAACCACTCTATGTGCTGATGCTTCTTATCGCCGGCTCGCTCATGGCCGAGCGGGCTCCAAATAAACTGGAAAACGCCACATTGATCGCTGCCCTGATCGCGGCAATAAGCGCAGCGATTAGCATAGGCTGGTGGTTGATCAACAACTCCAACCACCTTGAGCAACGCTTCGAAGGATACGGCGCTCTTTATAATCCCCTATTAACCAGCCACGTCTATGGCTTCTTCGCTGCCTACTGGATAGCGGCGCTACTAAGAGGCAAGCCACATGTGACCATATCGTTACTTGCGCTTGCCATTGTAGGGATCCTGATCATTCTCACCGGTTCACGCACACCACTGATGGCACTGGCAGCCTGTGCTTTGTGGATTGTGCTGGCGGGATCGAACAAGCGCGCCCTGCTGATCCTTGCCGGCATGGTGATTGCCGGAGCTGTGTTGCTGGCACTCTTCCCGCAGAGCCTGCTGAACCGAGGCCTGTCGTACCGCCCCGAACTCTGGCTGGACTCTATAAGGCAAATCAGCGAGCAACCCTGGCTGGGCCATGGCTATGGAGCCCATATGAGGATTTATCTAGAAAGCGCTGATCAAATGCTTGCGGACCCGCACAATCTCAGCCTCGGAGTGGCTTACCAGACAGGAATAATAGGTTTAGTGCTTTGGCTGACCTTATACGGCTACAGCCTCTTCACCGCATGGCGTCTGCGCCAATCACCAGCGATCCTGCTGACAGGCACGCTGGTCGTCTATGGTTTCATCGCCGGAATGACCGAAGGTAGCTCTTTCATGCCGCGCCCGAAGGAGCACTGGTTTCTAGTGTGGATACCATTAGCTCTGCACTTTGCAGCCATCGCGCAAGCGAAAAGACAAAAGTCTCACAGCCAACACGACCTTCATCCCGATTCAGGCAAAAGCCAGGCGACTGATGCCACGTAAGACTTTGCTGTTCAGCCGATAGCGCCAGGGAATCATACGAAGCAACTCCCTGGCTAAGGACTTGTCCCGGTTGGATGCTTTGAGAAACATAGAAATCAGGAAGCGCCGCCTAACCCGCTCGAACTGCGGATGGTCCCGGAAGCAATCATAGGTCTTCAGCACGTTGTCCGTCATGAAGCGCAACTGCTTATAGGTATTGCTTTCGTGTTTGCGATAGAGCGCTAAAACTCTCTCGAGAATATCGATACGATAACCAGCGTGGGCAATCTTTAGCTCGATATAGACATCCTCCAAACGGATATCTGGTCTGAATCCACCAACCCGATCCAATGCTTCCCGACGAAACATCAGCGTCGCAGCCATAGGCCCGGGCTTTCGATCAAGAAATAGATCGTCGAAATCCAAGCTACGGAACGGCAAATGGCGGTGCTTTTGCTCCTTATCCGGCACCAACTGCCCGTGGGAGTCGATAATTTCAATATTGGCTGCACATATCCCCACATGGGGCTTGTCCCGCATATAAGCGACCTGGCACTCGATACGTTCCGGAAGCATGATGTCGTCCGAACCGAAGGGTACAATCAGGCTGCCGCGCGCCCTCGAAATAGTCTCATTCAGCGTGCGACTCAGCCCCTGATTGGCTTGCGCAAGAAAGTCAAAGCCATATTGAGCGGCAAGCTCGCTGATAACTTCTACGCTACCATCTGTTGAACCGTCATCTACAACCAACAACTCGATAGCATCATAGGTTTGAGCGAGAACGCTACGGATGCTCTGCTCAATATAGGGCGCATGGTTATAGGATGCGATTATTACGCTAACCAAAGGTGAAGCGCTTCCAAGTTCATCTATAGGCTTCATCTGACCTCTCACAACAGCCCCTGAGCTCGCAGATGTTGAACGACTTCATCTCTGCGTCCACGACCCAACACTGATACCACCTGGCTACTCGCCAACCATTCATTAACCTTCGAAGCATCCATTTCAGGCTGCCGGCTCCTAGCATTGTGTACCGCCTTCTCCCACCAAACCGGCCCACAAGCCTTGTCAAATTCAGTGCCCGATAATTGGAAACCGTTCAGCAATTCACGAACGAACTGGCGCTGATGAGCAGGCACCATCAGCGTCCTTGCCTTGATGAATAGGCGGCTCAAGCGGTTGGGCCTTGGCAACCAGCCATTAACCAAACGCACATCGGATAGAGCCTGCTGGCTGACGGGATCGCCCCGGTGCTTCGCAAGCCATGCCTGAATCTTGGCACGAAAGAGCTGTTTACGACTCCAGTAGTGAAAGATCAGGTCGGTGCAATCTTTCAGCTGGTAGCCCGCCTCCCGGGCGGCCACCGCCAGCATGAACTCCTCTAAGGTATAGGCTTGCCTGGCCTGAGGCCGAAAGCGATCCATAAGCTCGATGGAGCGTGCCAGCAGTGCATCAGCATCTCGGCAGAGGCCAATCACTCCTGAGTTGACTAGACGCATGTCATCAGGGGCCAGGTCCAAGGCTTGTAAATCCTTGGCTAACGTTTGATAGAGCAGATCTTTTGGCCGGGCCCCATATTCGTGCCCAAGCGCATTGGCCAGGAGAGCCCGATCCGCCACGCGATCGAACAACGCCCTAGGTGAATGATTGAAGAATGTATCCGTGTCTATAAATACGGCACGGCGACACTGCTGTAGCGCCAGCCGCAGCACTACATGCTTGGCTCGGAAATGGTACGCGTGAGGGCCCGACCATTCGCGCAGCTGCTCCACACTCAGCGGGTGGACTATGAGAGGCAAGCCGGCATAAGGTTCCGCATCGTCAGAGAAAACATGTATTTCTGGACGCACTGGCTCATCGACCAATCGAGACAACGCACTCACGATGCTGAATACCGCCTCTTGGTGATAGCTACTGGCACCAAAGACCAGGTAGACCAACCAATCTCCACCCTCTGACACCATCTGCTGCTTCATAGTCATATGAATCGCGCCAAAGCACGCCTCCACCAGGGCTCATTGGGGCGTTCGCGCAAGGGATGGCCGACCTCTTCAACGATCTTCCGGCCCAGCGCCTGAAAACTATAACGCTCCTGAACCAACACTTTGCCGGCCGCTGCAATTCTAGCGCTAAGCTCTGGGTCGGCCCTCAAGGCAGCTAGCTTCTCGCGCAGCTCATCGACCGAGCGATAGAACACGAGGTTCTCCATGTCTCGGAAGCCCAACGCAGAGTTCTCAGATACTCCCTGATCATAGGTGAATAGGACGCAACCACTTGCCATGGCTTCGAAATTCTTGATCATGTATTCGCCCATGCCTACATCGGCGCTAATGAAATAGCGAATCCGATTGAGCATCTGGCGATACTCTTCACCAGATTTGGTGCGGGTAACCAGCAACTTCTCGTGCTGCCCAAGCTCCTCCAGCAGGCGGCGGCGACCATCGTAGGCAGCGCTTTTCAGGCTTCCGACAAACCCCAGCTCGATATCCCGCTCCAGCCCCATATCCCAAAGCAGAGCGCTGTCGTACCCCTTAGGGACGAAGACGGCATCCACCCCCTCTGCGCGCAGCCGCTCGGTTACCAAGGCACCCGAACTGAGCACGCGAACCCAAGGCATACGACGGTAATAACGACTGAAGGCGCCGGTATATTTACAAGGAATATAATTCTGGTACGCGTCATGCTCCAACTCGACCAGATTAGGCAGCGTGCGGATAAACGCTACCTGACGGATCTGCTTCTTGAAGCGAAGGAACAGAATAATGCGCTCATAGCGGGATAGATCCACCTGCTCGTTAAAGTACTTGCGCAGGTTAGCCTGCTCGCTCGATGAAAGACGGCGAAGATCGCAATCACAGTGCTCGGCAATTGCTTGGTAAAAGTTGTCCAGGATTATGCGTTGCTCATCCTGCACTAGAAATAAAACTCGCAAATTAAACTCGCCTCTCTAAACCTCTGGATTAATTTCCACGGGTAACTGCCCATGGCGAGTTATCGGTCAGCGAGCCCCCTGAACGGAAGTCACCGCCGACAACTTCCAGAATCGCCGACTCACCGCCTGGTCGGTGAAACGCTCGCTCAAGCGCGCTTCCATCGCAGCCGCACAGGCCTTGCGCTGCCCTTCGTCCAACACGCTGAGGTGGCCAAGCCCCTCCGCCAGGGCGGCTTCGTCGCCCAGCGGGAAGAGGATGCCGACGCCTTCAACCACTTCCCGTGCGCCGCCGCAGGCGGTGGCGATCAGCGGTACGCCGGCGGCCATGGCTTCCAGCAGGACCATGCCGAACGGTTCGTGGTCGGAGGCCAGGGCGAATACATCGAAGGCGCGGAAAAAGTTGCGCGCCTCGCGGACCTGCCCGAGGAACAACACCTGCTTGGCGATACCCAGTTCGCGGGCGAGGTCCTTGAGGTCGTCTTCCAGCCGACCGCTGCCGAGGATAGCCAGCAGACTGTCTTCCGGCAGGCGCGGCAGGGCGGCGGCGAAACCACGCAACAGGGTCGCCTGGTCCTTGTCCGGATGCAGACGGCCGACATTGCCGACGATCCAGGCATCCGCCGGCAGGCCCAGTTCGCGGCGCGCCTCGTAGCGGCCGTATTGCTTGGCGCGCAGGGCACCGACATCGATGCGATTGTAGAGCGTCTCGATGCGCTCCTGCGGCCACTCCGGCAAGCAGGCGCGCATGTCGTCGCGCACCGCATCGGAAACCCCGAGCAAGCTCAGGCGTTTGCGGAAAAGCCGAGCAAACAGCTTGCGGGTCAGGCGCCGGTAGTCGCCGAAGGCATGATGCACGCCGATCACCGGCAGGCTGGTCGCCAGGCAGGCGATGTAAAGGGGTTTGAAGCGGTGGGCGATGCAGAAGCGGAAGTCCCGCGAGCGGGCGATCTCGCGCAGATCGCGAATCGCCGCCAGCTTGAGACCGCGCACGTCCTTCGAGCTGTAGTCGAGAAACAGCACTTCGTCGGAGGCGCAGCCGGCGGCGACTTCCGGGTCCGGCGCGCCGATCAGGAACACGGTAGTAACCTTGTACGACGTGCCGGCGAACAGGCTAGCGTACTGCCGCGCGCAGTCGAGAAACGGCCCGTCGTAGCCGTGGCAGAACTGCAGGACGCGGGGCTCAGCCGACCGAGTCATACCAGTCCACACCGTCTTTGACGACCAGGATGTCTTCCATGATCAGGTACTGCAGGTCCGAGCCGTAGAACATGTTCAGCGCGTCAGTGGGGGAGCAGATCATCGGCTCGCCGCGGCGGTTCAGCGAGGTGTTCAGCGATACGCCGTTACCGGTGAGGTTTTCCAGTTCCTTCATCAGGTCGTACCAGCGCGGATTGTACTCACGCTCGAGCACCTGGGCGCGGGAGGTGCCGTCCTCGTGCACCACCTCGCTGACGCGGGTCTTCCACTCGTCGGTGACTTCGAAGGTGAAGGTCATGAACGGGCTCGGGTGGTCGACCTTGAGCATCTGCGGCGCCACGGTATCGAGCATCGACGGGCAGAACGGCCGCCAGCGCTCGCGGAACTTGATCTGTTCGTTGATGCGATCGGCCACACCCGGAATGCTCGGGCAGCCGATGATGGAGCGGCCACCCAGGGCGCGCGGACCGAATTCCATGCGGCCCTGGAACCAGGCCACCGGGTTGCCATCGACCATGATCTTGGCGATGCGCTTCTCGACGTTGTCGATCTGCTTGAACACCGGCTTGCTCGGGTGCCGGGCGCAGGCAGCGATGACGTCTTCGTTGGAATAGCGCGGGCCCAGGTAGACGTGCTCCATCTTCTCCACCGGCACGCCACGCTGGTGCGAGACATAGGCGGCGGCGCCGACCGCAGTGCCGGCGTCCCCGGAAGCCGGCTGCACGAACAGCTCCTTGACGTCGTCGCGGGCGATAATCTTCTGGTTCAGCTTGACGTTCAGCGCGCAGCCGCCAGCGAAGGCGATCTTGCCGGTTTCCTTGAGGATGTCGCCGAGGTAGTACTCCATCATCTCCAGCGCCAGTTTCTCGAACAGTGCCTGCATACTGGCGGCGTAGTGGATATACGGGTCGTCAGCGATGTCGCCCTGGCGCTTCGGCCCCAGCCACTCGATCAGCTTGGGCGAGAAGTAGTAGCCCTTGCCGTTTTCCTTGTAGCGACGGAAGCCGATGACGTTGGCGTAGTCGGTGTTGATGATCAGCTCGCCGTTCTCGAACTTGGCCAGGCGCGAGAAGTCGTACTTGGCGGCGTCGCCGTAGGGCGCCATGCCCATGACCTTGAACTCGCCGTCGAGCATCTCGAAGCCGAGGAACTCGGTGATCGCGCCGTACAGGCCGCCGAGCGAGTCCGGGTCGTAGAATTCCTTGATCTTGTGGATCTGGCCGTTCTCGCCGTAGCCGAAGAAGGTGGTGGCGTACTCGCCCTTGCCGTCGATGCCGAGGATCGCGGTCTTCTCCTTGAAGCCCGAGCAATGGTAGGCGCTGGAGGCGTGGGCCAGGTGATGCTCGACCGGTTCGATCTTGATTTTCTTGGCGTCGAAGCCCAGCTGCTCCAGGCACCAGACGATCTTCTTGCGGTAGCGCTTGTAGCGGCGGTTGCCCATCAGGATGGCATCGAGCGCACGATCCGGCGCGTACCAGTAGCGCTTGGCGTAGTGCCAGCGGGCCTCGCCGAACAGGCTGATGGGGGCGAAGGGAATGGCCACCACGTCGACGTCGGAGGGTTTGATGCCGGCCTGCTCCAGGCAGAACTTGGCGGACTCGTAGGGCATGCGGTTCTTGGCGTGCTTGTCGCGCACGAAGCGCTCTTCTTCGGCGGCCGCGATCAACTTGCCGTCGATGTACAGGGCGGCGGAAGGATCATGACTGAGGGCGCCGGAAAGGCCGAGAATCGTCAGTGCCACTGGTTTTTGCCTCTTGAAAGCAGCTTGAAGTTCGAAGCCCAGGGCTCGAAGCGACAGCGATCGTTATTTACATCGCCCACCTGGGGCTTGTACTGCCAGCGTCATGCGCTGGTCTTGGGTATTCGTTCATCCAGCAAGCGGTACAGCGCCGAGTCTGCCGGCCAGTTGCGCATGAAGCGCGCGCGGTCTCTCGCATAGGCACGAGCAAAGCTGCTATCGCGGCGATGCTGGCGCATGGCGTCGAGATCGATCAGCGACCAGTGGCCGCGCTCGTCCCAGAGCAGGTTGTGCCCCTTGAGGTCACCATGGCTGATCCGCTCGCGCAGCAA
Source organism: Zestomonas ipomoeae (assembly GCF_057128665.1). Lineage (NCBI taxonomy): Bacteria > Pseudomonadati > Pseudomonadota > Gammaproteobacteria > Pseudomonadales > Pseudomonadaceae > Zestomonas > Zestomonas ipomoeae. Next base: position 173,444 of record NZ_JBSKHQ010000003.1, read on the forward strand.
GGCTGCAAACAGCCGGTCCAGCGCCGCCAGCTCGTCTTCCGGCGGCGTGGCGCCGTGCTCCGGCGCGCCGACGTACAGCTGAAAACGCGCGATTATATCTTGCCCGGCACAATATTCGGTAATAAACCAGGCGCGGCCCCGCAGCCACAGCCAGCGGCGCTCGATCACCGCCAGCGGGCGTGGGGTGGCGATGCCGAGGAAATCCAGCCGATTGCCTTCGACCCAGCTATGCCAGGCGCGGCTGGGCCGCCAGCAGCGCTTCAGCCAATGGGCCAGGTTCTTGATGTTGTAGCGCTTGACCAGCAGCGGCCGGCCCGACAGCTCCACGCGAGCCACCGTAGCCGCGCCGCCGGTCTTGAAGACATGGCCGCGCTCGACGAACGCATCGACGTTCTCCAGCAATGGCTGCAAGGCAGCTTCGCCGTCGCGCCGGACCACGTGCAGGCCGAAGGCACCGACCTTGGCGCTGAACAGGCTGCAGTCGCGGGCGACCTTCTTCAGGTAGTCGCGCAGACGCCAGCCGCGCACCCGCTGTGCCTCCTTCAGCAACGCCTCCAGCGGCAGGGCATGCTCGCCGTTGGCCAGCAGGTAATGCACCAGCAGCTCTTCGGTGAAGGGCTCCAGGCTCGCCGGCAGTTGAGCGAAGAATACCCCGAGGTTCTCCAGCACCCGTTCGCGGGACAGCGGCCGGCCCGGGGCTTCCGCACGCACGCCACCGCCATCGATCAGGTATAGGCGGCCCTGGTGGCGCAGCAGATTGTCCAGATGCAGGTCCTCTTGCCAGAGTCCCTTGGCGTGCAGGCCGGCGATGGCCGCCAGGGCTTCGCCGAGCACCGCCCGCTGCGCCTCGGACAGCAGCGACTGCGGCTCGACGTCACGCCAGGCGTCATCCAGGCTCTGCGCGGCGTCAAGATAATCGAACAACAACCAGCCGCCCTCGCCCTCCACCAGGCCGTCGGCCAGCAATAGCGGCGTCTCCAGGCCCTGTTCGGCGAGCAGCTTCGCCCCGGCGCGTTCGCGCTGGAAATGCCGCGATGCCCTGCCGCCGACCAGCAACTTGGCCAGCACCCGCCGCCCGCGCCAGTCACCGACACCGACATAGCGCTGGCCGGGCAGCACCCGTAGCAGGCTTTGCAGATGCAAGGTCGCCGGGCCGGCGGCATCGGCCAGATCGATCGACAGTGGCAACGCCAGCGTGCGGCCGGCCTGCTCCAACTCGTGCAGTTTCATCGCCGGGCCTCCTTGTTGCGCCGGCGCTGGGTCAGACGCTCACACCAAGCCTCGATATCCGCTCCGGGCTCCAAATAAGCGGACAGCAACTCCCGCACCTCAGCCTCGCCCCATGCCTTGGCACGACGCAGCAATGGCTCAAGATCCTTGATTCGATCACGCCTTGCAAAAAGCATGGGCCGGGTCTTTTCCAGATCGATCAAACAAGCCTCGAAGGTTTCGCCGCACTCACGCAGGAAAATATGATTTGGATAGAAACAGCCATGCATCTGGCCTGCCCGGTGCAGCCGCTGCGCCAATCCACCGCATGCACGCAAAATGCCACTGCGCTGCGCAGCACTCAGAGTCGCCCAGCCCTGCAACCACCTATCGAGCCCTTGCCAGAGGTCCAACGCCTCGGTCAGCAGGATCGCTCTTTGTTCACTACCAACCCTCCGCTGGGCAAAAAAAGCTGCGCGCAACGCCGGAATGCCGAACTGCTGATAGCGCCGGATGTTGCGGAACTCGCGGGCGAACGTCGGCTCGCCCAGTGGGTGGCTCAGGGTATGGGTCAGATGGTTGCTCTGCCGCTTGAGGTAGTAGGCTGCCTCGCCCAGGTCCAGTCGGTAGACACTGCTCCAACCGCCGCGCTCGGTATTCGGCTCGTCGACCGCCTCAAGCTTTAGACCCCACAGCGCATCGAAACTCGCCAGCCCATGAAGCTCCAACAGGCCCCGGTCCTCGGAAGCGATAAAATCGTTCACTCGCGTCCCTCGAAGAAATTTACAACCTGCCGAATGCGCTGCTTGTCACCCAGGGATAAACGCTGGCGCCTACGGTATTGCAGGTAGAAACGCAGCCGCTGACTGCGACTCAGGTGGTGCTTAGCCACCTTATCCAGGCATGCCAAGTCTTTGACAATGCGGTAGCGCAGAAAAGGCCCCCACCAGAAGGAGCCGGTGGGGCAATCAATCAGGAAAAGCTCGCCTTCACGGTTGACCAGCAGGTTGCGCCACTTCAGGTCGTTATGAGCGAAATGATGATCGTGCAAGATGCGGGTGGCGCGGGCCAACTGGCGACTGATCCCATCGACCCAGCAAGGATCCGCCAAGCGCGTATCTCGCTGGGCGGCGATATGCGCCATATCCAACGTTTCCGGAAGCTCGCGGGTGATCAACGCGCCACGCATGAACGCACCAGCTTTGCGCTCCAAACCCCAGGCGACGATAGGGGCCGTGGGAATGCCCCACTTAGCGAACTTTCTCAGGTTTTGCCACTCAGCCTTGACCCGCGGCCGGCCAAGATATCGGCGCAAGCCCTTGCCGGCACCCCAGTAGCGTTTGACGTAGTAACGCACACCCGCCCGCTCGATGCGGATGACCTCAGAGAGGGGGTCCGTGGTTAAGCGCTCACCTTGCAGCGCAAACACTGCCGCCAGACTACCGAACTCATCCGCCAAACCTGAATAGGCGGCATCCAGATTCCAACCCGCCATCAGCGCTCAGGCTCCCCGGCGATGATCTCTGAAGCATTCCCGACAGCCGAAAGGATTCTCCAAACCGGCACAAACGGGCGCCACACATAACGCCCGAGTAACTTGAAGGTGAAGAGCGGGGCCAGCACCTGATTGAGGTCGTTGAAGCCAGGCCGCCAAACGAACTGATCGTTCTTGCGGGTTATCGTAAAGGTTCGCAGGCCCATCAAAGAAGCGAGGTGTCCACCACCGGAATCATTGCTGATGACGACCGAACAGCTTGAGAGGAAATCCATCAGTTGCTTGATATCCGCAAACGCATGCACCGGGAAATGCGCGTATTGCTCCTGCAGAACGTCCCGTTCGGCAGGCATACCGACGAACTCGACGCGCCACCCTTTCGATCGCAGCCGATTCGCCAAGAGACGAAATCCGAGGGGTGCATAGTTCTTCTTCTCCTGCGGCGTCGTCGGAAAGATGGCGATGCGCGCAGCAGCTTCAACCGAACTTCGAGGCAAACCCTGCGGCATGGGCAACGGTGACTCGGCTTTTAGGTTGTATACGGTCTCGGCGTACTGGTCGACCCACTGCACCATGCTCAAGCCGGCCCGGGACTTCAGGCAAAGAGGCCGGCTCGCACCGGGCATCTCGTATCCGCACACGCTCACTCGCCGCCCATCGAGACCAAGGTGGCGCGGCAACTTCTTCGCTGTGACGAACGCGAGATTCTCACGCTGTAAGATTCTGGAGGCTTGGTCCTGAGACCCGTCTAGCAGCCAATTTATATAGCTGATTACCAGATCATTGCCGTCCGACAGTTCAAGCAAGTCGACGGAATCGCTGGGCTCCACCTGCAGCCAGTCGAAATAACCCCGGGCGGGATACAAGGTACTGACGATAAACCGCACCCGTGCTCCAGCCTGATGGAATATCCACGCCAACCTCAAGTAGATGGTGACATCACCAAGCGCGGTACAGGGCAAAATGGCGACCCTGACTCCGTTCCAGTCCATCAGCAGGTTCTCCCGATAATCAACCACATCAGAGCGCATCCCCATAGCGCTGCTTGCGTTCGTAGAGCTTCTCCGCTTTGCGCTCGAGCCAGGCCAGCAGCCGCGCTTCCTCGCGCAGGATCTGCCGCAGCGGGCGCTGGAAGTAGCCGCGCAGGAAGCGCAGCTTGTCGCGGCGGGTGAGGCCGATGTCCAGCGCGGAAAAATACAGCGCGGCCAGGTCCTTGTCGCGCCAGCGGCGCGGCGTGCGGGCGCGGGTCTGGGCGCGGTGCAGGTCGATCAGCGACAGGCGGAAGTCGCCTGCCGTCACCGGCCGGTCGGTATGCAGCAGGAAATGGCAGATATAGCAGTCGCGGTGGTTCACCCCGGCACGGTGCATGGTGCCGGTCATGCGCGCCACTTCGGCGATCAGCGCGCGCTTCAAGGCCGGCGGCGGTGCATTGCGCGGCCAGTCGAGGCTGAAGTCCTCCAGGCTGACGGTCGGCGCCAGCTCCTCGGTAATGACGAAGGAATGCTGCGCGGCCGGATTGTCGCCGCGCTCGCCATAGGCCACAGCGGTCATGGTCGGCACGCCGGCCTGGTGCAGGCGTTCGATGGCCTGCCATTCCTGGCCAGCGCCGAGCACCGGCAGCTTGGCGCTGAGCAGGTTCTTGAAGATCTCGCCCCAGCCGATGCCGCGGTGGATCTTGACGAAGTAGCCCCGCCCCTGCACCTCGGTACGCAGCGTGCGGCGACCTTCCAGTTCGCGAAAGACCTCGCCTTGCAGCTTCTCGACTTCCACGAAGGGATCGCGCCCGGCCCACAGGCTGTTGAACGGCTCGCTCAGCGAAAGCTTCATCAATGCGCCGCCAGGATCACGTCGGCCGCGCGCTGCGGCATGCTGTAGAGATCGGCGCTGTCGGCATAGGCCAGGCCGTTGCGATGCCAGAACGCGCGCTGACGGTCGTCGGCCAGCATGTCGGCGAGCAGGCGGTTCAGCTTGCCCTGCTCGAAGGGGCTGGGTACCACGCGCCCGGCATCGGCGTCGGCGATGTAGTGGGCGTAGCCGCAGACGTCGCTCACCAGCACCGGCAGGCCAGCCACCAGGGCTTCGAGCAGCACGGTGCCGGTATTCTCGTTGTAGGCCGGATGGATCAGCAGGTCGGCGCCAAGCAGAAAGCGCGGAATATCGCTGCGTCCCTTGAGAATCTGTACCTGGTCGGACAGACCGAGTGCCTTGGTCTGCAGCAGGAAGGGCTTGGGGTCGTCCTGGCCGATGGCGATCAGCCGGGTACGTTTCTTCAACTCCTTGGGCAGCGCCGCCAGGGCCTTGAGGCTGCGGTCCAGGCCCTTGGTCTTGAAACCCGAACCGATCTGCACCAGCAGCAGCTCGCCTTGCTGCAACCCGAACTCCTGGCGGAACTCGGCGCGGACCTCGGCGGCGTTGGCCGGGGCGCGGCGGTCCTGGGCGATGCCCGGCGGCAGCAGGTGAAAGCGCTGGCGCGGGGTGTGGTAGTGCTTGACGAACAGCGGCTGCTGGACCTCGGAGATCATCAGGATCTCGGTGCGCGCCTCGGGAGCGAACACCGCGCGCTCGTAGTCGGCGAAGTGCTTGTAGCGCCCCCAGCGGCGATACAGGCTGCTGCGCAGGGTCTGCGCCTTATCCTCGAAGCAGGGATCGGCGGCGTAGTAGACATCCAGCCCCGGCATCTTGTTGAAGCCGACGACGCGGTCCACCGGGCGTGCCGCGAGATCGGCCTGCACCCAGGCGGTGAATTTCTCGTTGCGCACGTGATTGAACAGCGCCTTGACCGGCGCCACCAGCACTTCGAAGCCGTCCGGTACGTCGCCTTCCCAGATCATGCAGTAGACGCGGATAGAATGGCCGCGCCGCTGGCACTCCAGGGCGATGCGCATGAAGTCGCGCTGCAGGCCACCGAACGGAAAGTACTTATAGAGGATGAATGCCAGTTGCATCAGACGCGGTCCTTCAACAGGCTGGGCGGCGTCAGCAGCAACGCCTCGAGTTCGGTACCGACGCGCTCGGCATCCAGCCCGTCGAAACAGGGCCGATGCCGATCGCCGCTACCGGCGTTGGGCCCCTCGGCACAGAGATGCATCTGGGCCTGGCCATAGGCCCCCACGCGCCCCGGCAGGGTCGGCCCATAGAGCGAGATGCTCGGCACGTCCAGCGCCGCGGCCAGATGGCCAAGCCCGGTATCCACCGCCACACAGGCCTGCGCCCCGGCGATCACCTTGGCCACCCCGGCGAGGTTCAGCTTCGGCAGCACGGCGGCATTGTCGAGCCCGGCGGCGATGCGCTCGGCCCGCGCCTTCTCCTGCGGATTGCCCCAAGGCAGGCGAATCGCCCAGCCCAGCGCGCTCATGCGCTCGGCCAGCGCGCGCCAATCGGCTTCCGGCCAGTGCTTGCTGGCCCAGGTGGTGCCATGCAGGAACAGCAGGTAGGGTTGGGTGGCGGGGGCGCCGGCCAGTTGCGCGCGATCCAGGCCGTAATCGCCCATACCTGGCGGCAGCGCATAGTCGAGGGCCAGGGCGAACAACCGGCGCGTACGCTCGACCGCATGCAGGTCGCGGGGCACGGTGAAGGTCCGGTCATAGAACCGGCTGGCCAGCGGCTCGCGCGCTGAGTCGCGATCCAGGCCGGCCACCGGCGCCGGGGCGTAGCGGGTCAACCAGGCGCTCTTCAGCAGCCCTTGGGCGTCGATCACCAGGTCATAGCGGGTTTCCCGCAGACGCTGTTTGAAGCGAGACCATTCGCCGCTGCGCAAGGTCTGCCAGAGATTCTTGCGCCAACGGCGGATCGCCACCGGGATCACCTGGGATACCGCCGGGTGCCAGGCGGGAATCTCGGCGAAGCCCTCCTCCACCACCCAGTCGAAGCGGATGCCGGGAACCGCCCGCGCGGCGTCGGTCAACGCCGGCAGAGTGTGGATGACGTCGCCCAGAGAGGAAGTCTTGATCAGCAGAACCCGCAAGCTATTCGACCTCGACCGGATCGCCAACCAAGCGGCCGAGGGCATCCAGCACCGTTTGCGGGCCAAGCTCGCGCAGGCAATTGTAGTGGCCGAAGCGGCAGGTGCGATCGAAACAGGGGCTACATTCAAGGCCCAGGCGCACGATCTCGACATGCTCGGCCAGCGGCGGGGTGAACTCGGGCGAGGTGGAGCCGTAGACCGCCACCAGCGGGCGATTCAGCGCCGCCGCCACGTGCATCAGCCCGGAATCGTTGGAAACCACTGCCTCGGCACACGACAGCAGGTCGATGGCCTCGGCCAACGAGGTTTCCCCGGCCAGGTTGACCGATTCCTCGCGCAGGCCCGGAATCAGCCGCGAGCGAATATCCTCGCCCACCCCATGATCGTTCTTCGAGCCGAACAGCCAGACCTGCCAACCGGCGCGAATCTTCGCCTCGGCGACCCTGGCGTAGTGCTCGGCCGGCCAGCGCTTGGCCTCGCCGAACTCGGCACCGGGACAAAGCGCCAGCACCGGGCGGTCCAGCTGCAAGCCGAACCTGTCCAGCACCGCCTCGCGGCTCGCAGGATCGATGCGCAGCTCGGGGCGCGGATAGGGCTTGGGCAAGCTTGCCTCAGGCTCGAAGGCCAGCGCCATGAAGCGCTCGATCATCAGCGGGTAGCGCTGCTTGTCGAGCTTGCGAATGTCGTTGAGCAGGCCGAAGCGCATTTCGCCGCGCCAGCCGGTGCGCACGGGAATGTCGGCGAAGAATGGCGCCAGCGCCGACTTCAGCGAGTTGGGCAGGAGGATCGCCTGGTCATACTGGCCGCGCAGGGACTGCCCGATCTTGCGACGGGTAGCCAGGTCGAGCACGCCATGGCCGAGCGGAAAGCTCAGCGCCTGGCGCACCTCGGGCATGCGTTCGAGAATCGGCCGGCTCCACTCGGGCGCCAGCACGTCGATGATGCAGTCGGGGTGGCGCTGCCTGAGACACTGGAACAGCGTCTGCGCCATCACCATGTCGCCCACCCAACTGGGGCCTACGATCAGAATTTTCATGCCTGCACATTCGGTAGGTTGGGTTGAGAAGCAAAGCGACGAAGCCCAACGAGCATGGAGCGAATCGACGCCATGTTGGGCCTCGCTTCGCTCGACCCAACCTACGGCTCGTTTATTTGACCAGGGTGCGCCACTCGGCATGCACCGAGGTCTTGCCGGTCACCAGGTCGAAGTAGGCTTTCTGCAGCTTCTCGGTCACCGGGCCACGGCGGCCGGCGCCGATCTGGCGGCCGTCGACCTCGCGGATCGGCGTGACTTCGGCGGCGGTGCCGGTGAAGAAGGCTTCGTCGGCGATGTACACCTCGTCACGAGTAATGCGTTTCTCCACCAGCTTGATGCCCAGCTCGTCGGCCAGGCGCAGCACGGTGTTGCGGGTGATGCCGTTGAGGCAGGCGGTGACCTCGGGGGTATAGACCACACCGTCCTTGACGATGAACACGTTCTCCCCGGAGCCCTCGGCGACGTAGCCTTCCGGGTCCAGCAGCAGCGCTTCGTCGGCGCCGGCGGAGAGCGCTTCCTGCAGGGCAAGCATGGAGTTGATGTAGTGACCGTTGGCCTTGGCGCGGGTCATGGAGATGTTCACGTGGTGGCGGGTGAAGGAGCTGGTGCGCACCTTGATGCCGTTCTGCAGGGCTTCGTCGCCCATGTAGGCGCCCCAGCTCCAGGCAGCGACGATCACCTGTACCTTCAGGCCGCTGGCGCGCAGGCCCATGGCTTCCGATCCGTAGAACACCATCGGGCGGATGTAGGCGCTTTCCAGGTTGTTCTCGCGCACCGCGGCGCGGGTCGCCTCGTTGATCTCGTCTTTGCTGAAGGGAATCTTCATGCCCATGATGTGGGCGGAATCGAACAGCCGGTCGGTATGCGCCTGCAGGCGGAAGATCGCCGTGCCCTGCGGGGTGTCATAGGCACGCACGCCCTCGAACACGCCCATGCCGTAATGCAGGGTATGGGTCAACACATGGGTGGTGGCGCTGCGCCACGGCACCAGCTCGCCGTCATACCAGATCACACCATCACGATCGGCCATCGACATAGGTAATGCGCTCCTCAAAGATTCGGTTCGTCCCGCGCTTCGCCGGGTTTCGCTACAGGCCCAGCTCGCGCCAGATGTTCATCACCGCGCGGCGCTCGGCCTGGAATTGATCGCCGCCGACCACGCCCGGCTGCTTCTGCAAGGCTAGCCGGTGCGCGGCGGCGCGGTAACTCTTGTATGCCTCCTGCAACAACTGCACATCCGCCATCGGCAGCAGGCCGGCTTCGCCGAGGCCGTCGAGGATGCGGATATTGTCGGTGTAGCGCAGCAGTTCCGGGTGCCGGTGCGACCAGGCAAGGGCCGCGTATTGCACCATAAATTCGATATCGACGATACCACCGGCATCCTGCTTCAGATCGAACGGCGCCGCTGCGTCGAAGGCATTCGCCGCGGTACCGGCGGCGGTGGCCTTGCTGCCGAGGTTGTCGCGCATCTTCGCGCGCATCTCGCTGACTTCGGCACGCAACTTGTCCAGCTCGCGCGATTTGCCGAGCACCGCCGCGCGTACCTGTTCGAACGCCGCGCCGACCCGTGGGCAGCCGACCAGCACACGGGCGCGCACCAGCGCCTGGTGCTCCCAGGTCCAGGCTTCGTTTTCCTGGTAACGCTGGAAGGCGCCGAGGGAGCTGACCAAGAGACCGGCCGCGCCTGAGGGCCGCAGGCGCATGTCCACCTCGTAGAGCTGGCCGGAGGTGGTCTGGGTGGTCAGCAGATGAATGATGCGCTGGCCCAGGCGGGCGAAGAACTGCGCGCCGTCGATGGGCTTGGCGCCGTCGGTATCGGCCTGGGAATCGCCATCATGGATGAACACCAGGTCCAGGTCCGAACCATGGCCCAGCTCGATACCGCCCACCTTGCCGTAGCCGACGATGATGAAATCCGGATCGCACAGGCTGCCGTCGGCACGCCTGGGCGTACCGTGTTTGGCCACCGTCTGCCGCCAGGCCAGCGCCAGCACCTGCTCCAGGATCGCCTCGGCGAGCCAGGTCAGATAGTCGCTGACCTTCATCAACGGCAGGGTACCGGCGATCTCCGAGGCGGCGACCCGCAGGCGGTGGGCGAGCTTGAAATGCCGCAGCGCCTCCATCTGCTGTTCGAGGTCGTCCTCGGGAATACGCAGCATGCGCTCGCCCAGCTCGGCCACCAGCTCCGGTGCCTGTGGCGGGCTGTACAGGCGCCCCTCGTTGAGCAGCTCATCGAGCAACAAGGGAAAGCGCGCGATCTGCTCGGCGATCCACGGGCTCGCCGCACACAGCGTGAGCAGGCGCTCCAGAGCGCCGGGATTCTCGCTGAGCAACACCAGGTAGGCCGAGCGCCGGGCCACTTTTTCTACCAGTGGCAACACGCGCTCCAGCACCAGATCGGGGTTCTCATGCTCCACCGCCTGGGCCAGCAGGCGCGGCACGAAGGCATCCAGCCGCTCGCGACCGAGGCGCTGCATGGCGCGGACCTGAGGACCATGCCGCAAGTCCAGCAGACGCCGGTAAGCCACGCCGCTCTCGGCGAAGCCGGCCTCGTCGAGCTGCCGGCAGGCGGCCTCCTCCTCCAGCGCCTCCTCCCAGAGCGGCTGCCACTCGGCACCGACCGGCTCCTCGCAGGCACCCTGCTCGTCCTCGTCCGGGTCGGCGATCACCTGGCGGAAGTGCCAGTCGATGCGCCCGCGCCAGTGCATCAGCCGCGCCTGGAAATCCGCCCAACCGGCGAAGCCCATGATGAACGCCACCCGAGCCCGCTCCCGCGGGTCGTCCGGCAGCATCTGCGTCTGCCGGTCGGCGATGGCCTGCAGCGCATGCTCGGTGTAGCGCAGGAATTCGTAGCCATCGCGCAGCTCGGCCACCACCGCCGGCGGCAGGTAGCCCTGCTCCTCCAGCACGCCGAGCACTTTGAGCAGTGGCCGCAACTGCAGGCTGAGGTCGCGACCGCCGTGTATCAGCTGGAATGCCTGGGCGATGAATTCCACCTCGCGAATGCCGCCAGCGCCCAGCTTGATGTTTTCCGCCACGCCCTTGCGCCGCACTTCCTGCTGGATCAGTTGCTTCATGTTGCGCAGCGCCTCAATGGCGGAAAAGTCCAGGTAGCGGCGATAGACAAAGGGCCGCAGCATCTCCAGCAAGTCCTTGCCGGCCTGCCGGTCGCCGGCGACCACTCGCGCCTTGATCATCGCGTAACGCTCCCAGTCGCGCCCCTGGTCCTGGTAGTACTGCTCCAGCGCGCTGAAGCTGAGCACCAGCGCGCCGCTCGAACCATAGGGGCGCAGGCGCATGTCGACGCGGAACACGAAGCCGTCGACGGTGATCGCATCCAGCGCCTTGATCAGCTTCTGGCCGAGGCGGATGAAGAATTCCTGGTTATCCAGCGCACGCTTGGCGCCCTGGGTTTCGCCACCTTCCGGGTAGGCGAAGATCAGGTCGATGTCCGAGGACAGGTTCAGCTCCCCCGCGCCGAGCTTGCCCATGCCGAGGATCACCAGATGCTGCGCCTGCCCCGAGCGACGCCCGGTGGGCGTGCCGAACTGCGCGCAGTGACGCGCGTAGAGCCAGCGGTAGGCCAGGTCGATGCAGGCGTCGGCCAGATCGGAAAGATCGCGACAGGTCTCGCGCAGATCAGCCTGGCGAGTCAGGTCGCGCCAGATGATGCGCAACTGTTGCAGATTGCGGAAACGCCGCAGGGCACGGGCCAATGCATCCTCGTCGGCGCACTCGGCGAGCGCGGCCTGCAACTCGCCGCGCAGCTCGCCGGGCGCCAGCGCCCGATCGAGGCCGCCGGCCTGCACCAGGGCGAGAAAACGCTCGGGCTCGCGGGCCGCCTGCTCGGCGACGAAATCGCTGGCCGCCGTGACGCGGGCGAAGGTCTCGCGGCGCTCCGCCGGCCACTGCTCGAAGGTCGGGTCGGCACCCGCCAGGGCGGTTCTCATGGCTTGTTCGGCACGCTGGGCGAGGGGTTGAAGCACGACAGGCAGGGCGACCAGCGGCGGCAAGCTCATGGGCTATCCTTCGAAGCTGTGGCGGAAACCGAGAAGGGACTACAAGCCCCGGTTTTCCACGCTCACTGTAGTTTTACTACCAATGGATGTGTCCGCAGGGCTGAATTCGGCGTCGATATGTAGTAAAACTACAAGCGGCCGGTCCTACCCCCGGTAAATCCAAGAATCACGAAGCCTGCCCAAAAGGCTGGCGACGAACTATAGGCATCCGATTCTGGAAGCCTTTCCGCCCTGGAGCAAGCCATGCAAGACCTCGATCCAATCGAAACCCAGGAGTGGCTGGACGCCCTGGAGTCCGTCCTCGACCGTGAGGGTGAAGACCGCGCCCATTACCTGATGACCCGTATGGGCGAGCTGGCCACTCGCAGCGGCACCCAGCTGCCCTACGCGATCACCACCCCCTACCGCAACACCATTCCAGTGACCCACGAAGCACGCATGCCCGGCGACCTGTTCATGGAACGCCGCATCCGCTCGCTGGTGCGCTGGAACGCGCTGGCCATGGTCATGCGCACCAACCTGCACGACCCGGACCTCGGCGGCCACATCTCCAGCTTCGCCTCGTCCGCCACGCTCTACGACATCGGCTTCAACTACTTCTTCCAGGGTCCGACCGACGAGCACGGCGGCGACCTGATCTTCTACCAGGGCCATGCCAGCCCCGGGATCTATGCCCGCGCCTTCCTCGAAGGTCGCATCACCGAAGAGCAGATGAACAACTTCCGCCAGGAAGTGGACGGCAACGGCCTGTCCTCCTACCCGCACCCGTGGCTGATGCCGGACTTCTGGCAGTTCCCCACCGTGTCCATGGGCCTCGGCCCGATCCAGGCGATCTACCAGGCGCGCTTCATGAAGTATCTGGAAAGCCGCGGCTTCATTCCCGCCGGCAAGCAGAAGGTCTGGTGCTTCATGGGCGACGGCGAGTGCGACGAGCCGGAGTCCCTCGGCGCGATCTCCCTGGCCGGCCGCGAAGGCCTGGACAACCTGATCTTCGTCATCAACTGCAACCTGCAGCGCCTCGACGGCCCGGTGCGCGGCAACGGCAAGATCATTCAGGAACTCGAAGGCGTGTTCCGCGGCGCCAACTGGAACGTCAACAAGGTCATCTGGGGTCGCTTCTGGGACCCGCTGTTCGCCAAGGACGAAGCCGGCCTGCTGCAGCAGCGCATGGACGAGGTGGTCGACGGCGACTACCAGAACTACAAGGCCAAAGATGGCGCCTTCGTGCGCGAGCACTTCTTCGGCGCGCGTCCGGAGCTGCTGGAGATGGTCAAGGACCTCTCCGACGAGGAAATCTGGAAGCTCAACCGTGGCGGCCACGACCCCTACAAGGTCTATGCGGCCTACCACCAGGCGGTCAACCACAAGGGCCAGCCCACCGTCGTACTGGCCAAGACCATCAAGGGCTACGGCACCGGCGCCGGCGAGGCGAAGAACATCGCCCACAACACCAAGAAGGTGGATGTGGACAGCCTGCGCAAGTTCCGTGATCGCTTCGACATCCCGGTGAAGGACGACGAGTTGGAAAAACTGCCGTTCTACCGTCCGGAAGAGGGCAGCGCCGAGGCCAAGTACCTGAAGAAGAAGCGCGAGGCGCTGGGCGGCTGCATCCCGCAGCGTCGGGCCAACAGCTTCAGCATTCCGACTCCGCCACTGGAAACCCTCAAGGCCATTCTCGATGGCTCGGGCGACCGCGAAATCTCCACCACCATGGCCTTCGTGCGCATCCTCTCGCAGCTGGTCAAGGACAAGGAACTGGGCCAGCGCATCGTGCCGATCATTCCGGACGAGGCGCGGACCTTCGGCATGGAAGGCATGTTCCGCCAGCTCGGCATCTACTCCTCGGTCGGCCAGCTCTACGAGCCGGTGGATAAAGACCAGGTGATGTTCTACCGCGAGGACAAGAAGGGCCAGATCCTCGAGGAAGGCATCAACGAAGCCGGCGCGATGTCTTCGTTCATCGCCGCCGGCACGTCGTACTCGTGCCACAACCAGCCGATGCTGCCGTTCTACATCTTCTATTCGATGTTCGGCTTCCAGCGCATCGGCGACCTGGCCTGGGCCGCTGGCGACAGCCGCACCCGCGGCTTCCTCATCGGCGGCACTGCCGGCCGCACCACGCTGAACGGCGAAGGCCTGCAGCACGAGGACGGCCACAGCCACCTGATGGCCGCGACCATTCCCAACTGCCGCAGCTACGACCCGACCTACGGCTACGAGCTGGCGGTGATCGTGCGCGAGGGCACACGGCAGATGATGGAAGAGCAGCAGAACGTCTTCTACTACATCACCGTGATGAACGAAGCCTATGCCCAGCCGGCCATGCCCGAAGGGGTCGAGGACGGCATCATCAAGGGCATGTACCTGCTCGAAGAGGACAAGCGCGACGCCGCCCACCATGTGCAACTGCTCGGCAGCGGCACCATCCTGCGCGAGGTCCGCGAGGCGGCGAAGATCCTGCGCGACGAGTTCAATGTCGGCGCCGACGTCTGGAGCGTCACCAGCTTCAACGAGCTGCGCCGCGACGGCCTGGCCGTCGAGCGGCAGAACCGCCTGCACCCGGAGCAGAAGCCCAAGCTGAGCTATGTCGAGCAGTGCCTGTCCGGCCGCCGCGGCCCGGTGGTCGCCTCCACCGACTACATGAAGCTGTTCGCCGACCAGATCCGCCAGTGGGTACCGGTCAAGGAATACAAGGTGCTCGGCACCGACGGCTTCGGCCGCAGCGATACCCGCAAGAAGCTGCGTCACTTCTTCGAAGTGGACCGTTACTGGGTGGCGCTGGCTGCGCTCGAGGCGCTGGCCGACCGCGGCGATATCGAACCGAAGGTGGTTGCCGAAGCCATCGCCAAGTTCGGCATCGACCCTGAAAAACGCAACCCGCTGGACTGCTGAGGAGACGCACTGTGAGCGAGATTATCCGCGTACCCGATATCGGCAACGGCGAAGGCGAAGTCATCGAGATCCTGGTGAAGGTGGGCGACCGCATCGAAGCCGACCAGAGCCTGGTGACCCTCGAATCCGACAAGGCCAGCATGGAAATCCCCGCGCCCAAGGCCGGCGTGGTCAAGAGCCTGAAAGTGAAGCTGGGCGACAACCTCAAGGAAGGCGACGAACTGCTGGAACTGGAAAGCGAAGGCGCCACTCCGGCCGCCGAAGCGCCCGCAGCCCCGGCTGCCGCCCCGCAGCCCACCCCGGTGCCTGACGAAACCGAAGCCAAGGCCCCGGCTGCCAGCGGCGAGAGCAGCAGCCAGGAAATCCGCGTGCCGGACATCGGCTCGGCGGGCAAGGCCAAGGTCATCGAAGTGCTGGTCAAGCCCGGTGACTCGGTCGAGGCCGACCAGTCGCTGATCACCCTGGAGTCGGACAAGGCGAGCATGGAAATCCCCTGCCCACAGGCCGGCGTGGTAGAAAGCATGACCGTCAAGCTGGACGACGAAGTCGGCACCGGCGACCTAATCCTGACCCTCAAGGTGGCGGGCGCCGCCCCGGCCGCGAAGCCGGCTCCGGCTGCCGCGGCACCCGCGCCGCAGGCCGACAAGCCAGCGGCAGCCGCCCCTGCCGCGCCAGCTGCCAAGGCCGAAACACCCACCCCGGTGGGCGCGCCCAGCCGTGACGGCGCCAAGGTGCACGCCGGCCCGGCCGTGCGCCTGACCGCCCGTGAGTTCGGCGTCGACCTCGCCGCCGTCACCGGCACCGGTCCGAAAGGCCGCATCCTCAAGGAAGACGTGCAAGCCTACGTCAAGGCGATGATGCAGAAAGCCAAGGAAGCGCCCGCCGGCGCGACCGGCGGCGCCGGCATCCCGCCGATCCCGGCGGTGGACTTCAGCAAGTTCGGCGACGTGGAAGAAGTGCCGATGACTCGCCTGATGCAGGTCGGCGCCGCCAACCTGCACCGCAGCTGGCTCAACGTGCCCCACGTAACCCAGTTCGACTCGGCCGACATCACCGAGCTGGAAGCCTTCCGCGTCGCGCAGAAGGCGGTGGCGGAGAAAGCCGGCGTCAAGCTGACCGTGCTGCCGCTGCTGCTCAAGGCCTGTGCCCACCTGCTCAAGGAGCTGCCGGACTTCAACAGTTCGCTGGCCCCGTCCGGCAAGGCGCTGATCCGCAAGAAGTACGTGCACATCGGCTTCGCCGTGGATACCCCGGATGGCCTGCTGGTCCCGGTGATCCGCGACGTCGACCAGAAGAGCCTGCTGCAACTGGCCGCCGAAGCCGCGGAGCTGGCCGAAAAGGCCCGCACCAAGAAGCTCTCCGCCGAAGCCATGCAGGGCGCCTGTTTCACCATCTCCAGCCTCGGCCACATTGGCGGCACCGGCTTCACGCCGATCGTCAACGCGCCGGAAGTGGCAATCCTCGGTGTGAGCAAGGCGACCATGCAGCCGGTCTGGGACGGCAAGGCCTTCCAGCCACGCCTGATGCTGCCGCTGTCGCTGTCCTACGACCACCGGGTGATCAACGGTGCCGCCGCGGCACGCTACACCAAGCGCCTCGGCGAACTGCTGGCGGATATTCGCACGCTGCTGCTGTAACCCACCGGGCAGCCCGGCTGCCCGGCCCCACTCTCCCTTCGAGCACGCCACGCTCGTACCTCGGCCCCGCCAATCGGCGGGGCTTTTTTTGGGATTCGGAAAACGACCGCCTTGATACCGCACTGAAAGCCTGCCAAGGGCCAGGCACAAGCTGGATCGAGAATGCTGGCAGGCATTGTCGATTTTCTGAACGGGACGCAACCCGTCCGTTGGCTTCGCTCCGCTCAACCACAACCTACAAGACGCAGGCGTAGGGGCGCTTTTCCCCGAAGCCCAACAGCGAGCCTCCTCGAAACGAAGAGGTCTGTACGCGCGTCGACCGACAGACCCAACGAACAAGCGACAACCTCGTCAGCCCAACGAGAAGCCGTGCCGAGGTGTGCAAAGAATCGTGCACGGCAGATCACTGTGAGCCGCCCCACAGCCCAGCCTTATAACCGAACGGCAGTGAGACGCGCTTAACCCAAACGCTGGCAACTTTACCCCTAGCATGCCGCCTTCCCATCGAGGCGAGGCGCGCCATGCGGCAACTGACCTGTTTGATACTCGCGACCCTGTTGCTCGGCGGCTGCTTCGACAGTGGTGGCGGTGGTGGCGGCAAGTCGTCTTCCGGCAGCAGCAGCACGTCTGGCAGCACCCCGGCGCCAGGCGGCACATCCGCCGGTGGCAGCGACAAGCCAGTGGTCGACGGCGGTAAACCACCCGCTTCGCAAGCGCGTTTGCTCGATGTGTACTTCGCCCAGACCCATGTGCTGCGACCGCTGGATCGCTTCTTCCGCCTGGTCGGCCAGCGCGACGCGCTGTACCTGGCGCGGGTGGAAAACGCCAGCCAGCCGCTGCGCATCGAAGTGCTGGACGAAGCCGGCGGCCTGCTCGGCAGCCGCACCCTCGCCCCGCCCGCACAATTGGACAAGACCGCCGGCAACGGTCCGGCACCCTTCACCCTCGCCCACAGCACCCGCTTGCCGGCCGCCTGGGTGCGGCCCGGCATGCAGGTCCGCCTGCTGCATGGCACCCAACTCCTCGGCCTGGAAAAGCCCAGTGTCGGCGCCGCCAACGTGATCACCTACTACAGCGTGCCCTTCGTGCTGTTCGGCCGCAGCCTGGCGAGCCTGCCCGCCGATGGCCTGGCGATGAGTGCCGAGCGGGTACGCGAATACGCCGCGCGCCTGCCGGTCAGCCGCTTCGACTATCGCGCCGCGCCACCCTTGCAGCTCGACCGGCTGATCCTGCGCCCCACCGGTAGCGCGCCCGGCGAGGCCCTGCCGGTCTGGCCCAGTTGCCCGGATACGCAAGGCCAGAGCCCGGTATGCGACGGCTACCGGGCCATGGGCGGCGTGCTCGACTATTTACACCTGCTGATGAACGCCAACGGCGAAGGCGACAGCGCCGACTATTACGGCCTGGTCTTCCATCCGCGCTACGCCGCGAACGGCTACAGCACCATCTGGGGCGGCCTAGGCGGCGGCAACGTCGGCACCGGTGACAACTGGGGCGATGTGATGATTCACGAGATCGGCCATGGCCACGGCCTGGGCCATGCCGGCGCGGACTACCAGTCGACCTTCGGCAGCGAGTTCAACAACCACTTCGTCGCCGGGGCCAAGCGCTTCCCCTATGCCGCCAGCCTGCCCGGCGACAGCGCCGACAACGGCAACGTCGGCGACACCTGGGGCTACGATCTGGAGCGCCGCGAGTTCATCCCGCCCTACCTCTACCAGGCCGACGGCTCGATCAAGCAGCACAAGCAGGACCCGATGCAGGGCGGCGCCGGCCACCGCGAAGCCGGTTATCTGTACTCGATGTTCGCCGACGCCAATGTCTCGCGCATCCAGACCCACCTGGAGGGCTACAGCAACCGCGCCGGCAAGATCCACTACGACGCCGCCAGCGGCAAGCTGCTGCGCTGGAACTACGGGCTCAGCCAATACGATCCGGTGCCCTATCCCCAACCCTGCGGACAGAAGCCCTATTGCTACGGGCCCGCCGGCTTGGGCGAACTGCCCATCGAGCACCAGCTACCTGTGCTGACGCTGTTCGGCTCGATCAGCCGCACCAGCCCGGCACTGACGCTGATCCACCCGCCCTATGCGCGCACCGGCAATCTGGTGCGCCTCTACGACCCGACCCTGGCCACCGACCAGCAAGAACTGCATGAGCAATACCGCTGGTACTGCGCCGCGTCGGGCTGCCAGTACGTGCTGCGCCTGAGCGAGCGGATCGGCGGCCAGTTGCGCCAGCGCCATATCCTGCTGCGCACCGGCTTCTTCGCCTGGCACCAATGGGAAAAAGACAGCCTCAAAGCCGGTGCCGACGACGCCAACAGCGCCGACAGCTTCACCCGCTGGGCAGTGAACGTTCGCCCGCAGGGCAGCCTGGAAAAGATCGAGGTGCTGTTCAAGGACCACGCCGAGAGAGGCATGACCGCTGGCGAGGGCCAGGTCGTGGCGAGCTGGGACAAGCCCTGAGGACGATAGGCAGGCGCCGCCAGGTGGCGCCTGCCCATGCCCCGGTCATCCCTTCTGCAGGTTGCGAATCAGGAAGCTCAGCGCCTTGGCCAGCTCGGCGGCGCCCTTGTGGTCACGCACAATGGTCAGCAAGGGGCTGCCGTCGGCCGGATTGAGCAGCACGCAGGTGGTGCCGGTCTGTGGGCATTCGTAGCGAATGAATGGATCGAGGCCGAACACCGACAGGCGCTGCTGGGTCACCCGCAGCTCGCCGCTCGACTCGCTGCGGGTCTGCTCGCGCACCAGCAGCTCACCGGACTTGCCGGCGCTCAGCTGGTAGCTCAGGTCCTTGCGCTCGCGCTCGCCCACCTGGTAGCCGGCGAGCAGCGCGTAGGTCTTCAGCAGGTCGTTGCTATGGGCGAGAAGCGCCGTGCGCTCGTTGTCGGTGAGGTAGAGCCGCTTGAGCTCCGCCAGATACCTGCCCTGCTCCGCGCCGCTCAATGCAGACTCGTCGGCCTGGGCCGGAGAAAGCGCGGCCAGTGCCGCGAGCAGCAACCCACTCAGTGTTCTTGTCAGTACTAGCCGCATGGTGCACCCTTGCCGAACGCGATAGTGAAATGGGCCGAGGCCCTACTCGGTCAGCATACTGGAAGCCAGTCGCCCAATGAAAAGCCATCCCGATGCTGCCAGCCGTTCGGCGGTCGAGGTTGTGACGCAGTTGCCAGTGCCCGCGCGGCTGGGCATGTTGCGTTTCGAGCGACTCAATGAGCCGAACTGGCCCCTGCTTTATCTGGATTCCGCCTGCGAACACCTCCTCGGCCTACCGGCCAGCGAGCTGTGCGCACTGATCACCTCCCCCTATGCCAGCCTGATGGAGCCGGAAGCACGCTACCGGCTGCACGATGCCATTCAGCTGCAACTCGCCGAAGCCACCCGCTACCAGATCGAATACCGCCTGCACGCGCCGGACGGACCGCTGCGCGTGCTCGAACTGGGCGAAGTGTTCCAGCAACACGGCCGCCAGTTGCTGCGCGGCTACCTGCTGCCCCTCGGCTCGGCAGTGGACGACGCCGAGCGAGCCCACCAGGACGAACTGGAAGCCCAGAACCAGCGCCTGAAGTCGTCCCTGGAGCTGTACCAGCGTGCCCAGGAAGACCACCTGCAACACCTGATCCGCTCGCGCGCCCAGCAAAGCCTGATCGTGCGCCTGGCACGGCACCGCTACAGCTCCAGCGACCCCCTGCAAGAGGCCGCCAAGCTGATCACCCAGGCCGCCTGCGAAGCCTACGAAGTCGCCCGCGCGGCAATCTGGGACCTGCGCGGCGAGCGCCTGGAGCCGGTGGCCCTGTATCGCCGCGATATCGACCAGCACGAGCACCCGCCGGCACTGGATGTCAGCCGCTACCCGCACTATCTGGACGCACTGAACAGCGGCCGCGCCATCGACGCCCACAATGCGCTGAGCGACCCGCGTACCAACGAGCTGGCCGACAGCTACCTCAAGCCGATGGGTATCAATGCCCTGCTCGACGCCAGCATTCGCATCGGCGGCGAAGTGGTCGGCGTGCTCTGCCTTGAACATGATGGGGCGCCACGGGTCTGGCAGACCGACGAAATCGCCTTCGCCGGCGAACTGGCCGACCAGTACGCCCAGGTGCTGATCAACCAGCAGCGGCGCGACGCCACCAGCGCCCTGCACCTGTTCCAACGCGCCGTCGAGCAGAGCGCCAGCGCCTTCATCCTGGTCGACCGCGACGGCTTGGTGGACTACGTCAATCCCAGCTTCACCGCCATCACCCTATACAGCGCCGACGAAGTGCGCGGCCGTCGCCTGGCCGAACTGCCGGCCCTGGAAAACCTCGGCGAACTGCTGTTCGATGCCCGCTCCAGCCTCAACGAGCGCAACAGCTGGCAGGGCGAATTCCGCAGCCGGCGCAAGAACCTCGACCCCTACTGGGGCCATCTGTCGCTGTCCAAGGTGTACAACGAGAGCGGCGAGCTGACCCACTACATCGGCATCTACGAGGACATCACCGAGAGCAAGCTGGCGCAACAGCACATCGAGCGCCTGGCCTATCACGACAATCTCACCGGCCTGGGCAATCGCCCGTACTTCATCCGCAGCCTGGAGCAGCGCTTCGCCAACAGCAGCGACAGGCCCGCCAGCCTGCTGCTGGTGGACATCGACAACTTCAAGCGCATCAACGACAGCCTTGGCCACCAGACCGGCGACAAGCTGCTGATGAGCCTGGCCCGCCGCCTGCGCAACAGCTTGAGCAAGAACGCCCTGCTGGCGCGCTTCGCCAGCAACGAATTCGCCGTGCTGCTCGATGGTGTCGATCTGGACGCCGGCCAGGTGATCGCCAGCCAGGTGCTGCACACCATCAACAAGCCGCTGTTCGTCGACAACCACCTGATCAACGTCACCGGCTCGGTGGGCCTGGCCTGCGCGCCGCGCCACGGCGAGGACTCGCCAACCCTGATGAAGCACGCCGGCCTGGCCCTGCACAAGGCCAAAGCCAACGGCAAGCACCAGGCCCAGGTCTTCACCGAAGCGCTGAATGCCGAGGCCAACTACAAGCTTTTCCTGGAAAACAACCTGCGCCGCGCCCTCACCCAGCACGAACTGGAAGTCTTCTACCAGCCCAAGCTGTGCCTGAAGACCGGCCAACTGCTCGGCCTGGAGGCTCTGCTGCGCTGGAATCATCCGGACAAGGGCATGATCAATCCGGACCAGTTCATCAGTGTCGCGGAAGAGACCGGCCTGATCATCCCCATCGGCAAATGGGTAGCCCGCCAGGCATGCCGCATGAGCATGCAGATGTCGGCGCTAGGGCTGGGCACCGTACAGGTGGCGATCAACCTGTCGCCCAAGCAGTTCTCCGACCCCGATCTGGTCGGCTCGATCGCCGCCATCCTGCACGAGGAACAACTGCCGCCCGGCCTGCTGGAACTGGAACTGACCGAAAGCCTGCTGCTGGAAGCCAGCGACGACACCCGCCGCCAGCTCAGCGACCTCAAGAGCCTCGGCCTGACCCTGGCGATGGACGACTTCGGCACCGGTTACTCGTCCCTCAGCTACCTGAAGAAATTCCCCATCGACGTGATCAAGATCGATCGCAGCTTCATCAAGGACATCCCCGACAGCCAGGACGACATGGAAATCACCTCGGCGGTGATCGCCATGGCCCACAACCTCAAGCTCAAGGTGGTCGCCGAAGGCATCGAGACCGCCGCCCAGCTCAGCTTCCTGCGCCGCCAGCGCTGCGACGTCGGCCAGGGCTACCTGTTCGACCGCCCGATCTCCGCCCGCATCCTGATCGACAGCCTGCGCCGCTACCCCTGCCGCCGCTGAATCTGTAGGGGCGAGTTCATTCGCCTATCGCGGCCCTGTACGAACCTCCACCACCGCCGTAACGTAGAGCCCAGCCAACGGTCTAGCCTGTAGCCACCCAAGGAGATTCCCCCATGGTCCTGCGCTCGCAAATCCTCGCTCACAAGCTGGAACTGCCCAGCCCCGAACAAGCCCTGCCCGGCCGCGACACCCCGATGCCGGTGCCCGAGGCCCACTACGTCAACGGCAACCCGCTGCAATCACCCTTCCCCGGCGGCCTGCAACAAGCCGTATTCGGTCTCGGCTGCTTCTGGGGCGCCGAGCGGCGCTTCTGGCAGCAGACCGGCGTCTGGACCACCGCCGCGGGCTACGCCGGCGGCTACACCCCCAACCCCACCTACGACGAAGTCTGCTCCGGCCTCACCGGCCACACAGAAGTGGTGCTGGTGGTGTTCGACCCCAAGCAGACCAGCTACGACGCACTGCTCAAAGTCTTCTGGGAAGCCCACAACCCCACCCAGGGCATGCGCCAGGGCAACGACACCGGCACCCAATACCGCTCCGCCATCTACTGCTTCGACGCCGACCAACGCGCCGCCGCAGAACGCAGCAAGGCCCTGTTCGAAGCGGAACTGGCCAAAGCCGGCCTCGGCCCCATCACCACCGAAATCGCCGACGCCCCGCCGTTCTACTACGCCGAGGCCTATCACCAGCAGTATCTAGCGAAGAATCCGGGTGGGTACTGCGGACTGGGCGGGACGGGGGTTTGTTTGCCGGAGTGATACGGAAAAACGGCGCCGGGCTGGATACCCCAGGGCGCCGTTGAGAGAGGCGGGGGGTGTTAGCCGAAGGCGTAGGTCAGTCGCCCCGTAGGTTGGGTTGAGCGAAGCGATACCCAACACGCAAAGCCACAGGCCAGTGCGTGTCGGAAAGATCGCACGGTGGGTATCGCAGGCTCAATCCACGAGCTGAACCTGTGTAAGGAGGGAAAACCCGCAAGGCGGTTTCCCATCGAATTCCCAGTCTGATAAACCAAGACAATCATCCCGCGCTTTGCACGGATGGCAGCACTTTTACTTGTTGTTTATCACAATCAAATCTGAAAAATCATCCTGCCAATATGCTAGCCGATCACGCAAATGAGCGTGATCAAAATTTTCCTCCCGCTCTATTCGATCAGCCAACTCCCGTAAAAAGTCCGAAGCTTTCCGAAGCTCATCCGTAGAAGCAACGAGAGAAACCTCGAGCATTTCCATTAGCACCTGTGAGCCATCCCGAGCATAACCATACATTTTCATGTCACTTACACTCCAAGGGAATACTGTCTTTCATGCATTGGTAATCATAAGGATTCTTAACGCAATACTCCTGCATGATTTCCTCATACGAAGGCCAGAAGAAGGGCAATCCCGGCCCTACTTTGAAGCCCTTCTTTCTTAAGTACTCCAAAACCTTTTTATTTTTTGTCATCTCCTTTGGGTCGGAGCCATGACTACCCGAACCATCCTTATTTATAACTACTTCAGGCTGACCTTTGGGCTGTACATGTGCATGTTGCTGCTGCCCCGGCACATGAGGGTTATCAATTCGAATAGTTGTTTGTGTGCCAGGCACCTGAGTTGGCTTTCCTGAATTAGCAAGTCCGAAAGGATCAATATATATAAGTGGATTGCCATCAACATACCCAAACGTATTCAACCCACCATTCAGCCCTATGGGGTCGCTTTCAATATACCGCCCAGTCTCCGGATCGTAATCCCTGAAGTAGTTGTAGTGCAGCCCAGTCTCCTGATCGAAGTACTGCCCCGGAAAGCGCAGGTTCATGGCCAGGGTGCCGGTCGCCTGCCCTACCCCGAACGCATCCGACTGCCATTGCCAGATGATTTGCTGGCCGTGGCTGGTCGCGACTCTCGGGGTGTTGAGGTGGTCGGCGTGCAGGTAGAACGGGGTGCTGCTGGCGATGGCGCCCTGGGCGTTGTAGGCCAGGGTCAGGCCGCCCAGGGGCAGGCTGTCCAGCCAGAGGTAGAACTGGGCCTTCTGCTTCTGGCCCTGGGCGTTGTACTGGGTCTCACCGAGCAGTTGGCCGTCCGGGCCGTAGAGGAAGGTGGTGGTGCCTTGCTCGGTGACCTTGTGGGTGCGCTGGCCGAGGGCGTTGTAGCGGAAGTCGGCGACGACTTTACCGGCCAGGGTGACGCGGCTTAGGCGGCCTTGTGCGTCATAGGCGAGCTGGCGGTCGGGGCGGTCCTGGGTCAGGTTGCCGGCAGCATCGCTGCTCACCGTTTGGCCATAGCGCTGGGTCAGGCGGTTGCTGTCACTGCCGTATTGGTAGCTGATGCTCTGGCTGCCGTCCGCAGTGGTGCGGGCCTGGTGGGTACGGTTGCCCACGGCATCGTAGGTGAGGGTCTGGGCCAGCGCGGCGCCTTTCTCTTCGGTGAGGCGGTCGAGGGCATCGTACTGGTAGTCGAGGGTACCCCAGCGACTGGTTTGCAGGCGGGTAATATTGCCGTTGGGGTCGTACTGGTACTGATCCTGCCAGGGGCCGACGCGCTGTTCGGTCAGGCGGTAGTTCTGGTCGTACTCGCGGCTGAGGTGGATGCCGTTGCCCCAGGTCAGGCTCTTTACCGGACCGAACGGCAGGTACTGGATACCGCTGGCCAGATCGCCACTGGCCTGCCCACTAATGCGCACGGCGCTGACCTGCCCGGCGGCGTTGCGGCTGTAGTGCAGGCTGAGGCCGTTCGGGTAGTCGAGGCGAGTCAGGTTGCCGGCCTCGTCGTAGGCAAAGGACAGGCTTTCGTAGCGATCCGAGCCGTTGACGTCCACCGAGCGTATTTGCTCGATCAATCGACCCTGAGCATCGTAACGGTAGCCGAGCACTCCGCTGGCATCCTGCACGGCGGTGAGCCGGCCGATGCCGTGGTTGCCGTTGCCGGTCATGTCGTAGTGGTATTGCACGTTGAGCGCCGGGCTGGCCGGGTAGCGCTTGGCGATGAGGCGATTGAGAGCATCGTACTGGTACTCGGTAACTACGCCGCGAGCATCGGTTTTCTTAGTGACGTTGCCAGCCGCGTCGTGCTCGAAGCGCGTGGTACCGCTATCCGGGCTGATCAGCTTGGTGAGGTTGCCAAGGCCGTCGTACTCGTAGCGGGTAGTAACGCCGCGTGGGTCCTTCACTTCGCTGAGCTGGCCGTTTGCCTCGTAGCGGTAGAGCGTCTCACCCTTCAGCGCGTCGACGTCCTTGTTGGGGCGGTCGAGGGCATCGAAAGCGGTGCTGCTGACGTTCTGCTTGGGATCGGTCAGGCCGATGCGGTTGCCATTGGCGTCGTAGCGGAAGTCGCGGGTGTGCCCGTTGCCGTCCAGGGTTTGCTTCACGCGGGACAGCGGGTCGTACAGGTGCGTCTGGGTGTAGCTGAGGCTGCCGCTGCTGTCGTAGACCCGCTCGGCACGGCGGTTGCCTTCGGTATCCAGTTCGTATTCGATGCGATCGCCGAGACCGTTCTCCAGGCCGATCAGGCGCTGGGCTGCGTCGTAACGATAGCTCACGGTGCTGCCGTTGGGCAGGATGCTGGCGATACGTAGGCCGTTGTTGTCGTAGCGGTGGGTGGTGGCCGCGCCGGCGACCGACTGGCTGAGCAGGCGGCCGCGTGGGTCGTAGCTGAACGAGGTTTCCACGCCATTGGCATCGATCATGCGCAGTGGACGGCCGTTCGGGTCGTACTGGGTGAATTGGGTGGTGTGACCCAAGGCGTTGGTGAGGCTCTTCAGGTCGCCCTTTGTCCATGAGGGGCCGCTGCTCTCGTAGTACTCGAGGCTGTACTCCAGGTTTCCAGCACGCGACACGGTGAGCAATTGCCCTCGGGCATTGTAGCTGTAACGCCGCTCACGAGCGGGCACACTGAAATCCGGCGCGGCGCTAAAGCCCTGGGCGCCATTGGGGTCCAGGGTGGCTTGCTGCACCATGGCACAGAGCACCGGCAACCCGGCCGGCGCGCATTGGGCGGCAGTACCGCTCACAGAAGGATCGGCGCCGCCATTGTAGATATAGGTAGTCAGCAGCTTGGGCGCGGCACGCTGGATCGGCTTGCGCAGAGAAGCATGCCATTGGGTACTGATCTTGCGTGCTCCGGCCGGTAGGGTCACACCGTTAGGAAGGTAATCCTTGCCATCAGAGCGGTTGACACCCTCGACCCGCACGGTTTCCAAACCGCGATCCAGATCATGCGCATACAGAGTCTTGTTGCCATTGAAATCGGCTTCCAACTTTTTAAGGCCCTTATCGTCGTATTCGATCTTTGACGAACTGGTGGCGCAACCACTGCCCGCAGGCTGGTTGACGCCTGTAGGCAGTTTGGTGCCGTCGGTGAGGGTCTTGTTGAAGTAGTGGGTGTATTGAGCGCCGAGGCTGTCTTTTACATAAGCGAAACTCGGATAAACCGTTATGGTGCGTTTGTTTGCCCCCAAGGCACCCTCGGTAGAAACGGCCCGGTTGCCGTTGTACTTGTAGGTACCGATGCGCTGTCCGTCACTGTCCACCTTGCCAGTCAGAAGCAGCGCCCCCGTGCTGCCGCTGCCGATATGTTCGGATTCGTTGTACAGATAGCCAACGCTGCCGCCATCAGCCCAGGTAACCCGCTTTAGCAGCCAGTAATCGACTTGGTCCTTATCGGCACCGTAGACGTAGCTGATCGCCTGGCCATCCGGCGGCGTAATGCGAATCAGGCGGCCATCACCATCGTATTCATAGAGCAGGCTTCGGCCCAGATGGTCAGTCTTACTGGTCAGCCCATGCGGGCCATAGCTGTACTTGAGATGCCCCCCGTGTGCGAACAGGGTGAGCTGCAGACGACCATCCGCCGAGAAGAATGAGCTGTCGCCTTCCGCATTGGTGAACTGCCAACTGGCACCGAAGAACTGCGCCGGGTCTACCTGTTGCAATTGATTACCGATGCCAATCGGGCCATCACCACGCAGTACAGGTCCGGAGCCAACAAAACGGTGGCGAACCCGTCCTAGCCATAGATAGACGATGCGTTCGCCACTGGTGTTAAGCAGTATTGGTTGGTGAAGAGTTGAATATTGCTGAGGACTGAAGGGGCTCGCAGGGTTAAGGCTATAACGGTTGCGAATCTTCACTGAAGCATTCGGCGCTAAATGATTAGCGCCAATTAGGCTCGAAGCCGGCACCTCATTGCCGGCAGGTACTTCCAAGAGGCGCTTAGGGAGATCAATTGTCCAACCTGAATATTGATTGAGGTAATAGCGTTCTATCTTCAGCAGGCCGTCGGCCGTGCTGTAATCCACTTCGTGTTCGAACTTATTGCCGGTGGCAATCTGAATCGGATTGCCCGTAGCTGGGCAGGATTCTTCCTCGATCAGTACACACTCCATGGTACGAATATCCGAGGGGTAGCCCTTCTGAACGGGGCTAAAAGGCTTAGGGCATTCCCATACAACCGTAGCCCGTATGCCGCTGTCATCAGCGGTGTAGGAATGGACGACACCATCCATCCCCCTGCTTTGGCTATAGCGCTCACGTGATAAGGAGTAATGCAGAGGCTCGCCATTGATGCGGATAGCCCCCTCAGGAGTAACCGTTGAAACTTTGAACCAGGAGCAACTGTAGATTGGTTTCTGAATACAGGTTTGGAAGTCCACCTCATAAGCATTATTAAGATTGGCAATAAGGCCATCGAGAGATGGGTTGCTAATAGCTGATCCATACAGAACGTAACTGACGATAGGTTTTGTCTTGACCTCTGCCGCCAATAGCGAGCCAGTGCAGGTCGTGAGCAAGAGGCCCAGCAGCATGGCCGAGCGATAGATAAAACGAGTGGAGAGCGGCATCTTTCAAATCCCTTTGAGGTGGGGCGCGAATCATAATGAGCGCGCTCAGTAGGTGGCAGGGTGCGCACGGAGTTGCCGATCGACATGTGACGCATATCACACAAAACAACTCTATGCCTCTCGGACTATTAGCCCAGCCAGCGCCGTCAGTGTGTTCTCGGCCGTTATCCCTGCCTTTTGCCGAGCGCCTGGTCAGCAAGCCCGTTGGGATGGGATGCGTCCTGGCTGCGTTCCCACACACCAGTAGCAGCCCAGGCGAATGAATTCGCCCCTACAGGCAGACGCCACTATTTCCTGCTACTCCTCGATCAACCAATCCAACTGCCAACTCCCCTTGCTCTGCTGCAGCGTCTCGCTCAGCCAGGGCAGCAGTTCCTTAAGTTCCTCTTCCAGCCCCCACGGCGGGTTGGCGATGGCCAGGCCGGAGCCGTTGAGGCCGAGGGTGTTGTCGGCGGTGTGCACCATGAGTTCGGCGCGCAGTAGTTTGGGGGCGCCGGTCTTGGCGAGGTCCTGGTAGAAGCGTTTGAGCTGGCGCTGGTCCTTGATCGGGTACCAGGTGGCGACCACGGTCTGGCGCATGCGGGCGATGGCTTCCTGCATGGCCTGGGCGCAGCGTTGCAATTCGTCGGTTTGCTCGAAGGGTGGGTCGATCAGCAACAGGGCGCGCTTTTCCTTGGCCGGCAGCAGGGCGCGGGGGACGTGCCAGCCTTCGCCGAGGTGCACGGCGACGCGACGGTCGCCGGCCATGTTGTCCTTGAGCAGGCGGCCGTCTTCCGGGTGTTTTTCGTTGAGGTGCAGGCGGTCCTGCGGGCGGGTCAGGCGGCGGGCCAGTTCCGGCGAGCCGGGGTAGTAGCGCAGCTGGCCGTCGGGATTGAGGTCGTGGATGACTCGCAGGTAGTCGGCCGTGGTGGCCGGGGCGTCGGCCAGGTTCCACAGCCGGGCGATGCCGTCCTGCCATTCGCCGGTGCGGCTAGCCTGGTCGCCGTGCAGGTCGTAGAGGCCGATGCCGGCGTGGCTGTCCAGGTAGGCGAAGGGAGCCTCCTTTTTCGACAGCAGGGAGATCAGCCGGGCCAGGGTCAGGTGTTTGAAGACGTCGGCGTGGTTGCCGGCGTGGAAGGCATGGCGGTAGTTCATGGCAGGGTCCTCGCAAGGACGCGGATTCTAACAGGGCTGCCAGGTAGGGATTTGTTCTTGACGAGGCGGCTGGTGGTTTTCGCCTCCTTTGCGATTGACCAAGGCGCCGCGCCGCCCGCCCCTGGGCCCCGGCCTTCGCCGGGGAGACGGGGATAGAGGGACCGGCAAGCGGGAGACTCCACGCAGCCTGTGCGGTCCGAGCAAGCCGTGCCGCGAGATGCCATCAGACTACGCCGCTGCCATACCGGTGCGCGGCGATGTTCTTTTGGCGAGGGCTTGGGGGCAGTGGCGATTGGCCAATGCATCGGGCCGCCTGCCCCTGGGCCCCGGCCTTCGCCGGGGAGACGGGGATAGAAGGACCGGCAAGCGGGAGGCTCCACGCAGCCTGTGCGGTCCGGGCAAGCCGTGCCGCGATATTCCATCAGCCTGCGCCGCTGCCATACCGGTGCGCGGCGATGTTCTTTTGGCGAGGGCTTGGGGGCAGTGGCGATTGGCCAATGTATCGCGCCGCCTGCCCCTGGGCCTCGGCCTTCGCCGGGGAGACGGGGATGGAAGCACCGGCAAACGAGAGACTCCGTGCTGCCTGTGCTCGGGGCAAGCCGTGTCGCGAGATGCCATCAAACTGCGCCGCTGCCATACGGGTGCGGGGCGATGTTCTTTTGGCGAGGGCTTGGGGGCAGTGGTGATTGGCCAATGTATCGCGCCGCCTGCCCCTGGGCCCCGGCCTTCGCCGGGGAGACGGGGATGGAAGGACCGGCAAGCGGGAGGCTCCACGCAGCCTGTGCGGTCCGGGCAAGCCGTGCCGCGATATTCCATCAGCCTGCGCCGCTGCCATACCGGTGCGCGGCGATGTTCTTTTGGCGAGGGCTTGGGGGCAGTGGCGATTGGCCAATGTATCGCGCCGCCTGCCCCTGGGCCTCGGCCTTTGCCGGGGAGACGGGGATGGAAGGACCGGCAAGCGAGAGGCTCCGTGCTGCCTGTGCGCTCGGGGCAAGCCGTGTCGCGAGATGCCATCAAACTGCGCCGCTGCCATACAGGTGCGGGGCGATGTTCTTTTGGCGAGGGTTTGGAAGCAGTGGCGATTGACCGGGGCATAGCGCCGCCTGCCCTGGGCCCCGGCCTTCGCCGGGGAGACGGGCTGACAGTGAGGCTTGCCGGCATTAACAGCGGCACAGGCGGTTGCATCACGCGCATGGATAGTGCTGGGCCCATGCATGGGGTCGACCTAGACTGCTCCGATCAACAGGAGGTATGTCATGTCCGAGACCCTGCTCAGTTCCCGCAACCTGGCGTTCGAGCTTTATGAAGTGCTGGATGCCGAGGCCCTGACCCGCCGCGAGCGTTTCGCCGAGCACAGCCGCGAGACCTTCGATGCCGCCTTGGGCACCGCTCGCAGCATTGCCGAGGCGCTGTTCGCTCCGCACAACCGAAAGAACGACGAGCATGAGCCGCAGTACGTGAACGGCGCCGCCGAGCTGATCCCGGAAGTAGCCCCGGCGCTGAAAGCCTTCCATGAGGCGGGCTTTCTCAATGCCACCCGCGACTTCGAGGTCGGCGGCATGCAGTTGCCGAACCTGCTGTCCCAGGCGTGTTTCGCCCACTTCCAGTCGGCCAACTGCGCCACCAGCTCCTATTCGATGCTGACCATGGGCGTGGCCAACCTGATCGAGGCCTTCGGCAGCGAGGAGCAGAAGGCGCGCTTCCTGCAACCGATCATCGACGGGCGCTTCTTCGGCACCATGGCGCTGACCGAGCCGCATGCCGGCTCGTCGCTGTCGGACATTCGCACCAAGGCCGAACCGGCCGCCGACGGCAGCTATCGCATCAAGGGCAACAAGATCTTCATCTCCGGCGGCGACCAGCCGATCTCCGAGAACATCGTGCACATGGTGCTGGCCAAGCTGCCGGATGCGCCGCCTGGGGTGAAGGGCATCAGCCTGTTCATCGTGCCGAAGTTCCTGGTCAACGAGGACGGCAGCCTGGGCCAGCGCAACGATGTGACCCTGGCCGGGCTGTTCCACAAGATGGGCTGGCGCGGCACCACCTCCACCGCACTGAACTTCGGCGATAACGGCGAGTGCGTCGGCTATCTGGTGGGCAAGCCGCACCACGGCCTGTCGTACATGTTCCAGATGATGAACGAGGCGCGCATCGGCGTCGGCATGGGCGCGATCATGCTCGGCTATGCCGGCTACCTCTACTCGCTGGACTACGCCCGCCAGCGGCCGCAGGGCCGTCATCCGGACGGCAAGGACCCGACCAGCCCGCAGGTCGCCATCATCGAGCATGCCGACGTGCGGCGCATGCTGCTGACTCAGAAGGCCTACGTGGAAGGCGCCTTCGACCTCGGCCTGTATGCTGCGCGGCTGTTCGACGATACCCACACCCTGGAGACCGAGGCCGAGCGCAAGAAGGCCCTGGAGTTGCTCGACCTGCTGACGCCGATCGTCAAATCGTGGCCCTCGGAGTTCTGCCTGAAGGCCAATGAACTGGCCATTCAGATCCTCGGCGGCCACGGCTACACCCGCGAGTACCCGGTGGAGCAGTACTACCGCGACAACCGGCTGAACCCGATCCACGAGGGTACCCACGGCATCCAGTCGCTGGACCTGCTCGGCCGCAAGGTGTCGATGAACGGCGGTGCCGCGCTCAAGCAGCTGACTGCGCTGATCCAGGACACCTGCCAGCGCGCCGAGGCCTTTGCCTCGCTCAATGCCCTGCGCCAGCCGCTGGAGCAACTGGTGGCGCGTCTCGGTGCGGTGACCCTGGCCCTGCTCGGCGACCTGATGGCGGGCAAGGTCAACCAGGGGCTGGCCAACTCGGCGCTGTATCTGAAGGTCTTCGGCCATGCGGTGATTGGCTGGCGCTGGCTGGAGCAGGCGATTCGCGCCGAACAGGGGCTGGCCACGGGCAGCGAGGCGGATACCGACTTCTATAAAGGCAAGCTACAGGCCGCGCGCTACTTCCTCACCTGGGAAGTGCCAGGCTGCCACCATGAGCTGGCCCTGCTGGAAGCCCGCGACCCGACCTGCCTGGACATGCGCGAAGGCTGGTTCTAACGACCGAAACCGCCCCGTAGGACCGGCCTTGCGCGGCCTCCGTTGGGCTTCGTCGCTTTGCCCCTCAACCGCAACCTACTGGGTGTTGAGGTGAATCGCGCAGGTGGGCGAAACCGGAGTAGGTTGGCGTTGAGCGCAGCGAAGCCCAACAAGGGCGCGCAGGCCGCGTAGGACCGGCCTTGCGCGGCCTCCCGTTGGGCTTCGTCGCTTTGCTCCTCAACCGCAACCTACAGGGTGTTGAAGTGAACCGCGCAGGTGGGCAAGCCAGCGCCCTCGTCGAAACACCCAGTCCAGCCGCCTCATCGTCCCGCATCACCCTTGCAGCCCCGCGACCGCCCCGTCAGAATCCGGGCATCGGCCTGCATTCGCGGCCGCGCCGTTCGGAGCCCGCCCCCTTGGATGCCAGCACCATCAACAGCCTGTTTCTGATCGGCGCGTTACTGGTGGGCGCGAGCATTCTGGTGAGTTCCCTCAGCACCCGGCTGGGCATTCCCATCCTGGTAATTTTCCTCGGCGTCGGCATGCTGGCTGGCGTCGACGGCCCCGGCGGCATCGTCTTCGACAACTACCCGATGGCCTACCTGGTGGGCAACCTGGCGCTAGCGGTGATCCTGCTGGACGGTGGCCTGCGCACGCGGGTGGCGAGCTTCCGCGTGGCGCTGTGGCCGGCATTGTCGCTGGCCACCGTGGGTGTGGTGGTCACCGCAGGGCTGACCGGCCTGGCCGCCGCCTGGCTGTTCAAGCTGCATTGGCTGGAAGGGCTGCTGATCGGTGCCATCGTCGGCTCCACCGATGCCGCGGCGGTGTTCAACCTGCTCGGCGGGCGCGGTCTCAACGAGCGGGTCAGCGCCACTCTGGAGATCGAATCGGGCAGCAACGACCCGATGGCGGTATTCCTCACCGTGACCCTGATCGCCATGCTGGCCAGCGGCGAGAGCCATTTCAGCTTCGGCTTCCTCGGACAACTGCTGCAGCAATTCGGCATCGGCGCGCTGTTCGGCCTCGGCGGCGGCTGGTTGCTGCTGACCCTGATCAACCGCCTGAGCCTGGCCAACGGCCTCTATCCGCTGCTGGTGGTCAGCGGCGGCCTGGCACTGTTCGCCTTGACCAACGCCGTCGGCGGCAGCGGCTTCCTCGCCATCTATCTTTGCGGCCTGCTGCTGGGCAACCGGCCGATCCGTTCGCGCCACGGTATTTTGCACATGCTCGACGGCCTCGCCTGGCTGTCGCAGATCGGCATGTTCCTGGTGCTGGGCCTGCTGGTGACGCCGCATCAGTTGCTGCCCATCGCCGTGCCTGCCCTCGGCCTGGCGCTATGGATGATCCTGTTCGCCCGGCCGCTGTCGGTATTCCTCGGCCTGCTGCCGTTTCGCGCGTTCCATGATCGCGAGAAGGTGTTCATCGCCTGGGTCGGCCTGCGCGGCGCGGTGCCGATCATCCTCGCGGTGTTTCCGATGATGGCCGGGCTGCCGAATGCCCAGCTGTTCTTCAACGTGGCGTTCTTCATCGTGCTGGTATCCCTGCTGCTGCAGGGCGCCAGCCTGCCCTGGTTCGCCCAGCGCCTGCGGGTGACGGTGCCGCCGGAGCCCGCGCCGATTTCCCGCGCCGGCCTGGAAGTCCATCCAACCAGCGAATGGGAGCTGTTCATCTACCGCCTCGGCGCCGAGAAGTGGTGCATCGGTGCCGCCTTGCGCGAGCTGAAGATGCCCGACGGCACGCGCATCGCCGCGCTGTTCCGCGGCCGCGAGCTGCTCCACCCGTCGGGCAGCACGCGCCTGCTGGCCGGCGACCTGCTCTGCGTGATCGGCCACGAGCACGACCTGTCGGCCCTCGGCAAGCTGTTTAGCCAGGCGCCGAAGCGCACCCAGGACCTGCGCTTCTTCGGCGACTTCGTGCTGGAGGGCGATGCCGAGCTGAGCGCGGTGACCGCGCTCTACGGCCTCAAGCTGGACGGTGTCGACGGCAGCCAGCCGCTGGGCCGCTTCATCGCCCGAGAGATCGGCGGCGAGCCGGTGGTCGGCGACCAGGTGGAGTGGAACGGCCTGACCTGGACGGTGGCACTGATGGAGGGCAACAAGATTCGCAAGGTCGGCGTCAAATTTCCCGAAGGCGGTCGCCCGGGGCCCGGCCTGTTCCTCTAAACTTGCAGGCCTTTGTAGCCGCCGATTCGCCACCATGCCCTCACTGCGTCGTCTGCTTGCCTGTGCCCTGCTGGGCCTGTGCCTGATATCCACTTCATCGCATGCCGAGCTGCCCACCGCCGCCGCGGTGCAGCGCACCTTGGAGCAGTTGCCCGAGCGCAAGCTGCCCGAGGCCGAGTACGCCGCCCTGCAGCAAACCCTCGAGCAGACCCTCGCCCAGCTCGCCGACAAAGCCGACAGCGAGAGGCGCCTGGCCGCGCTCAAGCGGCAGCTCGACGAAGCGCCCAAGCTGATCGCCGACAACCAGCGCGAGCTGGCCCGCCTGAAAGCGACCAAGCCCATCCCGGTGGACCAGCGCTATGCCAGCGCCACGGTGCCGCAGCTGGAGCAGCAGCTCGCCGAGCGCGGCAACCAGTTGGCCGAAGCGCAGAAGGC
Source organism: Zestomonas ipomoeae (assembly GCF_057128665.1). Lineage (NCBI taxonomy): Bacteria > Pseudomonadati > Pseudomonadota > Gammaproteobacteria > Pseudomonadales > Pseudomonadaceae > Zestomonas > Zestomonas ipomoeae. Next base: position 208,090 of record NZ_JBSKHQ010000003.1, read on the forward strand.
GCTGGGCCAGGCCAACAGCCTGGTCATTACCGCACAGACCCGCCCGGAGCGGGCGCAGGCGGAGATCAGCAGCAACCAGGTCCGCATCCAGCAGATCAACGGCATCCTCAAGTCCGGCCGCGAAAACGGCCGGCCGCTGAGCCGCGAGCGCAGCGAACGGCTCGAAGCCGAACTGGCCGCGCTCAACACCAAGACCCAGCTGCGCCGCCAGGAACTGGCCGGCAACAGCGTGTTGCAGGACCTCGGCAACAGCCAGCGCGACCTGCTGGTGGAGCGCATCGGCCGCCTGGAACAGGAAAGCTTCGACCTGCAGTCGTTGATCAACGACAAGCGCCGCGCGCTGTCCGAGCAGACCGTCGCCGAGCTGTCCCTGGAAGCGCAGAAGGCCGGCTCGGACACCCTGCTGGCGAAGGAAAGCGCCGCCAACCTCAAGCTGTCCGACTATCTGCTGCGCACCACCGAGCGGCTCAACCAGGTGACCCGGCAGAACCTGCAGACCAAGCAGCAGCTCGACACCCTCAGCCAGAGCGAACAGGGCCTGGAGGAGCAGATCAGCGTGCTCGAAGGCAGCCTGCTGCTGTCGAAGATCCTCTACCAGCAGAAGCAGGCGCTGCCGCAGATCAGCCTGGACGGCAACCTGGCCAACCAGATCGCCGATCTGCGCCTCTACCAGTTCGAGCTGAACCAGCAGCGCGACCAGCTGGGCAGCCCGGCAGCCTACGTCGAGCGCCTGCTCGCCGGGCAGCCCGCCGATGAAGTCACCCCGGCACTGCGCCGCGCCCTGCTGGAACTGGCGGTGACCCGCAGCGAGTTGCTGGAGCGCCTGAGCCGTGAGCTGAGCGCACTGCTCAACGAGTCCATCACCCTGCAGCTGAACCAGAAGCAGTTGCACAACACCGCCCAGGCCCTGCGCTCCACGCTGGACGGGCAGATGTTCTGGGTGCCGAGCAACAAGCCGCTGGACCTGGCCTGGTTCAAGAGCGTGCCGCTGCTGCTGGAGCGCCAGCTGGTCGCAGTGCCCTGGGGCTCGGTGGTCAGCGAGCTGGGCGCCGGCCTGACCGACCGGCCGCTGCTGTTCCTGCCGCTGTTGCTGCTGATCGGCGCGCTGCTGTGGAAACGCAGCTTCCTCTACGACAAGCTCAACGCCCTGCACCGGGATATCGGCCACTTCAAACGCGACAGCCAGCTGCACACACCGCTGGCCTTGCTGCTGAACCTGCTGCTGGCGGTGCCCGGCGCGCTGTTCCTGGTGCTCTGCGGCTACGCCCTGCAGATGGACGCCCGTGGGCAGAACGCCAGCCTCGGCTCGGCGCTGTTCGAAATGGCCCAGGCCTGGCTGATGTTCTACACCGCCTACCGCATCCTCTCGCCCGGCGGCGTGGCCGAGCTGCATTTCCGCTGGGCCAGGCCGCAGGTGGCCTTCCTGCACAAGCAACTGCGTCGCCTCGGCCTGGTAGTGATCGCCCTGGTGGCGGTGGTGGCCATCGCCGAACACCAGCCGGGCGCGTTGGCCGAGGATGTCATCGGCATCGCCGTGGTGCTGAGCTGCTACGCGCTGATGACCTGGCTGCTGACCAAGTTGCTGCTGCGCGGACCGGCCAGCGACAACGCGCCACCACTGCGACTGATGATCGGCCTGCTGTTCGCGCTGCTGCCGCTGGTGCTGATCGTCGCCGTCGGCTTCGGCTACTACTATACGGCGCTCAAGCTCAGCGACCGGCTGATCGACACCCTCTACCTACTGATGCTCTGGGTGGTGATCGAGGCCACCTTCGTACGCGGCCTCGGGGTCGCCGCCCGACGCCTGGCCTACCAGCGGGTCCTGGCCAAGCGCCAGGCGCAACCGAAGGACGGCGACGAGAGCGAGAGCGTGGTCGAGGCGCCGACCCTGGACATCGAGCAGGTCAACCAGCAGTCGCTGCGGCTGATCCGCCTGGCGTTGTTCGGCCTGTTCCTCGGCGCGCTGTACTGGGTCTGGGCGGACCTGATCAGCGTGGTGTCTTACCTCGATAACGTCACCCTCTACGAATTCACCAGCGGTACCGGCGATGCCGCCAGCCTGCAGCCGATCAGCCTGCTCGACGTGCTCGGCGCGCTGCTGATCGCCGGCATCACCATCGTGCTGGCACGCAACCTGCCGGGCCTGCTGGAGGTGCTGGTGCTGTCGCGCCTGTCCCTGGCCCAGGGCAGTGCCTACGCCACCACCACCCTGCTGTCCTATGCCATCGTCGGTATCGGCTTCGTCTCCACGCTGTCGACCCTCGGGGTCAGCTGGGACAAGTTGCAGTGGCTGGTGGCGGCACTCTCGGTGGGCCTGGGCTTCGGCCTGCAGGAAATCTTCGCCAACTTCGTCTCCGGCCTGATCATCCTGTTCGAGCGGCCGGTACGCATCGGCGACGTGGTGACCATTGGCAACCTGTCCGGCTCGGTCAGCCGCATCCGCATCCGCGCCACCACCATCACCGACTTCGACCACAAGGAAATCATCGTGCCGAACAAGACCTTCATCACCGGGCAACTGGTGAACTGGTCGCTGACCGACACGGTGACGAGGGTGACCATCAAGATCGGCGTTGGCTACGGCTCCGACCTGGACAAGGTGCGCGAACTGATGATGCAGGCCGCCACCAACAACCCGCGCGTGCTCAAGGACCCGGAGCCGATCGTGTACTTCCTCAACTTCGGCGAAAGCACCCTCGACCACGAGCTGCGCCTGCACGTGCGTCAGCTCGGCGACCGCAATCCGGCGATCGACGAGATCAACCGCTTCATCGACCGCGAGTTCAAGGCCCACGGCATCAACATCGCCTTCCGCCAGTTGGACGTGTACGTGAAGAACCTGGATGGCAAGGAACTGCACCTGGTGCCGGGGGGCTCCGAGGCCGGCCCGCCGGGGGCGGCGACCCCGGAAGCCTGACGCCAGGGAGAAATCCTGTGGCCTACCACTCCAAAGCAATTCCCAGCACAATGCTCGGAATTGCTCTGGAGCCTGCCGTTGAACAGCCTTACCGAACTGACCTTCGACAACCGCTTCGCCCGCCTGGGCGACGACTTCTCTACCGCGGTACTGCCCGAGCCGATTGCCGAGCCGCGGCTGGTGGTGGCCAGCCCGGCGGCCATGGCGCTGATCGACCTGGACCCGGCCGAAGCGAACAGCGAGGTGTTCGCCCAACTGTTCGCCGGCCACAAGCTGTGGGCCGATGCCGAGCCACGGGCAATGGTCTATTCGGGGCACCAGTTCGGCGTCTACAACCCACGCCTGGGCGACGGCCGCGGCCTGCTGCTGGGCGAAGTGGTCAATTCGCGCGGCGAGCATTGGGACCTGCACCTGAAGGGCGCCGGGCAGACGCCCTACTCGCGCATGGGCGATGGCCGCGCGGTGCTGCGCAGCTCGATCCGCGAGTTCCTTGCCAGCGAACACCTGCCGGCCCTCGGCATCCCCAGCAGCCGCGCCTTGTGCGTCACCACCTCGGATACCCCGGTGTGGCGCGAGAAGCAGGAACGCGCCGCCATGCTGCTGCGCCTGGCACCCAGCCATGTGCGTTTCGGCCATTTCGAGTACTTCTATTACACCCAGCAACACGAGCAGTTGAAGCGGCTCGGCGAGCATGTGCTGAGCGCCCACTTCCCCGGCTGCCAGGAACAGCCGGAGCCCTACGCGGCGATGTTCCGCGACGTGGTCGAGCGCAACGCGGAGCTGATCGCCCGCTGGCAGGCCTATGGCTTCTGCCACGGGGTGATGAACACCGACAACATGTCGATCCTCGGCATCACTTTCGACTATGGCCCCTACGCCTTCCTCGACGACTTCAATGCCAACTTCATCTGCAACCACTCGGATGACAGCGGTCGCTACTCCTTCAGCAACCAGGTGCCCATCGCCCACTGGAACCTGGCAGCGCTGGCCCAGGCGCTGACGCCATTCGTCGCGGTGGAAACGCTGCGCGAGCTACTCGGTTTGTTCCTGCCGCTGTACCAGGCGCAGTACCTCGACCTGATGCGTCGCCGGCTGGGCTTCGGCAGCGCCGCAGACGGCGACGAGGCGCTGGTCGAGCGCCTGCTGCAGCTCATGCAGGGCGGCGCGGTGGACTACAGCCGCTTCTTCCGCGAACTGGGCGACAGCGCGCCCGAGCAGTCCCTGGCGCGCCTGCGGGAGGACTTCGTCGACCTGGCCGGCTTCGACGCCTGGGCCGCCGAATACCGCGCCCGCTGCGAACGCGAGGGTGGCAGCCAGGACGAGCGACGCACGCGCATGCAGGCGGTCAATCCCAAGTACATCCTGCGCAATTACCTGGCCCAGCAGGCCATCGAGGCTGCCGAGCAAGGCGACTACAGCGAAGTGCGCCGCCTGCACACCGTGCTCGGCCGGCCGTTCGATGAACAACCGGGCATGGAGCGCTATGCCGAGCGCCCGCCGGAATGGGGCAAGCACCTGGAAATCAGCTGCTCGTCATAGAAGCAACTGCAAGCTGCGAGCTTCAAACGGAAAGCGAGCGCCCCCGTCCTCGCTTTTCTCCCCCATTTAGGTGAAATACAAGCCGCGCCGCAGTTCATAGAATCCCCACAGCCGTGCTGGCGGATTGCGCGTCCCGCTTTGCCGCCGTCAGCCTGCTGCCCGGCGCCCGCGCAGTTGGCGGTCGCCCACGCCACAGCAGTACAACAAAAACAACAGCCACGGGACATTCACATGCATAAGACCCTTCGCGCCGCCCTCGGCGGCTTACTCCTGAGCCTGTTCACCCTCACCTGTCAGGCTGGCTACACCAAACACCCGGTGGTGTTGGTCCCCGGCATCTTCGCCTTCGACAACATCGCCTTCATCGATTACTGGTACCAGATCCCCTCGGCGCTGCAGTCCCAGGGCACCGAGGTCTACGTGCCGAAGATCAATGCCTTCGATAACTCGGTGAATCGCGGCAACCAGTTGATCCGGCAGTTGGAGAGCATCAAGGCCGCCTCCCTCGGGCGCATCCAGAAGTTCAACCTGATCGGCCACAGCCAGGGCGGCGTCACCTCGCGCTACGTGATGAACGTGCGTCCCGACCTGGTGGCCTCGGTGACCACCATGTCCACCCCGCACACCGGCTCGCCGCTGGCGGACCTAGTGACCACCAATGCACCGCCCGGGTCGATCCAGGGCGTGGCTTTCGAGGTGTTCGCCAATACCGTGGGCAACCTGGTGAACTTCTTCTCCAGCAACAAGGCCAGCCAGTCGGACATCTTCGCCATGCTCGGCGAGTTCAACAAACAGGGCTCGGCCGCGTTCAACGCCCAGTTCCCCGCCGGCGTGCCCACCCAGTACTGCGGCAGCGGCCCGGCCAGCGTGAGCATCGACGGCAAGAACATCCGCCTGTACTCCTGGGGCGGCGGCTCGCCGTTCACCCATATGCTCGACCCCTCCGACTATCTCTTCGCCACCACCAGCCTGGCATTCGGCGGCCAGGCCAATGACGGTGTCACCGGGGTCTGCGCCAACCACTTCGGCCAGGTAATCCAGGACAGCTATCGCATGAACCACATCGACATCAATAACCACGTACTCGGCCTGGTGTCCTGGTTCGAAAGCAACCCCAAGACCCTGTTCAAGAACCACGCCACGCGCCTCAAGCAAGCCGGCCTCTGAAGACCGATGCAGGCGACCCGCACCGGGTCGCCTGCCCGTTGCAGGAAAACCCGCCATGCCCTCCAGTCGATCCCTGCTGTTCGTCGCCCTGGCCTGCGCGGCCGCGGGCGTGCTGACCACCGTCCTGCTGCTGCCCGAGCCTCGCGACATCGCCGCGCCGGCAGCCGAGGTGCCGGGTATCGAGCTGGACGCCACGGTCGCCAGCCAGACCAACCATGCCTTCCAGCAACAGCCCCTGGCCGACCTGCCGACCCTGCCGCCCCTGCCCCGCTCGCTGCGCGACACCTCCCATGACGTGCGCCTGCACACCGACGCCAACGGCAACCTGCTGATCCGCGGCGATATCCTGCACCTGTTCGAGTTTTACCTGTCGGCGTTGCTGGAAGAGCCGTTGGACACGGTGCTGGCGCGCATCAGCCTCGACCTCGCCGGCCAACTGCACGGCCCGGCACTGGATCAGGCCCGCGACCTGCTGCGGCGCTATATCGACTACAAGATCGCGCTGATCGACCTCGACCGCCTGCCGGTGACGGCCGGCCCGGACAGCTATTCGCTGGATGCACTCGCGGAGCGCCAGCGGCGACTGCAAGCCGTGCGACGCCAGTACTTTTCCGCGGAGGAAGGCGGCGCCTTCTTCAAGGCCGAGGAGGAACAGGACGCCTACATGCTGCGGCAACTGGCGCTTGCCCAGGACGAGCAGCTCTCCACCGCCGAACGCCAGGCCCGCCTCGACCAGTTGGAACAGAGCCTGCCCGCCCCGCTGCGCGAGGCGCGCGAGCAGGCAACCCGCCACAGCCGCCTGTACGAAGCCACCGAGGCAATGAAGCAGAACGGTGCCAGTGCCGAGGCGCTGTTCAAGGTGCGCGCCGAAACCCTCGGCCAGGAGGCCGCCGTCGCCCTGGCCGAGCTGGATCGCCAGCACGCCGAGTTCGACCGACGCCTGGCCGACTATCAGAAGGAGCGCGCCGCCATCGCGGCATCGGGCCTGAGCGAGCCGGACCGCCAGAGCGCCATTCGGCGCCTGATCGCCGAACGCTTCGAAGGTGCCGAGCAGCGCCAAGTGCAGGCAATGGAGCTGTACCAGTAGCCCAGGCTCATTCGCTTCGCGCCCACAACATCCAGTCCAGCCCCATTGCCACGTGCAACTCGGTGCTGTCGAACAGCGGCAGCGCGGCTTCGTGTCCTTCGAGCAGCAGGCCGATTTCGGTGCAGCCGAGGATTGCGGCTTGCGCACCGTCCATGCCCAGGCGCTCGATCTCTTCCAGATAGAAGCGGCGCGATGCCTCGGTAAATTGACCGCGACACAGCTCCTCGAAGATCACCCGGTCGATTTCGGCCATGTTCGCCAGCTCCGGGGCCAGGACCTGGATGCCGAAGTGCTGGAGCAAGCGTTCCCGGTAGAACGTCTCCTGCATGGTGAAACGTGTGCCGAGCAGCGCGACGCAGGACAGCTTCCGCGCCTGCAGCGCCTGGCCGACGGCATCGCCGATGTGCAGCAACGGAATGTCCAGCGCCGCCTCGATGGCCGGGGCGACCTTGTGCATGGTGTTGGTGGCCAGCAGCAACGCACTCGCCCCAGCCTGCTGCAAGCCCAGGGCGGCGGCGGCCAGTTGCTCGCCAGCCGCCGTCCAGTCGCCGCTTTTCTGCAACGCGGCGATGCCGGCGAAGTCCACCGAATGCAGCAGCAGCGGCGCCGAATGCAGCCCTCCCAGGCGCTCGCGCACGCCCTGATTGAGCAGGCGGTAGTAGCTGGCGGTGGACTCCCAGCTCATACCGCCGAGGATGCCAAGTGTACGCATGACCGTTCTCCTGATGGTGTCCGGGCAAGCCTAGCCGCGCGCCGGAAAGGCGTGCCAGATACAGCTGGACGGCGACCGGCCGGCACAGCCAAACCCACACAAAAAGGCATATAAACCTTCTCAAACATTCTTAGACTATCTAAGCAAAGCCCACTATCTTGGCCACCTTGTACGGCCGCCGCAGGCGCGCCCGATACCTCATACGAGATTCGCCCGCCCTAAGGATGACCATGTTCGGGGACACGCTGTCGCTGCTCTTCGTCGCCGCCCTCCTGCTCTGGGTGCTTTACGCCTTCGTCCGCGAGAAGTGGAGCCCCGACCTGGTCGCCGCCATCGCCGTGGCAGCGCTGCTTGTCACCCAACTGCTCGAACCCAAGGAAGTGCTCGGCGTGCTGTCCAACTCGGCGCCGGTGACCATCGCCTGCATGTTCGTGCTCTCCGCCGCGCTGGAACGCACCGGCTGCATCGACGCCCTGGGCAACTGGCTGGGCAACCTGGTGGGCAGCAACCCGACCCGCGTGCTCGCCGGTTTGACCATCACGGCCCTGGTGGCTTCCGCCGCGCTGAACAATACCCCGGTGGTGGTCATCCTCACCCCGGTGGCCATCGCCCTGGCCCGCCGCGCCGGCACCCTGCCGTCGAAGCTGCTGATCCCGCTGTCCTACGCCACCATTCTCGGCGGCACCCTGACCCTGCTCGGTACCTCGACCAACATCCTGGTCGATGGCGTCGCGCGCAAGGCCGGTTTGCAGCCGTTCGGCATGTTCGAGATCACCGGCGCCGGGCTGTTCTTCGCCGCCGCCGGCATGGCCTATCTGCTGCTGTTCGGCCGCCATCTGCTGCCCGAGCGCGACACCCTGTCCCGGCAACTGCGCCCGGACCTCGACCGCACCTTCATGACCGAACTGCTGGTGCCCCACGACTCGCCGGTGATCGGCAAGACCCTGGCCGAAGCCAACCTCAACGGCGGCAGCGGCCTGCAGGTACTGAAGATCTTTCGCGAGCAGAACGAGCTGAGCGCGCCGACCCACGACACCGTGCTCGCCGCTGGCGACCAGCTGGTGCTGCACGGCCAGGTGAAGAACGTGGTCGAGCTGCGCGAGAGCGGCCACCTGATCTTCAACCGCAGCGATGCCTTCGAGACCATCTCCAGCCACGACGTGATCCTCGCCGAGGCCATCGTCGGCCGTAATTCGCGCTACAGCCACCGCCCCATGCGCGACCTCGACCTTACCGCGCGCTACGGCATCGCCGTGCTCGCCGTGCATCGCCAGGACGAGAATATCCAGGGTAACCTCGACGAATTCGAGCTGCAGTTCGGCGATGTGATGCTGGTGGAAGGCACCCCGGCGCAGATCAAGCGCTTCGCCGACAACGGCGAGCTGATCAGCCTCAACGCCGTGCAGGAACGCGCCTTCCGCCGCGACAAGGCACCCATCGCCATCGTCGCGACGCTAGCGGTGATGCTGCTGGCCGCCTTCGGCGTGATGCCCATCGAAGGCCTGGCGATCATCGGCGCGGTAGTCGTGCTGGCGACCCGCTGCCTGGACGTGGAAGACGCCTACAAGGCCGTGGACTGGAAAATCCTCAGCCTGATCTTCGGCATGCTGGCGATCAGCATCGCCATGGACAAGGTCGGCCTGGTCGGCCTGCTGGTGGAAAACCTGATGGGCGCGATGCCCTGGGCCGGGCCGCTGCTGATGCTGTCGCTGGTCTACCTGTTCACCTCGCTGCTCACCGAAATGCTGTCGAACAACGCCGTGGCAGTGCTGGTCACCCCCATCGCCATCGGCCTGGCCCAGCACCTGGGCCTGGACCCGCGGCCCTTCGTGGTGGCGGTGATGTTCGCCGCCAGCGCCAGCTTCGCCACGCCGATCGGCTACCAGACCAACACCTTCGTCTACAACGCCGGCGGCTATCGCTTCAGCGACTTCCTCAAGGTGGGCATCCCGCTCAATCTGCTGCTGTGGGCGGTGGCGACCGTGGTCATCCCGCTGTTCTGGCCGCTGCAGCCAGTCTGACTCGAGCAGGCACGCCGGAAACGCGGCGTGCCGGGCTTGCTGACCCACCTCCAAGGAAGAGGATCAACGATGAAATTGCCTATTGATGTCGCCGCGGGCTTTTCGGACGGGCAAGTGGCCGCGCTCCAGGAGATTGTCAGCCACGCCTACGTAGTCTGCGCCCGGCAGTTTGGCGTTTCCCCGCCTACGCATAAGAAACCAGACGTGAGGATCGAGCGAGGCTACGGCGGGACGGGTAATTTCCACGGCATAACCGCCTGCGTCGATACTGCCGACATGGACAAGTCGCAACGCCTCGTACATCACGAGTTGGTGCATTTCTTCCAGGCCAATCTGTTGGGCATAACGCATCCGTTTGCCTTGCCCACTTGGTTTTCCGAGGGCATGGCCGTGGCGCTCGCCGGGCAAAGCATTGTCTTCCGGAGCGAAGATGCAACGGAAGTGCTGCAGAGCTTTGCCGCCATAGAAGGTGCCGAACGCTATGTACTGATGGATCGTTATCGGTCATTCGATATGCAGCGTCCGCCCTTCGATAGCCTCTACAGCCTGTGGGGAACGCTCTTCATCCAGGCCATTGCCGATGATGATCATCTGCACCCCAGCTACCAGCAGGACGACGGTCCGTATTTGAGCGAAACGGAAACCGCTCGGGCCGCGGCGATCGTACGGGACATGCCGCGATTGGGATTCGCTCAAGCCATGATTGAGCACACCGGCAAGGCGCCCCTTGCCTTCACCGCATTGCGGGAAACACTTGCCCTGTTTTTAGGCTAGGTAGAGGCGCCATGCGGATGTTGCGCCGGCACGGCGCTGATCTGGGTCATTGACCACAGCCAGGCATTTCCCGATGCTGCGGGCTTTCCCTGCCTGAAGGAACGCGCGCATGAAACTGGAAACCCTGGCCATCCACGCCGGCTACAGCCCCGACCCGAGCACCAAGGCGGTGGCCGTGCCAATCTACCAGACCACCTCCTACGCCTTCGACGATACCCAGCACGGCGCCGACCTGTTCGACCTCAAGGTGCCGGGCAACATCTATACGCGCATCATGAACCCCACCAACGACGTGCTGGAGAAGCGCGTGGCGGCGCTTGAAGGCGGGGTCGGCGCACTGGCGGTGGCCTCCGGCATGGCGGCCATCACCTACGCCATCCAGACCATCGCCGAAGCCGGCGACAATATCGTCTCGGTGGCCAAGCTCTACGGCGGCACCTACAACCTGTTCGCCCACACCCTGCCGCGCCAGGGCATCCAGGTACGCTTCGCCGCGCACGACGACATCGCCGCCCTGGAGGCGCTGATCGACGAACGCACCAAGGCGGTGTTCTGCGAGTCAATCGGCAACCCGGCGGGCAACATCATCGATCTGCGAGCCCTGGCCGATGCCGCGCACCGCCATGGCGTGCCGCTGATCGTCGACAACACCGTGGCCACGCCGATGCTCTGCCGGCCGTTCGAGCACGGCGCCGACATCGTCGTGCACTCGCTGACCAAGTACATGGGCGGCCACGGCACCAGCATCGGCGGCATCGTCGTCGACTCCGGCAGGTTTCCCTGGGCCCAGCATCAGCAGCGCTTCGCCCTGCTCAATACGCCGGATGCCTCCTACCACGGGGTGACCTACACCGAGGCCTTCGGCCCGGCGGCCTTTATCGGTCGTTGCCGGGTGGTGCCGCTGCGCAACATGGGCGCGGCACTCTCGCCGTTCAACGCCTTTCTGATCCTGCAGGGGCTGGAAACCCTGGCCCTGCGCATGGAGCGTCATTGCGACAACGCACTTAAAGTGGCCGAGTACCTGCGTAGCCATCCCCAGGTGGCCTGGGTGAAGTACGCCGGCCTTGCCGACCATCCGGAACACGCCTTGGCGCAGCGCTACTGCGGCGGCAAGCCGGCATCGATCCTCTCCTTCGGCATCGTCGGCGGCCAGGAAGCCGGGGCGCGCTTCATCGACGCGCTCAAGCTGGTGGTGCGGCTGGTGAACATCGGCGACGCCAAGTCCCTGGCCTGCCACCCGGCATCCACCACCCACCGCCAGCTCAACGACGAGGAGCTGGCCAAGGCCGGCGTACCGCGGGACATGGTGCGCCTGTCCATCGGCATCGAGCACTGCGACGACATCCTCGCCGACCTCGCCCAGGCGCTGGACGCCGCCAAGGGCTAGGCTCCGGCCCGGAGGCGGGGCTGCCCGCCTCCGGCCGCTACAGCTGCAGCCAGTACTTGTCCGGGATCGCGTTGGTTTCCGGGCTCAGCGACTGGTTCTGTTCGATGCGGTAGACCGTGCGGCCTTCGAGCTTCTGGAGCGAATCCTTGACCAACGGGTGCTCGTTGAAGAACACCAGGAATTCGTCGTAGTGCTCTTCGAACGCCTTATTCAGCAGAGCGTTCAGGTCCTGTCGCTTGGGGGAAACGAAGAACAGCATGGGCAGCTTGTAGACCACCAGCAGCTTGTCATCCACCAGCAGGTTCTTGTCGCTGCACACGGCGTCTTCGCCCAGGTTGCAGCGCGCCGCCAGCTCGCCATAGGGCTCGATGACCGAGCGCGGGAACAGGTCGGCGCGGCCGCCATCGACCATTTTGAACAGATTGTCGAAGGTGGAGTTGGTCTGCATCCTGGTGAAGCCGCCGGCTTGCAGGATCGCTATGTCGCCCCAGCCCTGCCCCTGCACCACGCTGAAGGTTTTCAGCTGCTCGAAGGGCATGTCCTTGCTCAACTTGGCGGCGGTTTCCTTGTTGGTGATGAACACTCGATGGCCGAGCAGCCCGCGCAGGATCGGGTAGCGGACCGGCGCTACCCGCGCCTCGGTATCCTGGGTAGCGCCGAGCCAGTCGATGTCGAAGGCACCTTCCTGCAGCAGCATTTCCTTGCGCGTCTGGGCGCCGGAGGGCTGGTAGGCGACATAGGTGGCGTCGGTACCGGTCCTGGCGATCATGAACTTCAGCAACTCCAGCGCGTACTGGTCGAGGGCCGAGCCCTCGCGCAGGGCGACGTGCTTGATCTCGATGATCTGGGCTGCGGCGCAAGTAGCGAAGAGAGTGAGCAGAAAGGCAGTGAGCAGGGAACGGAACATGCGGCACCTCGGCAGGCTTCTTCTTATGGGTTCTTCAGAATGTAGCAGCTCACCCCCTCGCCGACCGGGCCGCTGCCCTTGTTTTGCCGGTGCCCAGCCCCCAGTTTCGACCCCATGAGCGGAGACCCTCCCATGACCGATAGCCTGCTGATCCCCTGCGCCCACTGCGGCGCACTCAACCGCGTGCCGCAACCGCGCCTGCAGGAATCGCCACGTTGTGGCCGCTGCAAGCAGGACGTACTGACGGCACACCCCTTCGTCCTCGACCAGGCAGGTTTCGCCGCGCAGGTGAAGGGCGACCTGCCGCTGCTGCTGGATGTCTGGGCCAGTTGGTGCGGCCCCTGCCGCAGCTTCGCGCCGATCTTCGAGCAGGCCGCCGGGCAATTGCTCGGGCGCTGCCGGCTGGCCAAGCTCGACAGCGAGGCCAATCCGCAACTGGCCGGACAGCTCGGCATTCGCTCGATCCCAAGCCTGATCCTGTTCAAGGGCAGCCGCGAGGTCGCCCGCCAGAGCGGCGCCCTGCCGCTGCCTCAGTTGCTCGCCTGGTTGCGCGGCCAGGGCATCTGACCGAATCGGTCAGCGCAGACTGAGCGCCACGGTCATTGCCGGCGGGCGGGCGCTGGCTAGGCTGGTCGCTATCCGCCATCAGGATGTCGCCATGCCGCTGCCCGCAGAGATCGCCCGCCAGCTCGTCGAACAGAAAATCCCCTTCGTCGCCCGTGCCGGCCTGGTGGCCGAATTGCTCGAACCCGGCCACGTGCGCCTGCGCATGCCGCTGGCCGGCAACCAGAACCATATCGGCAGCATGTACGCCGGCGCCCTCTTCACCCTGGCGGAAATCCCCGGCGGCGCGCTGTTCCTCACCAGCTTCGACGCCCAACGCTTCTACCCGGTGGTCAAGGACCTGCAACTGCGCTTCCTGCGCCCGGCCACCGGCGATATCCGGGTCGAAGCGACACTCGATGCACAGCAGATTGAACGACTGCAGAGCGAGGCCACTCTGAAGGGCAAGGCCGAGTTCGCGCTGCACCTGCAACTGGTCGACGATAGCGGCCAGGCGGTTGCCGAAAGCCATGGCCTCTACCAATTGCGGGCGCACTGATATTTGACCTTGCCACAACGCTAAACGAGGAGTATTCCAGTCAGTCAGACCGGATTGTCAGACACGGAACGGCATCACGCCTGGAGGGCCGACCCCCATGATGAAACACATTCTGATCGCCCACGATTTGCGCGACACGGCGGACCTCGCCCTACGCCGTGCCGCTCAGTTGGCACGCCAGCACAACTCCCAGCTGACCATGCTGTACGTCAGCCCGCCACACCAGACCGCCGCCGAGCTGGACGCCGCCCGGCAATCCCTGGATGCGAGCCTCACCCGCTTCGCCCCCACCGGGACCGAACTGCGCTTGTGCAATGGCCGACCGGCGGACGTGATCCTGGCGCAAGTCGATGAGTTGCAGGCCGACCTGCTGGTGCTCGGCTCGCACCATCAACGCCACGACCTGTTCTCCGGCACCACGCTCGACCGCATCGCCCAGCGTTGCCCGATTCCCCTGCTGCTCGCCGCCCGCGACAGTGCCGCGCCCTACGAGAAAGCGCTGGCCGCCCTGGACTTCTCGCTCTGCGCCTGCCACGCCTTCAATCACGCCTACCTGATGTTGCCACCGACAGCCGAACTGCATGCGCTGCACGTCTTCGATGCCGGCAAAGGGTCGCCGCGGCATCTGCAGGCGGAACTGGGTACCCAGCGGGCGCTGATCGCCCAACTGCTCAAGGACGAAACCCAGGGGCTGCCGCCCGGCCCGACCCTCAGCCACGAGGTGGAACCCGGCAGCATGCCGCGCACCCTGCAGGACGCCATTCGCAACCGCGATGCGGAACTGCTGGTACTCGGCAGCCACGGCCGCGGCTCGCTGGCCAACGCACTGCTCGGTGACCTGGTGCAGCACTTCCTGCACAAGGCCCCGTGCGATGTGATGGTGGTGCACTGAGCCCGGTAAATGCACCCCAGAAAAGGACGCCATCGGCGTCCTTTGTTCTTTGGTGTACGGGAAGGGACGTGACGGGACTCCGCCGCTGGAGCACCCTCCGCCGTGCATAGGCCAGTCTCTTGCGCTGCCTGGCCTGGATACCGACCTGCGTCGGTATGACGGGGCTTGGTGGAGCGTGCCGATCAAAATCACCGAGCGGCCTGGCTCCCCATAGCCAGCCAAGCAGGGGATTCCCGATACCGACAAACTTATTTGTCCGTCACCCCGGCGAAGGCCGGGGTCCAGGGGCAGGCGGGTAGGTGCTTGCCCTTCGCGGCGCCTTCCGCCGTGCATAGGCCAGTCTCTTGCGCTGCCTGGCCTGGATACCGACCTGCGTCGGTATGACGAGGCTGGTGGAGAGTGCCAGTCACTACCACCGAGCGGCCTGCCCCCCGGTAGCCAGCGAGGCAGCGGGGATTCCCGATACCGACAAACTTGTTTGCCCGCCACCCCGGCGAAGGCCGGGGCCCAGGGGCACGAGGGTAGGTGCTTGCCCTTCGCGGCACCCTCCGCCGTGCATAGGCCAGTCTCTTGCACTGCCTGACTGGATACCGACCTGCGTCGGTATGACGGGGCTGGTGGAGCGTGCCGATCAAAATCACCGAGCGGCCTGGCTTCCCATAGCCAGCCAAGCAGGGGATTCCCGATACCGACAAACTTGTTTGCCCGTCACCCCGGCGAAGGCCGGGGCCCAGGGGCACGAGGGTAGGTGCTTGCCCTTCGCGGCGCCTTCCGCCGTGCATAGGCCAGTCTCTTGCGCTGCCTGGCCTGGATACCGACCTGCGTCGGTATGACGGGGCTGGTGGAGGGTGCCGATCAAAATCACCGAGCGGCCTGGCTTCCCATAGCCAGCCAAGCAGGGGACTCCCGATACCGACAAACTTATTTGCCCGTCACCCCGGCGAAGGCCGGGGCCCAGGGGCACGAGGGTAGGTGCTTGCCCTTAGCGGCGCCTTCAGCCATGCATAAGCCAGTCTCCTGCGCTGCCTGGCCTGGATACCGACCTGCGTCGGCATGACGGGCTTGGTGGAGCGTGCCGATCAAAATCACCGAGCGGCCTGGCTTCCCATAGCCAGCCAGGCAGCGGGGACTCCCGATATCGAAATAACTTATTTGCCCGTCGCCCCGGCGAAGGCCGGGGCCCAGGGGCAGGCGGGTAGGTGCTTGCCCTTAGCGGCGCCTTCCGCCGTGCATCAGCCAGTCTCTTGCGCTGCCTGGCCTGGATACCGACCTGCGTCGGTATGACGGGTCTGGAAGGATGTGCCGATCAAAATCACCGAGCGGCCTGGCTTCCCATAGCCAGCCAAGCAGGGGACTCCCGATACCGACAAACTTATTTGCCCGTCGCCCCGGCGAAGGCCGGGGCCCAGGGGCAGGCGGCTAGGGTCTTCTCTCTTCGGAGCACCCTCCGCCGTGCATCAGCCAGCCTCCTGCGCTGCCTGGCCTGGATACCGACCTGCGTCGGCATGACGGGCTTGGTGGAGCGTACCGATCAAAATCACCGAGCGGCCTGGCTCCTCATAGCCAGCCAGGCAGCGGGGACTCCCGATATCGAAATAACTTATTTGCCCGCCGCCCCGGCGAAGGCCGGGGCCCAGGGGCAGGCGGGTAGGTGCTTGCCCTTAGCGGCGCCTTCCGCCGTGCATCAGCCAGTCTCTTGCGCTGCCTGGCCTGGATACCGACCTGCGTCGGTATGACGGGGCTAGTGGAGGGTGCCGATCAAAATCACCGAGCGGCCTGCCTCCCGGTAGCCAGCCAAGCCGTGGGGATACCCGATATCGACAAACTTATTTGTCCGTCACCCCGGCGAAGGCCGGGGCCCAGGGGCAGGCTCGCAGGTCCTCATCCTTGGTCCGCAAACGCCTCGCTGGAATGAGCGGAGAGCTACCCCTCCTGCGCAGTCCCCTCCAGCAACCCGTGCAGTTCGACGAACTGCTGGGTCAGCTTGTGCCGGGGCTCGAAGAAGATCAGTGGCGTGCAGGCCTGGTGGGACTCGCGCATCTTCACCGAACTCATCAGGTAGACCGGCAGCACCGGCATGTCCTCGGCCACCAGCTCGTCCAGCAGTTGCTGCGGCAGCGAAGCGCGAGGTTGGAACTGGTTGACGACGATGCCCTCGACCTCGAGCCCCTCGTTGTGGTCCTCCTTCAGCTCTTCGATCTCGGCGAGCAGCCCGTACAGCGCCTGGCGGGAAAAACTGTCGCAATCGAAGGGAATCAGGCAGCGATCGGCGGCAATCAACGCGGAGACCGTATAGAAGTTCAGCGCAGGCGGCGTATCCAGATAGATGCGGTCATAGTCTTCCGCCAGTTCGTCGAGCAATTTGCGCAGCTTGTTGATCTTGTGCTTGGCCTCCAGCTTCGGCTGCAGGTCGGCCAGTTCGGCGGTGGCGGTCACCACGTGCAGGTTGTCGAACGGCGTCTCATAGATGTCCACCTTGCCCTTCCTCGCCAGCAGTCCGGACGACAGGCTGTGCTTGAAGAACTCGGCGATGCCTTCGGGAATGTCCGAGCCGGTGAGCCCGGTGAGGTAATGGGTGGAATTGGCCTGGGCGTCGAGGTCGATCAACAATGTGCGATAGCCCTCCGCCGCACTCACCGCCGCCAGGTTGCAGGCAATGCTCGACTTGCCTACGCCTCCCTTCTGATTGAATACCACGCGCCGCATGCCACACCTCCCTGAGAGTGAAGCCAAGGATTCTATGCAATGAACGGGACAAGGGCGAGGCTCTCGGTCAGCTCGTGACCGAACGTCGCCCCAGTGGAACTATCCAGGCAACCTTCCGTCACGCCAGGTGCACTGAAACCTCCGGTCCGGATAAGCTAGTGGGAGTTTGCCTGCGACCCGCGCGGCCTGGATAATGCCATCACTTTGCTATGGCACCATCGACAAGGTCTTGTCGTTCAGGACGCCTCCGTCGACGTTGTGATGCCCAGAAAGGGCCGGAAGAGCTCTACGCGTGATTCATTTCAATATCGATCAATGGCGAGCCTGGGCGCCAGGGCTGGCGAGTGCGCAGGACTGGCTGCAATGGAGCCTGTCGCCCTGGCAGCCGCCGGCGGATGATTCGCAACCCGACGTGAGCTTTCTCCCGGCCATGCAGCGCCGCCGCCTGAGCCGCCTGGCGCGCATGGTCTTCGATGTCGCCTGGCCGCTGGCCGAGCAGCAGGCGCCGATGCCCCTGGTGTTCGCCTCCCGGCACGGCGAAACGCCGCGCACCTTCGCCATTCTCAGCGACTTGGCCAAGGGCGAGCCGCTGTCACCAACCCAGTTCAGCCTCTCGGTGCACAACGCCATCATCGGCCTGTGGTCGATCCAGCGCGGCGACACCAGCGAGATGACCGCTCTCGCCGCCGAAGGCGACGGTTTCGAGCATGCAGCCCTGGAAGCCGCCGCCCTGCTGGCCGAAGGCGCCCCGGCGGTACTGCTGGTGATCGCCGAAGAGCAGCCGCCGGCCGCCTATGCCGAGTGGGTCGACGATGTGCCCTTTCCCTACGCCCTGGGCCTGCTGCTCAAGCCCGGCACGGACTGGCAGTTGAGCCTGGCCAGCAGTGCCGAGCCCGCCGAGCCGGCGCCCTGGCCCCATGCCCTCGGCTTTCTACAAGCCCTGTTGAACCAAGACAGCCACTGCCGGCACCCCTGGAAGAGACGTATATGGACCTGGCAACGCAACCACTGAACCGCCCCGGCAGCGCCCCCTATGCCTGGCGGCTGATCGCCACCGCACTCAGCTTCAGCATCTTCGGCCTCGGCGGGCTATTCCTGCGCCTGGTGGTATTCCCGCTGCAAAGCCTGCTGCCCGGCGATGCCCTGGTCCGCCGCCTGCGCGCCCGCGCCACGGTCAGTTGGACGTTCTGGTGCTTCGTTCAGTTCATGTACCGCAGCGGCGTGCTGACCTACGAGATCGAAGGCGCCGAGCGCCTCGGCAAACCCGGCCAATTGATCATTGCCAACCATCCGTCGCTGATCGACGTGGTGGTGCTGATCGCCCAGATCCGCGATGCCAACTGCGTAGTCAAGCAGAGCCTGTGGCACAACCCGTTCATGCGCGGCCCCATTCGCGCCGCCGGCTACATCAGCAACAGCGGCAGCATGGACATGCTCGACGAAGCCGCCGGCGCGCTGCGCGACGGCCAGACCCTGATCGTCTTTCCCGAGGGCACCCGCACCACGCCAGGCAAAGCCCCGGAATTCCATCGCGGCGCCGCGGCCATCGCCCTGCGCGGCGCGCAGGTGGTGACGCCGGTGGTGATCAGCGTCACACCCACCACGCTGACCAAGGCCGAACCCTGGTATCGCATTCCCTCGCGGCGCTTCCATTTCCGTCTGCGGGTCGGCGACGATATCGACCCCCAGGCTTTCGCGGCCCAGGGCTCGGCGCCCATCGCCTCGCGCAAACTCAACGATTATCTGCACCAGCACTTCATAAAGGAGCTCGCCGAAGATGAGCGATCTGCAGCTTGAGATCAAAAACCTGATCATCGATGCCCTCGGCCTGGAGGACATCTCGCCCGAGGAAATCGGCGCCGAACTGACCCTGTTCGGCGACGGCCTGGGTCTCGACTCGGTGGACGCCCTGGAATTGGGCCTGGCGATCCAGAAGCGCTTCGGCATCAAGATCGACGCCGACGCCAAGGACACCCGCAAGCACTTCGCCAACGTCGCCAGCCTGGCGGCGTTCGTCACCGCCCAGCAAGCTGCCTGAGGAGTCGCGAGCATGCAAACCCGTGAAGAAATCTTCGCCACTCTGCGCGACGCCCTGGTCGAGCTGTTCGAACTCGACGCCGACAGCATCGGCCTGGACAGCAACCTGTACGAAGACCTTGAGATCGACAGCATCGACGCCGTCGACCTGATCGACCACATCAAGCGGCAGACCGGCAAGAAGATCGCCGCCGAAGACTTCAAGTCCGTGCGTACCGTCAGCGATGTAGTCGAGGCCGTGCACCGGATGGTCGCCGCCGCATGAGTCGACTGGTCGGCCTGATACTGGTGCTGGCCGGCCTGGCCTACCCGTTCGCCGTGTACTTCGGCATCGAGCATCTGCCGCCGCGGGTCTTCGCCCTGCTGCTAGGCGGGCTCTGGCTGGCCCGCGCGCTCACCGCGCGCCAACGCCCCGGCAGCCGCTGGATGGCGGGCGCCGCACTAGCCTTCTGCCTGTTGCTGTGGCTGGCCGACACACCCGCCCTGCTGCGCTGGTATCCGGTGCTGCTCAGCCTGCTGCTGCTCGGCCTGTTCGGCCTCAGCCTGAAGTACGGCCCGCCGCTGGTGGAGCGCCTGGCGCGCCTGCGCGAGCCGCTGCTGCCGGAGCACGCGGTACGCTATACCCGCCAGGTCACCCAGGTGTGGGCGCTGTTCTTCCTCGCCAACGGGCTGATCGCCGCCGCCCTCACCCTGTGGGCACCGCTGGCCTGGTGGACGCTGTACACCGGATTGATTTCCTACGGCCTGATGGGGCTGTTGTTCGCCGGCGAATGGTTGATTCGCCAACGGGTAAGGGCCCAAGGATGAGCTGGATTTGTCTCGACCGGCTGCTGCTCGACGCAGCCGACACCCGCGCGGTGACACCCGAGCTGGGTTTCGCCGACTTGCGCAACCAGGCCCTCGGCCTGGCCGCCGGTCTGCAGCAGCGCGGCGTGCGCTGCCTGGCGGTACACCTGGAGGATGCGGCCGAACTGGCCGTCGCCCTGCTCGGCGCCTGGCGCGCCGGGGTCGAAGTGATCCTGCCGGCCGATTTGCAACCCCACAGCCGCCAGCGCCTGGCCGAGCGGGTCGACCTGTGGCTGAGCGATCAGCCGGCTGACCTGCGCCCCGCCAACCTGACCGCCCCGCCACTGCCCGCCGCGCCCCTGGACCTGGAGCGCTGCCGGCTGACCCTCAGCACCTCCGGCTCCAGCGGCGAGCCCAAGCTGATCGACAAGCACCTGGGCCAACTGGCCAACGAAGTCGAAGCCCTCGAACAGCTGTGGGGCAGCGACCTGCACGGTGCCACCGTGGTCGGCAGCGTCGCTGCCCAGCACATCTATGGCCTGCTGTTCCGCGTGCTCTGGCCGTTGTGTGCCGGCCGGCCCTTCCTGCGGCGCGCCCAGCCGTTCCCCGAAGACCTGCAGCGCGCCAGCCTGGAGCTTCCGGCTGCCGGCGATTTCGCCTGGGTCGCCAGCCCGGCGCTGCTCAAGCGCATGGGCGAAAACCTGGATTGGCCGGCGCTGCGCCGGGTCAGGCGCGTGTTCTCCTCCGGCGGCGCGCTGCCCTTCGAGGCAGCGCAAAACCTGGAAGAGCAACTGGGCCAGTGGCCGACGGAAATCTTCGGCAGCTCGGAAACCGGCGGCATCGCCTGGCGCCAGGGCGACCAGCCCTGGCAGGCGCTGCCCGGCGTCGAGCTCGACGCGGACGCCGACAGCGCCCTGCGGGTGCGCTCGCCGTTCCTGCCGACGGGGCATGTGGAGCAGACCGCCGACGCCGTGCGCTTCACCGACGACGGCCGCTTCGAGCTGCTCGGTCGCCTCGACCGCATCGTCAAGCTGGAAGAGAAGCGCATCTCCCTGCCCATGCTGGAGCAGGCGCTGGCCGCCCATGAATGGGTCGCCGAAGCCCGCCTCGGCGTGATCCACGACAACCGCGCCTACCTCGGCGCCCTGGTCGCCCTGAACGACGCCGGGCTGCACGCCCTGCGCAATCGCGGCCGCAAGACCCTGACCAACGCCCTGCGCCAACACCTGGCCGGGCACTGCGAAGCGCTGGCCCTGCCACGCCGTTGGCGGCTGCTGCGGCAACTGCCGAGCAATGCCCAGGGCAAGCTGCCGCAGGCGCAGATCGACGCCCTGTTGCAGGCCGCCCGCACCCTGCAGCCGGAGCGCCTGAGCCAACGGCAGGACGACGACCAGTGGCTGCTGGAACTGGAAGTACCGCTGGACCTGGCGCACTTCACCGGCCACTTCCCACAGACCCCGGTGCTGCCCGGCGTGGTACAGATCGACTGGGCCCTGGCCATCGCCCGCGAACTGATGGCGTTGCCGCCGCGCTTCGCCGGCATGGAAGTGCTCAAGTTCCAGCAACTGGCGCGCCCCGGCGACCGCCTGCGACTGACCCTGCGTTTCGACGCCGAACGCAGCAAGCTGCACTTTGCCTACCACCACGGCGACAAGGCCTGCTCGTCCGGGCGGATAGTGTTGGGGGGTGCGGATGCTTGAGCCCGGCATTCCTTCTCCCGCCGGGAGAAGGTGGCGCGCAGCGCCGGATGAGGGAAACCGCGGGGCTCGAACGAGCAGCGAGTCCCCCTCTCCCCCGGCCACTCTCCCGACAGGAGAGGGGGGATTCATCCCCTGCGCCGTCATCCCGGTCTACAACCACGAAGGCCCGCTGCCCGGCGTGGTCGAGCGCCTGCTCGCCCAGGGTTTGCCGTGCGTGCTGGTGGACGACGCCTCCAGCCCGGCCTGCGCCGCAGCGATGGACCGTCTGGCCGAACAGGAGACGGTGCACCTGCTGCGCCTGCCGCACAACCAGGGCAAGGGCGGCGCGGTGATGGCCGGGCTGCGCGAGGCGCGGCGCCTGGGCTTCAGCCATGCCCTGCAGGTGGACGCCGACGGCCAGCACGACCTCGATGACGTAGGCAGCTTTCTCGATGCCTCGTGCCAGGCGCCGGACACGCTGATCTGTGGCTACCCGCGCTACGACGCCAGCGTGCCCAAGGGGCGCCTGTACGCCCGCTACCTGACCCATGTGTGGGTGTGGATCAACACCCTGTCGCTGGGCATTCGCGACTCCATGTGCGGCTTTCGCGTCTATCCGCTGGCGCCGACCCTGGCGCTGATCGACAGCGTGCACATCGGCCGGCGCATGGATTTCGACACCGAGATCCTCGTACGCCTGGCCTGGCGCAACCAGCCGATGCACTGGCTGCCGACCCGGGTGCACTACCCGCAGGACGGCCTCTCGCATTTCCGTCTGTGGCTGGACAACGCCCTGATCTCGAAGATGCACGCCAAGCTGTTCTTCGGCATGTTGCTGCGTGCCCCCGCGATCCTCTACCGCCGGTGGTGCCGATGAGCGACAGCCGCCACTGGGCCGCGGAACAAGAGCGCGGCAGCTTCCTGCTGATGAGGTTCACCGCCTGGATCGCCCGCGGCCTCGGCCGCCGCGCCCTGGCGCCGCTGCTGTACCTGATCGTTTTCTACTTCTTCCTGTTCGGTCGCACCGCGCGCCAGAGCGCCTGGCAGTACCAACGGTACCTGGCCGAGGCCAGCGGCCGCACGCAGTCGAAGCCGACCCTGCGCTCGGTGTTCGGCCAGTTCATGAGCTTCGCCGACAGCCTGCTGGACAAGCTCGACGTGTGGAACGGCCGCCTCGGCCTGGACCGGATCGAACTGAACGACCCCGCCGGCCTGCGCTCGCGGCTGCGCGGCGAGCGCGGGCAGATGCTGGTTGGCGCGCACCTGGGCAACCTGGAAGTCTGCCGGGCCCTGGCCGAGATCGGCGAGAAGGTGCAGATGAACGTGCTGGTGCATACCAAGCACGCCGAGCGCTTCAACCGCCTGCTCGGCGAGGCCGGGGCCAGCCACCTGCGGCTGATCCAGGTCAGCGAGCTGGACCCGGCGATCATGCTGCAGCTATCCCAGCGCCTGGATCGCGGCGAATGGCTGGCGATCGCCGGCGACCGCGTGCCGCTGCATGGCGGCCGCCGGGTGACGGTCGACTTCCTCGGCCATCCTGCCGCCTTGCCGCAGGGCCCCTGGCTGCTGGCCGGGCTGCTGCAATGCCCGCTCAACCTGATGTTCTGCCTGAAGCAGGACGGCCGTTATCGCGTGCACCTGGAGCCGTTCGCCGAGCGCATCCAGTGGCGGCGCAGCGACCGCGAACAGGTTATCCGCAACTGGGCCCAGCGCTACGCCGACCGCCTCGGCCAGCGCTGCCTGGACGCACCGCTGCAATGGTTCAACTTCTACCCGTTCTGGAAACAGCATGACGACTGATCCCGTGGTATTCGGCGAAGGCCATCTTTCCATCGAAGCGGTGGTCGCCGTGGCCCAGCGCCGCGCGCCGGCCGTGTTGCAGGCCGATGAGGCGTTCCGCCAGCGCATCGCCAAGGGCGCGCAATTCCTCGACACCCTGCTGGACAAGGAAGGCGTGATCTATGGTGTGACCACCGGCTACGGCGACTCCTGCGTAGTCGCCGTGCCGCTGCACCACGTCGAGGCGCTGCCGCGCCATCTCTACACCTTCCACGGCTGCGGCCTGGGCAAGCTGCTCGACGCCGAGGCCACCCGCGCCGTGCTCGCCGCGCGCCTGCGTTCGCTGTCCCACGGCGTGTCCGGCGTGCGCATCGAGTTGCTGGAACGCCTGCAGGGCTTTCTCGAGCACGACATCCTGCCGCTGATCCCGGAAGAAGGTTCGGTCGGCGCCAGCGGCGACCTGACCCCGCTGTCCTACGTCGCCGCCACCCTCGCTGGCGAACGCGACGTGCTCTGGCGCGGCGACGTGCGCAGCTCTGCCGAGGTACATCGTGCGCTGGGCTGGACGCCGCTGACTCTGCGGCCGAAAGAGGCCCTGGCGCTGATGAACGGCACCGCGGTGATGACCGGCCTGGCCTGCCTGGCCTACGCCCGCGCCGACTACCTGCTGCAACTGGCCACGCGCATCACCGCGCTCAACGTCATCGCCCTGCAGGGCAACCCGGAGCACTTCGACGAACGCCTGTTCGCCGCCAAGCCGCATCCGGGCCAGACCCAGGTCGCCGCCTGGCTGCGCCAGGACCTGGCCATCGACGCGCCCACCGCGCCGCTGCATCGCCTGCAGGACCGCTACTCGCTGCGCTGCGCGCCCCATGTGCTCGGCGTGCTGGCCGACAGCCTGGGCTGGCTGCGGCAGTTCATCGAGGTCGAACTGAACAGCGCCAACGACAATCCGATCATCGATGCCGAGGCCGAGCGCGTACTGCATGGCGGGCACTTCTACGGCGGCCACATCGCCTTCGCCATGGACAGCCTGAAGAACCTGGTGGCCAACGTCGCCGACCTGCTCGACCGCCAGCTCGCCCTGCTGGTGGACGTGCGCTACAACCACGGCCTGCCGAGCAACCTGTCCGGCGCGCCGGCAGAGACCGCGATGATCAACCACGGCTTCAAGGCCGTGCAGATCGGCGCCAGTGCCTGGACCGCCGAGGCGCTGAAGAACACCCTGCCGGCCAGCGTGTTCTCGCGCTCCACCGAATGCCATAACCAGGACAAGGTGAGCATGGGCACCATCGCCGCCCGCGACGCCCTGCGCAGCCTGGAACTGACCGAGCAGGTCGCCGCCGCCACCCTGCTCGCTGCCCAGCAGGGCGTCTGGCTGCGCGAACGCAGTGAAGACGCCCGTCCGCTGCCACCGGCCCTGGCCGCCATGCACACCGAGCTGGCCGAGGACTTCCCACCGCTGATCGAAGACCGCGCCCTGGAAGGCGAACTGCGCCTGTGCCTGGAGCGTATCCGCAGCCGCCACTGGAGCCTCTATGCGTAACGTCTCTTGCGTAGGGCGGGTGCAACCCGCCAGTCGCTCCTGCGGGTACCGGCCTGCACCTGTAGGGGCGAATTTATTCGCCTGGCAAGGCAGCGGTTGGCGAATGAATTCGCCCCTGCAAGGAGCCGCCCATGCGTAAGGCCGGCGTGCTGCAGGTCGAGACGGAGATTCTCGTACCGTTCTTCGACGTGGACATGATGGAAGTGGTCTGGCACGGCCACTACGTCAAGTACCTGGAGGTCGCCCGCTGCGCGCTGCTCGACGCGCTCGGCCACAACTACACGCAAATGCGCGACGCCGGCTACGCCTGGCCGATCATCGACCTGCAACTGCGCTACATCCGCGGGGCCAGGTTCGGCCAGCGACTGATCGTGCGCGCCGACCTGGTGGAGTGGGAGAACCGCCTGAAGATCAATTACCTGATCAGCGACGCCGAGACCGGCGAACGCCTGACCCGTGGCAGTTCGGTGCAAGTGGCGGTGGAAATCGCCACGCGCGAAATGCTGCTGGCCTCGCCCAGGGTGTTCGTCGAGGCGGTGGAGAGGGTGCTGGGTTGATGACTCTGTGGCAACGTTTGGCCGGTTGGCTTGAAGCCCAACGCAAGAGAGCAACTCCCCAGGGGCGCCACGCGCCCTTGTTGGGCTTCGCTGCGCTCAACGCCAACCTACCCCTTCGCGACGCCCCCGTAGGTTGGGTTGAGACGCGCAGCGACGAAGCTCAACATCGCTGTCCAGCCCCCGCACCGCTCGGGCGCGCAGCCCGCTCGCCAAGCCTGCTCAACACGCCATTTCGCCAGCTACTGCGCACCAGCCTGTTGTTGCTGGCGATGGCCAGCATCAGCCCGCTGGCGCAGGCCTTCGACCTGCCCCAGTTGAATGCCCAGCTATCGGCGCCGGAGGTCATCCGCGGTCCGTTCGTACAGGAAAAACACCTGCGTGCCCTGCCCCAGCCCCTGACCAGCCAGGGCCGGTTCGTCCTGGCCAGGGACCACGGCCTGCTCTGGCTGCTGCAAAGCCCGCTGCAACAGGACTACCGCATCGACGACCAGGGCATCGCCCGCCGCGACGGCGACACTTGGCAACCGCTGCCGCAACAGGGCGCCGCGGCCCAGCAGAATCGCCTGTTCCTCGCCGTGCTGCGCGGCGACAGCAGCGGCCTGCAACGGGACTTCGAGCTGGCCCTGAGCGGCAGCGCCGACGACTGGCAACTGGTGCTCACCCCGCGCTCGGCATTGCTTAGGCAGATCTTCAGCCATATCGACATTGCCGGCGGCGCGCTGGTCGAGCGCATCGAACTGTTCGAAACCCAGGGCGACCGCACCCTGGTGCGGCTCCCGCAGAGCGAAGCCGGCGCCCCCTTGAACGATGCGGAGCGCGCTGCCTTTGCGCCCTGATCGCCTGCCGAGCGAGCGCCTGCTGCCGCGCCTGTTCCTGATCGGCCTGATCGCCCTGCTGGCGCTGGCCGCCTGGCAATGGCGCAACGGCCCGCCGCTGTCCACCGACCTGATGGAACTGGTGCCCGGTGCCGCCCGCGACGGCCTGCAACAGCAGGCCGAACAGCGCATGCAGGACCCACTCAACCGCGAGCTGCTGGTATTGATCGGCCAGGCCGACCGCGACGCGGCGATTGCCGAGGCCCGTCGCCTGGGCGAGCGCTGGCAGGCCAGCGGGCTGTTCGAGACGGTGCAATGGAGCCTGCGCGCCGACCTGCCGGGCGTGCGCCAACAACTGCTGCAGGGCCGCCTGGCATTGCTCGGCGCCGCCGACCGCCAGTTGCTGATCGGGCAGCCGCAGGCATTCCTCGAGCAGCGCGTGCAGCGCCTGTTCGATCCCTTCGCCGGCGTCGCCCTGGTACCCGCCGAACAGGACTGGCTGGGCCTGGCCGAGCGCGCCGCCGCCCGTCTGCAGCAACAGAACGGCGCGGTGCAGGCCGACCTGGCCAGCGGCGCATTGCTGGCCGAGGCCGATGGCCTTCACTGGGCGCTGCTGCGGGCTCGCACCCGCGCCGATGCCTTCGACCTGAACCTGCCGCTGCGCGTGGCGGAACTCATCGAGCAAGCTCGCAAGGATCTGCCGGCCGACACCCAATTGCTTGCCACCAGCGGCCTGCTGCACGCGGCGGCTGGCCAGCAACAGGCCAGTCGCGAAATGACCTGGGTCGGCGGCGGCGCTGCGCTCGGTGCGCTGCTGTTGCTGGTGCTGGCGTTCCGGCGCGCGCGGGTGCTGGTGGCCTTCCTGCCGGTCGTCTGCGGGCTGCTGGCCGGCTTGGTGTCCTGCGTCGCGCTGTTCGGCAAGGTCCATGTGATCACCCTGGTGCTCGGCAGCAGCCTGGTCGGCGTGGCCATGGACTACCCGCTGCACTACCTGAGCAAGAGCTGGGCGCTGCGACCCTGGCACAGCTGGAACGCACTGCGCGCCA
Source organism: Zestomonas ipomoeae (assembly GCF_057128665.1). Lineage (NCBI taxonomy): Bacteria > Pseudomonadati > Pseudomonadota > Gammaproteobacteria > Pseudomonadales > Pseudomonadaceae > Zestomonas > Zestomonas ipomoeae. The sequence goes on from NZ_JBSKHQ010000003.1 coordinate 235,546, forward strand.
CCCTGCCCGGCCTCAGCCTGAGCCTGGCGACCAACCTGATCGGCTACTTGGCCCTGGCCTTCACCCCGTTCCCGGCACTGACGCAGATCGCCGCCTTCTCGGTCGCCGGGCTGCTGGCCGCCTACCTCTGCGTACTGTGCCTGTTGCCGGCGCTGCTCGCTGGCGCACAACTGCGGCCCTGGCCATTGCTGCTGGCACTGGCCGAGCGCGCCTGGCGAGTGCGCCTGGCATTGCTGCAACGTATCGGCTCGCCGCTGCTGTTATTCCTGCTGCTGGCCTTCTGCGCCGGCGGTCTGTCCCGCCTGGAGGTGCGCAACGACCTGCGCCAGTGGGTCGGCACCCCGCCGCAGTTGCTGGAGCAGGCCCAGCGCATCGCCCGCATCACCGGCTTCCAGCCCACCAGCCAGTTCTACCTGGTGCGTGGCGCCGAGCCGCAGCAGTTGCTGGAGCGCCAGGCCCGTCTCGGCGAGCGCCTGGACCGGCTGGTCGCCAAGCAGCAATTGCAAGGCTACAGCGCCCTCAGCCAGTTGCTCGCCGCACCAGCCGCGCAATTCCGCATGCGCCAGGCGCTGGGCAACCTGCGAGCGCACTGGCAACCACTGCTCGACCTCGGCGTGCCGGCGGCGGCCCTGGAGCGGGAGCTGGAAGAGCTGCAGACACTGCCGCCAGTGGATATCCCCACGACGCTGGCCGGCCCGCTCGGCGAAGCCTGGCGGCCGCTGTGGCTCGGCGCTGACGGCAACGGCGTGGCTGCTCTGGTGAGCCTGCGCGGCGTGACCGCTGCCGAGCTGCTGGCGCAGCAGGCCGAGGGCCTGGAAGGCGTGCAACTGGTCGACCGCATCGGCCAGTTGAACGGCGCCTTCGCCGCCGCCCAGTGGAAGGCCACGGAGCTGAAACTGCTGTCCTGCTCGCTGATCGTCGTGCTGCTGGTGCTGCCTTTCGGGCTCAAGGGCGCGTTGCGGGTAATGGCCCTGCCGCTGCTGGCGGCCCTGGCGAGCCTCGCCTGCCTCGGCTGGCTGGGCCAGCCGCTGACCCTGTTCAGCCTGTTCGGTCTGCTGCTGGTCAGCGCCATCGGTGTCGACTACGCGATCCTGATGCGCGAGCGGGTCGGTGGCGCGGCGGTCAGCCTGCTCGGCAATGCGCTGGCGGCACTCACCACCTGGCTGGCATTCGGCCTGTTGGCATTGTCCAGCACCCCGGCGGTGAGCAACTTCGGCCTGGCCATCGGCCTGGGCCTGCTGTTCAGCTTCCTGCTCGCGCCCTGGGCCGGCACTCGCCAGGCTGCGCCGAGCGAGACCGCACCATGACGGTCGTCGGCTTCTGGCTGTCGGCCCTGGCCCTGTATGCCGCCGCCCTGGCCCTCGGCAAGCGCCTGGGCGTCGCGCCCATCGTCAGCCAGTTGCTGCTGGCCGGCCTGGGCATTCCGCTGCTGCTCGCCGGCGTCGGGCCGCACTGGTCGCTGCAGGCCGACGCGCTGCTGGCACCCGCCTGGCTGCAAGGGCTCTACGGGCTGAGCTTCGCCCTGCTGCTGGGCTATATCCTCAGCGACGTGGTCGATCTGCAGTTCGACTCGCAGAGCCTGAAGATCGCCCTGCCGAGCTTTCTGCTGCCGCTGGCTTGCGGCCTGGCCTGCGCCGCCTGGCTGTTGCCGGATGGCGGCTGGCTGGGTGCCTTGGGCCTCGGCCTGCTGTTTTCCATCACCGCCATCCCGGTGCTGTACCTCTACCTGCAGAACATCGGCTACCCGCCGGCCGCAACCAAGCGTCTGCTGCAGGCGGCGATCCTGATGGACCTGGCCTGCTGGAGCCTGTTCGCCCTGGCCCAGGGCGGCGCGCAACCACAGCACCTGCTCTGGCCGCTGCTGGCGGCGGGCCTGCCGCTGTTGCTGCGGGCCCTGCGCCTGCGCCACGGGCTCGCCTACAGCCTGCCGTTCTTCGCCCTTATGCTGCTGTTCCATCAATTGCAGCTCAACGCCCTGCTGTTCGGCATCGCCTACCTGCTGTGCCTGGCCGCGCTGCGCCAGCCCTTGCGCCTGCCCCTGGCGCCGCGCCACTGGGCCTGGCTGCTCAACGGGCTGGCCGTGCCGCTGATCCTGACCTGCGGCGTGTTGCAGGTGGACCTCGGCGCGGCCTGGCAAGGCGCGTCCTGGCTGCACTTGGGCGCATTGCTGCTCCTGCCGATGGCAAGCAAAGTGGCCGGCAGCTGGCTCGGTCTGCACTGGGCCGACCGCCAGGCATGCGCCGCGGCGAAATGGCGCGACAGCCTGCTGCTGAATATCCGCGGGCTGACCGAGATCGTCTTCCTCAATCTGCTGCTGCAACAGGGCTTGATCGCTGCCCCGGTGTACCTCGGCCTGCTGCTGATGAGCCTGGTCGCCACCCTGCTGCCCATCCTGCTCGGCATCCGCCACCCCGTAGAACAACAACAAGCCAGGAGTCCCTATGGCGCCGTTTGATCTGCAACAAAGACAAGTCGTAGTGATCGGAGCAGGCCCGTCCGGGGCCATCGCCAGCGCGCTGTTGAAGCGGCAGGGACACGACGTGCTGGTGCTCGAGCGCCAACGCTTCCCGCGTTTTTCCATTGGCGAGAGCCTGCTCTCCCATTGCCTGGACTTCGTCGCCGAGGCCGGCATGCTTCAGGCGGTGGAAGCCGCCGGCTTCCAGCCGAAAAACGGCGCCGCCTTCGCCTGGGGCGAGCACTACACCAACTTCGATTTCCGCGAAAAATTCACCGAGGGCCAGAGCTGGACCTTCCAGGTGCAACGTGCCCGCTTCGATCAGATCCTGGCCGACGAGGCCGCGCGCCAGGGGGTGGAGATCCGCTACGAAGAAGAAATCGTCGCCGCCGATTTCTCCGGCACCTGCCCGCGGCTGACCGTGCGCCGCCTGGACGGCAGCGAATACGCGCTGGAGTGCGCCTTCGTGCTCGACGCCAGTGGCTACGGCCGAGTGCTGCCGCGCCTGCTGGACCTGGAAGCGCCCTCGGCGTTCCCGGTGCGCCAAGCGGTGTTCACCCATATCGAAGACCGCATCGACAGCACCGGCCTGCACTTCGACCGCGAGAAAATCCTGGTCACCACCCACCCCGAGCATCGTGATGTGTGGTTCTGGACCATTCCGTTCAGCGACGGACGCTGCTCGCTGGGCGTGGTGGCCGACGCCAGCCACTACCAGGGCCGTCCCCAGGATCTCGACGCCTGCCTGCAGCAGTTCGTCGCAGAAACGCCGAGCCTGTCCGGCCTGCTGCGCAACGCCGTGTGGGACACCCCGGCACGCAGCCTCGGCGGCTACTCGGCCAACGTCAAGAGCCTGCACGGGCCCGGTTTCGCGCTGCTCGGCAACGCCGCCGAATTCCTCGACCCGGTGTTCTCCTCCGGGGTAACCATTGCCATGCGCTCGGCGAGCATGGCCGCCGGCCTGTTGCACCGGCAGTTGCAGGGCGAGCCGGTGGACTGGCAGCAGGACTTCGCCGTACCGCTCAAACGCGGCGTGGATACGTTCCGCGCCTATGTCGAGGGTTGGTACGATGGCAGCTTCCAAAACGTGATCTTCCATCCCAATGCCTCGGCGGACATTCGCGGCATGATCAGCTCGATCCTCGCCGGCTACGCCTGGGACCAGCGCAACCCCTATGTTGCCGAGCCCAAGCGGCGCCTGCGCGTGCTCGCCGAGCTGTGCGAGCGCGCCGCCACCGTACGATAAGGACAGCCATGGACCGCGCCGCCCCCACCTACGTCGAAGAAACCCGTTTCGGCTTCTGGTTCCTGCAAAGCCATACCTGGCAGCACCACGTGCTGCGGGTGGCGATCAACGACCTGCAGCGCCTGATCGACGCCCCGCTGCCGGAACAGGCGGTGCTGCTCGATGCCGGCTGCGGCCAGGGCAAGTCGTTTCGCCTGCTGCACGAGGCCTTCTCCCCGGCACGGCTGATCGGCCTGGATGCCGATCCCCACAGCCTCGACTGCTCGCGGGCGGAAGCCTCGCGCCTGGGCCTGGATGTCGAGCTGATCGCCAGCGACTGCGCCCGCATCGAGCTGCCCGACGCCAGTGTCGACCTGCTGTTCTGCCACCAGACCTTCCATCATCTGGTCGAGCAGGAAAAGGCCCTGGCGGAGTTCTGGCGCGTGCTCAAGCCCGGCGGCTGGCTGCTGTTCGCCGAATCGACCAAGGCCTATATCGATACCTGGGTGATCCGCTGGCTGTTCCGCCATCCGATGCACGTGCAGAAAAGCGCCGACGAATACCTGGCCATGTTGCGCGGACAGGGCTTTCAGTTCGCCGAGCGCAACGTTTCCTATCCGTATCTGTGGTGGAGCCGCTCGAAGGACTTCGGCCTGCTGGAGCGCTGGGGCATTCGCCAGCCGAAACCGTTCGGCCAGCGCGAGGAAACCCTGATCAACGCCGCCGCGCGCAAGCCGCTGGAGCCGTGATGCGTCAAGCCCTGCTGCTGCTCGCCCTGCTGCTCGCCGGCTGTGCCGCGCGCGCGCCGCTGCCCACCGCCGCGCCGACGCTGGCCTGGCCGCTGCAACTGCATGTGCAGCGCCAGCAGGGCGAGCAGCGCCAGGACTGGCTGCTGGTGGTGCAGGCGGAAGCCGGCGCGCTGCGCTGGTCGCTGTTCGATCCGCTGGGCATTCCCCTGGCCCGCCAGAGCCTGGAATGGCAGGCCTGGCACAACGACGGCCTGCTGCCGCCGAACCCGGAGGCCCGCGAGCTATTCGCCGCCCTGCTGTTCGCCCTGACCCCGGCGGCGGAACTGGCGCAGCGCTATCCCGATGCCCATTTGCAGGCGACACCGGCCCAGCGGCAGCTGCTGGACGGCGGTCATACCCGCTGGCAGGTCCGCTACCATGGGCCGCTGGATTTCAACCTGACGGCCGCCGGCGGCCTGAACTACCGCGTCACTGCGCTTCCCGCGCATGAGCGAGGAACCGCACCATGACTGTCTATCTCAACGCCCTCGGGCTGACCTGCGCCCTCGGCCAGGGCAAGGCCGAGGTGGCGGCCGGGTTATTCGCCGGCGATGCCGCGGGCATGCGCCCGCAGCAGGGCTGGAGCCCTTGCGGCCCGATGCTGGTGGGCGCCGTCGACGCGCCGCTGCCGGCGATCCCTGCAGGCCTGGAGGACCATTCGACGCGCAACAACCAGCTCCTGCTGGCTGCCGCCCTGGAAATCGACGCCGACATTCGCCAGGCCATCGCGCGCTACGGCGCCGAGCGCATCGCCGTGGTGCTCGGCACCAGCACCTCGGGCATCCACGAGGCCACCGGCGGCATCGCCCGCTATCTGGCCGAGGGCCGGTTCCCCAGCGACTACCGCTACCGCCAGCAGGAACTGGCCGCGCCGGCCGCTTTTCTCGCCGACTGGCTGCAACTGAGCGGCCCGGCCTATGCCATTTCCACCGCCTGCACCTCCAGCGCCCGCGCCCTGCTCAGCGCGCGCCGGCTGCTCGACCTGGGCATCTGCGACGCGGTGCTGTGCGGCGGGGTGGATTCCCTGTGCAGCCTGACCCTGCAAGGCTTCGGCTCGCTGGAGGCGGTCTCCGCCGAGCGCTGCAATCCGTTTTCCGCCAACCGCAACGGCATCAATATCGGAGAGGCCGCCGCGCTCTTTCTCATGACCAAGGAGCCAACGTCCCGCGAGCCGGCCCCCATCGCCCTGCTCGGCTGCGGCGCCAGCTCCGACGCCCACCACATCTCCGCGCCGCAGCCACAAGGGCTCGGCGCCCAGGAAGCGATGCGCAAGGCACTTACCGAAGCCGGCCTAACGGCGGCGCAGATCGACTACCTGAACCTGCACGGTACCGCCACCGTGCACAACGACGCCATGGAAAGCCAGGCGGTGCACGCGCTGTTCCCGGACGGCGTGGCTTGCTCCTCGACCAAACCGCTGACCGGCCACACCCTTGGTGCCGCCGGAGCACTGGAGGCGGCGTTCTGCTGGCTGTGCCTGAGCGAGTACAACCGCGACGGCCAGCTGCCGCCGCATCTGTGGGATGGGGTCGCCGACCCGCAGTTGCCGGCGCTGCGCCTGGCCACCGCCGGCCAGCGCCTGGGGGATCGGCGCCCGCGCCGGCTGATGAGCAACTCCTTCGCCTTCGGCGGCAACAATTTCAGCCTGATTCTCGGGGACACACCATGATCGATTGGCCGATCGCCGAACTCTTGCCCCATGCCGGCGACATGATCCTGCTCGACGGCGTCGACAGCTTCGCCGACGAGGAGGTGCGCACCCGCCTCACCATACGCCCCGGCGGCCTGTTCAACCGCGCCGACGGCAGCCTGCCGGCCTGGGTCGGCGTCGAGCTGATGGCGCAGAGCATCGCCGCCTATGCCGGCTGCCAGGCGCGCCTGCACGGACAACCGGTGGAGCTGGGCTTTCTGCTCGGCACCCGCAGCTTCCAGTGCAACGTCGAAGCCTTTCCGGCCGGCGCCGAACTGCGCATCCATGCCCTGCGCTCGCTGCAGGACGACAACGGCATGGGCGTCTTCGAATGCCATCTCGACGGCCCCGGCATCCATGCCGAGGCCCGCCTCAATGTCTTCCGCCCGCCGGAAGTGGCCAGCTATCTACAGGAACCCGAACTATGAACGACCCGATTCTGGTCACCGGATCGAGCCGTGGCATCGGCCGCGCCATTGCCCTGCGCCTGGCCCGCGCCGGCTTCGACATCGTGCTGCACTGCCGTTCGCGGCGTGACGAGGCCGAGGCCGTGCAGGCGCAGATCGCCGAACTGGGCCGACAGGCGCGCATCCTGCAATTCGACGTATCCGACCGCGACGCTTGCCGCACCACGCTGGAAACCGACGTCGAGCAACACGGCGCCTACTACGGGGTGGTCTGCAATGCCGGGCTGACCCGCGACGGCGCCTTTCCGGCGCTGACCGACGAAGATTGGGACCAGGTGCTGCGCACCAACCTGGACGGCTTCTACAATGTGCTGCACCCGCTGTGCATGCCGATGATCCGGCGGCGCAAGCCAGGGCGCATCGTCTGCATCACCTCGGTCTCCGGGCTGATCGGCAACCGCGGCCAGGTCAATTACAGCGCCTCCAAAGCCGGTGTGATCGGCGCCGCCAAGGCGCTGGCGATCGAGCTGGGCAAGCGCAGGATCACCGTCAACTGCGTGGCACCGGGACTGATCGACACCGATATGCTCGACGAACATGTGCCCCTGGAAGAGATTCTCAAGATGATCCCGGCCGGCCGCATGGGCACACCGGAAGAAGTCGCCGGGGCAGTGAATTTTCTGATGTCCGAGGAGGCGGCATATATCACCCGCCAGGTCCTCGCCGTGAATGGGGGGTTGTGCTGATGAAGCGCGTCGTGGTCACCGGCATGGCCGGCATCACCTCGCTGGGCAGCGACTGGGCCAGCATCGAGGCTAACTTCCGCGCCAACCGCAGCGGCATTCGCTACATGCAGGAATGGGATCGCTTCACCGAGTTGAACACCCGCCTCGGCGGTCCGGTGGACGACTTCGCCGTACCCGCCCACTGGACCCGCAAGCAGCTGCGCAGCATGGGCCGAGTCTCCCGGCTGTCGGTGGCCGCCGCCGAACGTGCCCTGGAAGATGCCGGTCTGCTCGGCGACACCAGCATCCAGGATGGCCGCATGGGCGTGGCCTGCGGCTCCTCCACCGGCAGCACCGACGAGATCAAGGCCTTCGGCAACATGCTGATGAACTCGGTGGCCGACGGCCTCAACGCCAACTCCTACGTGCGCATGATGCCGCACACCACAGCGGCCAATATCAGCATTTTCTTCGGCCTCAAGGGCCGGCTGATCCCCACCTCCAGCGCCTGCACCAGCGGCAGCCAGGGCATCGGCTATGCCTACGAAGCGATCAAGTTCGGCCGTCTGCCGCTGATGCTGGCCGGCGGCGCCGAGGAGCTCTGTCCCACCGAGGCCATGGTGTTCGACGCGCTCTACGCCACCAGCCTGAAGAACGACGCCCCGCACACCTCGCCGCGCCCCTACGACCAGGGCCGCGACGGCCTGGTGATCGGCGAGGGCGCCGGCATGCTGGTGCTCGAGGAACTGGAGCATGCCCTGGCCCGCGGCGCGCGCATCCATGCCGAGCTGGTCGGTTTCGGCAGCAACGCCGACGGCCAGCACATCACCAAGCCGGAACAGGCGACCATGCGCGGCGCCATGCAACTGGCCCTGGATGACGCCGGCCTGCCGCCGGCCGCCATCGGCTACGTCAACGGACACGGCACCGCCACCGAGCAGGGCGATATCGCCGAGACCCTGGCGACCCAGGAGCTGTTCGGCAACCGCATGCCGATCAGCTCGCAAAAGAGCTTTCTCGGCCATACCCTCGGCGCCTGCGGTGCGCTGGAGTCCTGGTTCAGCATCGAGATGATGAACCGCGACCAGTACATCCATACCCTCAACCTGGCGCAGGTCGATCCGCGCTGCGGCGAGCTGGACTACCTGGTCGGCGAGCCGCGCGCCATGAGCCACGAATACGTGATGAACAACAACTTCGCCTTCGGCGGCGTCAACACCTCGTTGATCTTCCGCCGCTGGCGCTGAACGACGCGCCAGCAGAGCCAGGCCCGTGTCGAGCACCGTCTTAGCACCATCCCGCAGTACACCTCAAACAAGGAGACAACAATGAAAAACAAGAACTGGATCATCGCTGCGTTTTGTCTGAGCACCCTGCCCGGCATCAGCCAGGCCCGCGATACCACCCACTACCTGCCGTTCGACAGCGTGGTGGCCGAAGCCACCCAGGCCGGCCGCCTGGATGGCAGCGTCAAGTTCTACCTGGCCGGCAAGCAGCCGGCCGGCAAGGTGACGGTGATCAACCCGAACATCACCACCAGCCAGAAGACCAATGCCTTCAACAAGAGCGACGAGGTCGCCTGCCGCTGGGCCCTGCAGTCGGCGCTGATCCGCCTGCAACAGGCCGCCAAGTCCGCCGGCGCCAATGCCGTGGTGAACATCGCCAGCAACTACAAGAACAACGAGTACAAGGACGCCGAACGCTACGAGTGCCACGCCGGCGCCCTGATGGCGGGCGTTGCGCTCAAGGGGCAGTTGGCCAATGTCAAATAAGCTGCCGGCAATCGTCCTGCTGGCCGGCCTGCTGTCGCTTAGCCCCTCGGCCCTGGCCGAAACGGACGGCGCGGCGCTGTACGGCCAGCACTGCGCCAAGTGCCACGGCGAACAGGGCCGGGCCAACACCTGGCGCGGCTACCTGTATTTCGCCAAGAACCTGAGCAAGGCGAGCTGGCAGGACCGCGAAAGCGACAAAGGCATTCTCAAGGCCATCCGCAAGGGACCCGGCATCATGCCGGCCTATGCGGACACGCTGAGCGAGGCCGAGCAACAGGCCGTGCTTGCCCACGTCCGCACGCTGCGCCAGCCGTGACGGCAAACGCGCGTACCCGTCCGGGTACGCGCGTTGCGTGCCGGGAACGATCGCGGCCGCCAACCAGTCGACAGAAGAGTCATCCACCCGCGAGGGACTCCGATGCTCGACCACCCGCATAAATTCGAGATCAACTATCTCTATCGCAACGAGCCGCGCGTGCAGATCGTCGAGGCGGAGCGGGAGCGCTACCCCCATGGCCAGGCCGCCCGCTACCTGATCGAACTGCACCATGCGGACGCCGAGAACAGCCTGGTCATGCCCAGCGCCGACGCCACCGAAGAAGAACTGCTGGAACAGGCGGAGGTGCTCGGCATCAGCGGTATCCGCGTGACCAGGCTGATACACGGGCACAAGGAAGGCACCTCGCCTGGGCACTATCAACAGCCTTGAAAGCCCGCCATTTCGCTTGAAGAAGCTCGAGAGGAACGCGCTCGCCGGGGTCGAAAGCCCTGGCGGATGGCGGGAAACACCTACCCGCCTCCGGCGTTCGCCGGGGAGACGGGTATGAAAGGTCGAGTGAGAAAAGCGACCTGTGCTGCCTGCCCAAGCCGCCACCCCCTGGCAAGGCATGATCCGCACTGCTCGCATGGGCCGGTGCCCTCAGGCGGCGCAAGCGTGATAGCCCTGCGCTGTCCTCCAAGCCCGTCATACCGACGCAGGTCGGTATCCAGGAACAGGCAGCATCGAAGTCATTGGCCTACTGGGCTGAAGTCCGAGGGATGGCTGGGAAACACCCAGCCGCCCGCCTCTGGCCCCCGGCCTTCGCCGGGGAGACGGGTATGAAAGGCCGAGTGAGAAAAGCGATCTGCGCTGCCTGCCCAAGCCGATACTCCCTTGATCCATGCTGCTCACATGGGCCGGTGCCCTCAGGCGGCGCAAGCGTGATAGCCCTGAGCTGTCCTCCAAGCCCGTCATACCGACGCAGGCCGGTATCCAGGAACAGGCAGCATCGAAGTCATTGGCCCTACTGGACTGAAATCCGAGGAATGGCCAGGAAACACTCGCCCGCCTCTGGACCCCGGCCTTCGCCGGGGAGACGGGTATGAAAGACCGAGTGAGAAAAACAATCTGCGCTGCCAGCCCAAGCCGATACCCCCTTGGCAAGGGATGATCCATGCTGCGCGCATGGGCCGGTGTCCTCAGGCAGCGCAAGAGTGATAGCCCCGCGCTGTCCTCCAAGCCCGTCATACCGACGGAGGTCGGTATCCAGGAGCAGGCAGCATCGAAGTCATTGGCCCTACTGGATTGAAGCCCGCGCAATGGTCAGGAGACACCCACCCTCCTCTGGACCCCGGCCTTCGCCGGGGAGACGGGTATGAAAGGCCGAGTGAGAAAAGCGATCTGCGCTGCCTGCCCAAGCCGATGCCCCCTTGGCAAGGCATGATCCATGCTGCTCGCATGGGCCGGAACCCTCAGGCAGCGCAAGAGTGATAGCCCTTCAATGTCCCTCAAGCCCGTCCTACCGACGCAGGTCGGTAATCGGGGTATAGGCAACGCAGAAGCATCCGGCAACCGGCAACGATCAGTGATGGTACTGAGCGGAAAGTTCGTGCACCGCCTCGAGGAAGGCGCCGGCATGAGCCGGATCGACTTCCGGGGTGATGCCATGGCCGAGATTGAACACATGCCCCGAGCCCTGACCGTAGCTGGCGAGGATGCGCGCGACTTCCGCGCGGATCGCCTGCGGCTTGGCATAAAGCACGGTCGGGTCCATGTTGCCCTGCAAGGCGACCCTGGCGCCGACGCGGCGACGAGCCTCGCCGATATCGCAGGTCCAGTCCAGGCCGAGCGCATCGGCACCGGCCTCGGCCAGGGTTTCCAGCCAGAGCCCGCCGTTCTTGGTGAACAGGATCACCGGGATCTGGCGACCGTCGTGCTCGCGGATCAGTCCGGCGACGATCTGCTTCATATAGGCCAGGGAGAACTCCAGGTAGGCTGCCGACGACAGGTTGCCGCCCCAGGTATCGAAGATCTGCACCGCCTGGGCACCGGCAAGGATCTGCCCGTTGAGATAGGCAGTCACCGAGCGCGCCAGCTTGTCGAGCAGCGCATGCATGGCCTGCGGGTTGTCGTAGAGCATCGCCTTGGACTTGCGAAAGTCCTTCGACGAGCCGCCCTCGACCATGTAGGTGGCCAGGGTCCAGGGGCTGCCGGAGAAGCCGATCAGCGGCACGCGGCCGTCCAGCTCGCGGCGAATGGTGCGCACGGCGTCCATCACATAGCCAAGGTCCTGTTCCGGATCGGGAATCGGCAGCGCCTCGATGTCGGCGGCGCTGGCGATCACCTTCTTGAAGCGCGGGCCCTCGCCGGTCTCGAAGTACAGGCCCTGGCCCATGGCGTCGGGAATGGTGAGGATGTCGGAGAACAGGATCGCCGCATCGAGCTGCGGGTAGCGGTCCAGCGGCTGCAAGGTGACCTCGCAGGCGAACGCTGGGTTCTGCATCAGGCTCATGAAGTCGCCGGCCTTGGCCCGGCTCGCCCGATACTCCGGCAGGTAACGACCGGCCTGGCGCATCATCCACACCGGGGTCACATCGACGGGTTGCTTGAGCAAGGCTCGGAGGAAGCGGTCGTTCTTCAGGGCGGTCATGGCATTGTCCAACAGAAAAGTGCCGGCATTTTCGCAAACCGCAACGCAAAAGGCACGGCGGGTGCCGTGCCTTTTGTCCAGCGAGTCAATTTGTCGCGCTTGGCAAGCTACAAGCTGAGAGAGAACGCGTCCACTCGCCGCGTGTAGCTTGCAGCTTCTCGCTGCGTGATCAGACGCCGAGGTAGTCGAGAATGCCCTCGGCCGCCTGGCGCCCTTCGAAGATCGCCGTCACCACCAGATCGGAACCGCGCACCATGTCGCCACCGGCGAAGATCTTCGGGTTGCTGGTCTGGTGCTTGAACTGGCCCTGCTCCGGTGCCACGACGCGGCCCTGGTTGTCGGTCTTGATCTCGAACTGCTCGAACCACGGCGCCGGGCTCGGACGGAAACCGAAGGCGATCACCACCGCATCGGCCGGCAGGATTTCCTCGGAACCGGGGATCGGCTCCGGGCTGCGGCGACCACGGGCGTCGGGCTCGCCGAGACGGGTCTCGACCACCTTCACGCCTTCCACCTTGTCCTCGCCGACAATGGCGATGGGCTGGCGGTTGAAGAGGAACTTCACGCCCTCTTCCTTGGCGTTCTTCACTTCCTTGCGCGAACCCGGCATGTTTTCTTCGTCGCGGCGATAGGCGCAGGTCACGCTCTTGGCACCCTGGCGGATCGAGGTACGGTTGCAGTCCATCGCGGTGTCGCCACCGCCGAGCACCACGACCTTCTTGCCCTTCATGTCGATGAAGTCCTCGGGAGACTTCTCGAAGCCGAGGTTGCGGTTGACGTTGGCGATCAGGAAGTCCAGCGCATCGTAGACGCCCGGCAGGTCCTCGCCAGGGAAGCCGCCTTTCATGTAGGTGTAGGTACCCATGCCCATGAACACGGCATCGTACTCATCGAGCAGTTGCTCCATGGTCACGTCCTTGCCCACTTCGGTGTTCAGCCGGAACTCGATGCCCATGCCGGCGAACACCTCGCGGCGACGGCTCATCACAGTCTTTTCCAGCTTGAACTCGGGAATGCCGAAGGTCAGCAGGCCGCCGATTTCCGGGTTCTTGTCGAACACCACCGGGGTCACGCCGTTGCGCACCAGCACGTCAGCACAGCCCAGGCCCGCCGGGCCGGCGCCGATGATGGCGACCTTCCTGCCGGTCGGCTTGACCTTGGACATGTCCGGACGCCAGCCCATGGCGAAGGCGGTATCGGTGATGTACTTCTCCACCGAGCCGATGGTCACCGCGCCGAAGCCGTCGTTCAGCGTGCAGGCGCCTTCGCACAGGCGATCCTGCGGGCACACCCGGCCGCAGACTTCCGGCAGCGTATTGGTCTGGTGGCTGAGTTCGGCGGCCGCCAGGATGTTGCCCTCCGAGACCAGCTTCAGCCAGTTCGGAATGTAGTTGTGCACCGGGCACTTCCATTCGCAATACGGGTTGCCGCAGCCCAGGCAGCGATGCGCCTGGTCGGCGGCCTGGGCCGGCTTGAAGGGTTCGTAGATTTCCACGAACTCCTTCTTGCGCTGCCGCAGGAGCTTCTTCTTCGGGTCCTTGCGCCCGACTTCGATGAACTGGAAGTCGTTGTTCAGACGTTCAGTCATTTCAAAACCTCAAACTTCAGGCGCGATTACTGCGGATTCGCACGGGTGGTGGACAACAGCGAAGCCAGGCTCGCAGCCTTGGGCTTGACCAGCCAGAACTTGCGCAAGTAATCGTCCAGGTTCTCGGACAGATTGCGCCCCCACTCGCTGCCGGTCTCCTGCACGTACTCGACGAGCACGCGTTGCAGGTGGCTCCGGTAGGCCTCCATCGATTCGTTGTTGATGCGCTGGATCTCCACCAGCTCATGGTTGACCTGGTCGACGAAGCTGTTGTCCAGGTCGAGCACATAGGCGAAACCGCCGGTCATGCCCGAGCCGAAGTTGTAGCCGGTCTTGCCCAGGACGCAGACGAAACCGCCGGTCATGTATTCGCAGCAATGGTCGCCAGTGCCTTCCACCACCGCATGGGCACCGGAGTTGCGCACGCCGAAGCGCTCGCCGGCCGTGCCCGCGGCAAACAGCTTGCCGCCGGTGGCGCCATACAGGCAGGTATTGCCGATGATCGCCGACTCCTCGGACTTGAACGGGCTGCCTTTCGGCGGGGTGATCACCAGCTTGCCGCCGGTCATGCCCTTGCCCACGTAGTCGTTGGCATCGCCTTCCAGGTACAGGTTGAGGCCACCGGCGTTCCACACGCCGAAGCTCTGACCAGCGGTACCCTTGAAACGGAAGGTGATCGGCGCCTTGGCCATGCCTTGGTTGCCGTGGGCTTTGGCGATTTCGCCGGAAACCCGCGCGCCGATGGAGCGGTCGCAGTTGCAGATATCCAGCTCGAACTCGCCGCCGCTCTTCTCGGCAATGGCGCCCTTGGCCAGTTCGACCATCTTCTCGGCCAGCAGGCCTTGGTCGAACGGCGGGTTTTTCTCGACCTGGCAGAACTGCGGCTTGTCCGCCGGCACGTGGTCGCTGCCCAGCAACGGGGTCAGATCCAGGTGCTGCTGCTTCTCGGTCTCGCCCGGCAGGATTTCCAGCAGGTCGGTGCGGCCGATCAGCTCGCCAAGGCTGCGCACGCCCAGTCGGGCCAACCACTCGCGGGTCTCTTCGGCGACGTAGGTGAAGAAGTTCACCACCATGTCGACGGTACCGATGAAGTGGTCCTTGCGCAGCTTGTCGTTCTGGGTGGCGACGCCGGTGGCGCAGTTGTTCAAGTGGCAGATACGCAGGTACTTGCAGCCCAGCGCGATCATCGGCGCAGTACCGAAGCCGAAGCTTTCGGCGCCGAGAATCGCTGCCTTGATCACATCGAGACCGGTCTTCAGACCGCCATCGGTCTGCACCCGCACCTTGCCGCGCAGGTCGTTGCCACGCAGGGTCTGGTGGGTTTCCGCCAGGCCCAGCTCCCAGGGGCTGCCGGCGTACTTGATGGAGGTGATCGGCGACGCGCCGGTACCGCCGTCGTAGCCGGAGATGGTGATCAGGTCCGCGTAAGCCTTGGCCACGCCGGCGGCGATGGTGCCGACGCCCGGCTCGGCCACCAGCTTCACCGACACCAGCGCCTTCGGGTTGACCTGCTTGAGGTCGAAGATCAGCTGGGCCAGGTCTTCGATGGAATAGATGTCATGGTGCGGCGGCGGCGAGATCAGGGTCACGCCGGGTACCGCGTAGCGCAGACGAGCGATCAGTCCGTTGACCTTGCCGCCCGGCAGCTGGCCGCCCTCGCCGGGCTTGGCGCCCTGGGCCACCTTGATCTGCAGCACCTCGGCATTGACCAGGTATTCCGGAGTCACGCCGAAACGGCCGGTGGCCACCTGCTTGATCTTCGAGCTGCGCTCGGTGCCATAGCGGGCCGGATCTTCGCCACCCTCGCCAGAGTTGGAGCGCGCGCCGAGACGGTTCATCGCCGCGGCCAGCGCCTCGTGGGCCTCCGGCGACAGTGCACCGAGGGAAATGCCGGCGGAATCGAAGCGCTTGAGGATCGACTCCAGCGGCTCGACCTCGTCCAGCGCCAGCGGGGTCTCGCTGGTCTTGAGTTTGAGCAGGTCGCGCAGCATCGCCACCGGCCGCTGATCCACCAGTGCGGTGTATTCCTTGAATTTCTCGTAGCTACCCTGCTGCACGGCCGCCTGCAGGGTGTTCACTACATCCGGGTTGTAGGCGTGGTATTCGCCACCGTAGACAAACTTCAGCAGGCCGCCCGGCTGGATCGGCTTGCGGTTGTTCCAGGCCTCGAAGGCCAAGGCCTTCTGCTCGGCCTCGATATCGACGAAACGCGCGCCCTTGATGCGGCTGGCCACGCCGCGGAAGCTCAGCTCGACCACTTCGTCGGACAGGCCGACGGCTTCGAACAGTTGTGCGCCGCGGTAGGAAGCCACGGTGGAGATGCCCATCTTCGACAGGATCTTCAGCAGGCCTTTGGAGATGCCCTTGCGGTAGTGCTTGAACACTTCGAACAGATCGCCCAGCACCTCGCCGGTACGGATCAGGTCGGCCAGCACTTCATAGGCCAGGAACGGGTAGACCGCGGTGGCACCGAAGCCCAGCAGCACCGCGTAATGGTGCGGATCGCGGGCGGTGGCGGTTTCCACCAGGATGTTGCAGTCGCAGCGCAGGCCCTTCTCGGTCAGGCGGTGGTGCACCGCGCCAACGGCCAGGGAGGCGTGCACCGGCAGCTTGCCGGGAGCAATGTGGCGGTCGGTCAGCACCAGCAGCACCTTGCCGCTGCGTACCGCTTCCTCGGCCTGGTCGGCGATGTTGCGCACCGCCGCCTCGAGGCCCATCGACTCCTCGTAGTTGAGGTCGATGATATGGCGCTCGAACCCGGGACGATCCAGGGTCATGATCGTCCGCCACTTGGCCGGGGAAATCACAGGGCTGCTGAGGATCGCGCGGTTGGCGTGATCGGCGGTCTCTTCGAAGACATTGCGCTCGGCCCCGAGGCAGGTCTCCAGCGACATGACGATGGCTTCGCGCAGCGGGTCGATCGGCGGGTTGGTGACCTGGGCGAACTGCTGGCGGAAGTAGTCGTAGGTCGAGCGCACCCGCTTGGACAGCACCGCCATCGGGGTATCGTCGCCCATCGAGCCGACCGCTTCCTGGCCCTGTTCGGCGAGCGGGCGCAGCACCTGGTCACGCTCTTCGAAGGTGACCTGGAACATCTTCATGTATTGCTTGAGTTGGTCACCGTCGTAGCTGGCCACACCGTGGTCGTCATCCAGGGTCGCCTGGATGCGCAGGGCATTCTTGCGCAGCCACTGCTTGTAGGGGTGGCGCGACTTCAGGCGGCTGTCGATATCCGCAGTGGACAGCACCTGACCGGTCTCGGTATCGACGGCGAGAATCTGCCCCGGGCCGACACGGCCCTTGGCGATCACCTCTTCGGGCTGGTAATCCCAGACACCGATTTCCGAGGCCAGGGTGATGTAGCCGTTGCTGGTAGTGACCCAGCGCGCCGGGCGCAGCCCGTTGCGGTCGAGCAGGCAGACGGCGTAGCGACCGTCGGTCAGCACCACGCCGGCCGGACCGTCCCACGGCTCCATGTGCATGGAGTTGTATTCGTAGAAGGCGCGCAGATCGGCGTCCATGGTCTCGACGTTCTGCCAGGCCGGCGGAATGATCATGCGCAGGCCGCGGAACAGGTCCATGCCACCGGTAGCCAGAAGCTCGAGCATGTTGTCCATGCTCGACGAGTCGGAGCCGACACGGTTGACCAGCGGGCCGAGTTCCTCCAGCGCCGGAATGGTCTCGGTGGCGAACTTGGTACGCCGGGCCTGGGCCCAATTGCGGTTGCCGGTGATGGTGTTGATCTCGCCGTTATGGGCGAGAAAGCGGAACGGCTGCGCCAGCGGCCACTTCGGCAGCGTGTTGGTGGAGAAACGCTGGTGAAACACGCAGATCGCGGTTTCCAGGCGCTCGTCGCCCAGGTCCGGATAGAACTGGGCGAGGTCGGCCGGCATCATCAGGCCTTTATAAATGATGGTCTTGTGCGAAAAGCTGCAGATGTAGTGGTCGCTGTCCTCGGCGTTGGCCACCGAGGAGCGCCGCCGGGCGCTGAACAACTTGACCGCGAAATCCTGGTCGGACAGACCTTCGCCACCAATGAACACCTGCTCGATCTGCGGCAGGCGGTCCAGCGCCAGTTGGCCGAGCACGCTGGCATCCACCGGCACCTTGCGCCAGCCGACCAGTTGCAGACCGGCAGCGAGAATCTCGCGATTCATGTTCTCGCGGGCAGCGTCGGCACGTGCGGCGTCCTGGTTGAGGAACACCATGCCCACCGCATATTGCTTGGGCAACTCGACGCCAAAGTGCTCCTGGGCCTTGGCGCGCAGGAAACGATCCGGCTTCTGGATGAGCAGACCACAGCCGTCGCCGGTCTTGCCGTCGGCGTTGATGCCGCCACGGTGGGTCATGCAGGTAAGGGCTTCAATGGCGGTCTGCAGCAGGTGGTGGCTCGCCTCGCCCTGCATGTGGGCGATCAAGCCGAAGCCGCAGTTATCCTTGAACTCATCAGGACGATACAAACCTGCTTTCATAGGGACTCTCACCAGGAAACTTCTAACTATTTCAAACACTTACCAAACGCGCAGGTCGAGGCGCCAGCTTTGCGCAGGCAAAAGGGAGGTCATTGTACACATCACCCCAGGGGGTCACAAATTTTCACGTCGATTCAGTGAAAGTTTTTGTCGCCTGGACGAAGGGATGAGACCAGGCAGTCGTGCTAACGACCACCCGGTCAGCGCAGGGCGCAGGCCTCAGCGCGGGGACAGCGCTTCCTGCTGGATGCTGGCGAAGGTGCGCGGCCAGGGCTTGCCCGCCTGCACCTTGGCCGGCAAGGTCTTGATCGCCGCCTGGGCCGCTGCGCGATTGGCGAAGCTGCCATAGGTGACGACATATAGCGGCTGGCCTTGGTGCATCTTCTTGAAATAGCGATACTCGCCCCCGAGTTCGCGAACGAAGGCCTGCGCGTTGCTTTCGGAGCGCGACCCGAATACCTGCAAGGCATAGCTGCTGGCAGCCTGCGAGCGATACCAGTCACCGGCCCTGGAAGCCGTCGCCGCAGGCTTGGCGGCCGCGGGCTGCGGTACCGTTGCCGACTTCACCACCTCGGCCGGCGCTGGCGAGGCAACTGGCGCAGCCACCGGAGCCGGCGCGACAGAAGCCACCACCGGCGGTGCTGCCATCGCAGGCGCGGGCACCGGTGAAGGTTCAGGCGTCACGACAGCCGGAGACGGCTCCAGGGGCAGCGTAGTTGGCGCAGGCGTGACCGCGGCGGCATCGCCCCCCTCTTCCTCATCCAGCCCGGCCGCCTCGGCCAGAGGCTGGCGAATGACCGGCTGAGCCTCTCCCACCAACGGCAAAGGCAGCGGTTGAGCAGCGCCATCGAACTCGATCGCAGGCTCTTTCCCACCCTCCGATGATGCCGGTGCAACGACATCCATGGGCAACTGGGCAGCGACCGGGGCGACCGCTCCCCGCTCCCCCTGCATCAGCCAGGCCCCTCCGACACCGGCAGCCACCAACAGCAACGCGAGCATGTGCTTGCGTGGCAGGCCGGCGAAGGAAAAACCGCCCTTGCGCGCCGCCCCCTGACTGGCGAGCATGTTTTCGACCAGCACCTCACGGGCAACCTGATTGACCATGCCGGGCCAACCACCCGATTGCTCATGGATTTCGTCGATCTGCTCAGGCGAAAGCACGTCAATATCCCTACCTGCGCCTTCGAGACGCTGGGCGAGATAATCGCGGGTTTCCTCCACGGAATACGGCTGCAACTCGATGGCATGGAAGCGCTCGACCCCGTCGCTCAGGCGCTCGAGCCGAGGAATCAGCGAAGCTTCGCCGAACAGAAATACATGCGGACGCCCTTCGGCGTTGCCGGCAGCGAGCGCCAACAGCGTTTCGAGGGCTGCATCATCCAACTGCTCGGCATCGTCGATCAGCAAATAGACTTCCTGCCCGACCAGGGACAATTGCCCGACCTGCGCGAGAACCGCCGGCACCCCGGCCTGGGACAGGCCCAAGCCTTCCGCCACCTGCTGCAGCACGCCGCCGGCAGCGGCACGGGGCGATGCGACCACGCTCTGCACGGTCTGCTTGTTGGTGCTGGCAACCAACGCCTGGCGCAGCAGCGTCTTGCCGCTCCCACGTTGGCCGCAGACCAACAGCAAGAGTTGGCTGTAGCGGGCCAGGTGGTGCAACTGGCCCAGTACGGGCTTGCGCTGCGCCGGAAAGAACTTGAAGCCCGGCACACGCGGCGCGAATGGATCATGGCTGAACTGATAGTGGCCGAGATAGGCCTCATCGGCATGCAAGCTGGTCATGAAACTCTCTATCTAGTCGGTAAGCTGATCCACCAGCGCACGGAAATCCGCGCCCAGAGTGGCATGCAAAATCTCAAAGGGAAAATCGTCGGTTACCACGGCCTCACCCAATCGCCGCAGCAAGACCAGCCGCAGACGGCCGTCGAGAACCTTTTTGTCTACCGCCATATGTTCGAGGAAGTCATCTGGGCGCATCTCCTCGGGCGGAATGACCGGCAAGCCGGCTCGACGCAGCAGGCGAACACCTCGATCACGCTCCTGCGGCGAAATCCAACCCAGACGATTGGACATCTCCAATGCCATGACAGTGCCAGCGGAAACCGCTTCGCCATGCAGCCACGCACCGTAGCCCATGTGCGTTTCGATCGCATGCCCGAAGGTATGCCCTAAATTGAGTGTTGCGCGCAGGCCGGACTCGCGCTCGTCAGCGGCCACTACCCGCGCCTTGGTCACGCAGGAGCGCTCGATTGCGGTAGTCAGCGCCTCGGTATCCAACGCGCGCAGCGCATCGATGTGCTGCTCCAGCCAAGCGAGAAAGGGCTCGTCGCAGATCAGACCGTACTTGATCACTTCCGCCAACCCGGCGGACAACTCCCGGGAAGGCAACGTCGCCAGGGTATTGGTGTCGATGATCACCGCCTTCGGCTGATAGAACGCCCCCACCATGTTCTTGCCCAGCGGATGGTTGATGCCTGTCTTGCCCCCAACCGAGGAGTCGACCTGGGAGAGCAGGGTCGTGGGTACCTGGATGAAATCGATGCCGCGCTGGTAGCAGGCAGCGGCAAATCCGGCCATGTCACCAATTACCCCACCGCCTAGCGCGACGATGGTGGCACGGCGGTCCAGCCTCGCGGACAGCAGGCCATCGAATATCTGCTGCAGGGTTTCCCAGTTCTTATACGACTCACCGTCCGGCAGGACGACAGAGGTCACGTCAAAACCAACCAGACTACGACTTAATTGCTCAAAATAAAGCGGCGCGACCGTTTCATTGCTCACCACCGCGACTTGCCGACCAGCGATATGAGGTGCAAGCAGTTGCCGCTCCAGCAGGCCAGCGCCGATATAGATGGGATAGCTACGTTCGCCGAGATCGACCTGTAGAGTCCGCATAAAGCCCCCAATGAAAAAGGGCACTAGGATAGCGCAGTTCCGGGTGCGCTTTAACGGGGAGGTAGCGCCTGCAGGCGCTCTAGAATTTCCTGCACCACCAGACGCGGCGGGCGCTCATCGGTTTCCACCAGCAGATCGGCAATCTCTCGATACAGCGGATCACGGATGGCCATTAGCTCACTAAGCACCCGTCCAGGCTCGGCTGTGCGCAGAAGAGGCCGGTTGCGGTCACGCGAGGTGCGCTCGAGCTGCTGCTCGACAGAGGTATGCAAGTAGACAACCCGACCACCAGCACGCAACGCCAGCCGGTTCTCGGGGCGCAGCACAGCGCCACCTCCAGTAGCTAACACCACACCATCAAGCTCGCAGAGCTCGGCAATCATCGCCTGCTCACGATCCCGAAACCCCTGCTCACCCTCAACATCGAAGATCCAAGGAATATCGGCCCCGGTCCGCTGCTCGATTTCCTTGTCAGAATCTTTGAAAGGAAAGCGCAACTCCTTGGCAAGCAAACGCCCGATGGTGCTTTTACCAGCACCCATCGGGCCCACGAGGATCAGATTGCGCACCTAATCAACGGCTCACGGCAATGGCCTGATTGTTCAGGATGCGCGGGGTGAGGAAGATCAGAAGCTCATTCTTTTCATCTCGGACGATATCCTTACGAAAAACACGCCCAATAAACGGCAGATCGCCTAAGAAAGGGACCTTATCGACTGACGTCTGCTGAACGTTAGAATAGACGCCACCAATGACTATGGTTTCCCCATCCCCAACCAAAATCTTAGCATTCACCTCGTTATTCTGAATGGACGGCACACTCCGAACCTGGCGACTAAAGTCAGCCTCGTCCTTGGTCACCTTAACTTCCATAATAATCTGATTCCCAGGAGTAATCTGCGGGGTAACCTCCAGCGACAATGCAGCAACAGCAAACGCAGTAGAGGTCGCTCCACTAGAAGATGCCTCCTCATAGGGAATCTTGGTGCCTTTCAAGATCTTCGCCGTTTCCTTGTCCGAAGTCACAACTTTTGGCTGGGAAACAATTTCCCCGTTACCAGTCTTCTCCATTGCGGACAACTGCAAATCCAATATAGCTCGATTCGTTACCAAGCCAATACCAAACCCGGAGGAGGCGTTAGTCAATCCAAGATCAACAAAAGGCGTCGGCGACCCACTCTCGGCACCGCCTATTTTTTCTGTAGGCAGCGTGCAACGACCGGCAAATGGCCCACAAGAAAACCCGTCCTCATCTTCCACGCCAACGTTCCCGCGCTGCCCAAACCCTCTCCATTGGTCAGCCCCAAAAGTCCCGCCCCAGCGAACACCAAGGCTCTTATCGTAACCCACACTAGCTTCGACTATCCTCGCTTCAATCATAACCTGCCGAACCGGGATATCTAGCTGGGTAACAATTCTGCGCAACTCATCAATACGCTCTTGAGTTAAAGTCACGATAAGTGTATTTGTCCTGTCATCAAAAATGACGGACCCACGCATGTCCTCTTTGAGCGTACCTTTATCTCCCTTATCTTCATACAACTTGGCGATATCAGAAGCTTTGGCGTAATTGAGACGAATCACATCTTTCAGCAAGGGCGCTAGTTCAGCGACCTGCTTCTTAGCCTCCAACTCCTGCCGCTCACGAGCGGCGATTTCATCAGCAGGAGCCACCATCAATACATTGCCGACCTTGCGCTTATCCAAGCCCTTGGTCTTCAGGACGAGATCAAGCGCTTGATCCCAAGGAACGTTCTGCAGCCTCAGGGTAATATTGCCCTTAACAGTGTCACTGGCAACCAAATTGAGATCAGTAAAGTCAGCAATCAACTGAAGCACCGACCGAACGTCGATATCCTGGAAATTCAAGGAGAGCTTTTCCCCAGAATAAGCGAAGCGCTCCGCCTTGCGCTTCTCCATTTCGTCCTTGGCCAATGGCTTGACACTAATGGTTAGCTTGTCATCCGCCTGGTAAGCCAGATATTCGTAAAAGCCTGTAGGCTCAATAACGATAGCAGCGCCATCAGACTTCCCGGTAGCACTTACGAACTGCACCGGCGTGGCGAAATCCTTCACATCCAGACGTACGCGCAGAGACTCCGGCAACTGGGTCTTGGAGAAGTCCAAGCGAATTTTCCCACCTTGCTCCTGGATGTCAGGGCTAATAGAAGGATCGGAAAGCTGGATGACCACATTCCCCGCCCCCTGCTCCCCTCGCTGGAAATCTATCCCGCTAATAGCTCTTTCGGAAGCCGCCTTGAGCTTCGGAGCTTGGACCGGCTGCGATGGAGCCGTTGCGGTAGCGGAAGGCGCAACGCCCTCGCCCACCAGCACATACAGTTGGTTCCCCTCTACTCGCGTACTATAAGGTGCCAGAGTCGTCAGATTTACAATCAGGCGAGTGCGATCCTTAGCCTCTACAACTGTAAGGCTACGAGCATTGCCAGCACCCAATTCGCGATTCTTTACACCCAACTTACTAGTCACACCCGGCAGGTCTAATGCAATACGGGCGGGCTGGTCAATGGTATAGCCACGCGGCGCATCGACAGGCTCATCAAAGCCAAGCTTAAGCTCGACCCGCCCTCCAGGCAAAGCAGCAACATCGAGACTCTGTAGCTCAGCTGCCAACAACGCCGGGGAAACGAGCGCAAAAAGTAGCGAAATACTCAATCGAGAAAGGGTGCCGTTCATTGTGAGATTCCGTTGTGCAGACCGGTCTTTATTTTTCATAATATGTCTCGCCCTTAAGAGCGCTCTTTGAGAGTTAAAGTACGCGGGCGTTCTAGCCAGCCACCGTCGCCATCTGGAACTATTTCAACGACATCCAGCTTTGCCTCATCAATCGATACAATTCGCCCATGATTGCGACCGAGATAATCACCAAGCTTAACCCGATGAACACCTCCAGCCCCTTTCACCAAAGCGAACATTCCGCTCTCATTGGAAAGAATGCCCACCATCTCGAAGTCTTCTATATTGAAACCTTCAAGAAACTGCTTAACACGAGTCTCGTCCGGCTTAATATCCTTGGAGCCTTTCTGCTGACGAGCCAGATCGATTTTCACCGGCGGCTGAAACGGGCTACGCAGTGAGGCTGCTCCGTAGGTAAAGGCCTCATATGGTTGAAACTTGGGCAATGGCTCAATGGAGCCTTTTGGCCTCGCTCGCACTTCATCCATGTACGCGCGCAAATCGCTGAAATCGCCACCCGCCCCACAACCCGCAGCCGAAATAGCAACCAATCCACAAAAAGCCAGACGGGCAAGCTTCATTTCTGCAGCCCCTTCTCGTTGTATCGATAGGTCTTGGCGACAATACTCATCCGCAATTTACTATCAGTTTCCAGAGGCTTAATCTCAAAATCA
Organism: Zestomonas ipomoeae; assembly: GCF_057128665.1. Lineage (NCBI taxonomy): Bacteria > Pseudomonadati > Pseudomonadota > Gammaproteobacteria > Pseudomonadales > Pseudomonadaceae > Zestomonas > Zestomonas ipomoeae. The sequence continues at coordinate 259,846 of NZ_JBSKHQ010000003.1, forward strand.
TGCAACGTAACAATCCGCGGCAAACTGGACACACCACTGACGAACGTAGCCAGATCATGATAGGTTCCAACAACACTGATCTGTATAGGAAGTTCTATGTAAAACTGTTGCGCCACCTCTGGCTGCAGCTTGATCTGCTCGAACTCCAACCCACTACCAAGTCCGGTACGAGTGATATCTTCTAGTAATCCAGGCACTTCGGTATCACTTGGGAGCTGCCTAAGCAGCACACCAAATGACTCTTCCATCTCAGCCATTTGTTGCTTATAGGCCTCCAAATTGGCTGCTTGAAAGGCCTTGCTGGAAAACTGCTGCTTCAAGGCTTCCTCCGCAGCCACCTGCTGCTCTAGATTCCCTTGCAAGTCTTTAAGATGAAAATTATACCCAAGCGCCAATATAGCAATGAACAAAAGAACACAAGCAATAGCCTTTACCGGCCCAGGCCAAGAGCCCAAATTATTCAAGTCGAGCTCAGATAATTCAACTCTACGCAGGCTCTCGATAGATTCTGCCAAACTCATTTCTTGGCTCCTTCAACCGCTTCTTCTGCACCCGGCTGCGTTTGCTGAACCGTCAACTGAAACACATTCGCTTGGTCGACGGCACCCGCAGTGACCGCTTTCACCTCCGTCAAATTAGGGGCGGTCAGCCACTCCGAAGCATCGAGATTGCGCATCAGGTTTGAAACACGACTATTAGATTCAGCGGCACCAACGATGGATATGGTCTTCCCAGCCATCTTAAGTCCGGTGAAATAGACACCATCCGGCAACGTACGAACCAGCTGATCAAAGACCCGCCCAATGATCGGGCGATTGCCCTGCAGGTCCTGGATGATCTTCATGCGCTCGAGCAACTCCTGCCGGCGCTTCTTCAGCTCGCTGATTTCCTTGATACGTGCATCGAGAACGGCAATTTCTTTCTTGATGAATTCATTGCGCGCATTCTGGTTTTCAATTGCCGAATTCAGATATTGATCGCCTAGAAACACGACACCGCCACCAACTACCAACACCATGACCAAGGTAGCCAGGAAGCGTTGCTTGCGCTCTTCGCGCAGCTGCTCGCGCCAAGGGAGAAGGTTAATACGCGCCATCAGTCAAAACTCCTCATCGCCAGGCCACAAGCAATCATCAACGCTGGAGCATCGCTCGCCAGAGCACCCGCATTGACTTTGCCGCCCAGGACCATGTCGGCGAAGGGGTTTGCCACCAAGGTCGGCGTGCCGATCTTCTGCTGGATCAGCCGATCAAGATCCGGGATCGAAGCGGTGCCGCCCGCCAGCAGGATGTAATCGACTTCATTGAACTGGCCGGCCGCGAAGAAGAACTGCAGCGAACGAGACACCTGCTGCACCACAGCCTCCTTGAAGGGCTGGAGCACCTCGCTTTCGTAGTCATCCGGAAGTCCACCTTGCTTCTTGGCCAGACCAGCTTCTTCCACGGACAACCCATAGCGGCGCTGGACCTCTTCGGTCAGTTGCCTGCCGCCGAATAGCTGCTCGCGGGTATAGATGGTACGACCGTTATGAAGCACGCTCAGGGTGGTCATGGTGGCACCGATATCCACGACCGCAACGGTCAGCTCGTCGTGGCCGCTACCCAACTGAGTAGCCAGCAGGCCGTAGGCGCGCTCAAGAGCGTAGGCCTCGACATCGACGACCTTGGCGGTCAAACCCGCCAGGGCAAGGGCGGCCTCGCGGACCTCGACGTTTTCCTTGCGGCAAGCGGCCAGCAGGACCTCGACACGTTCAGAGTTACGCTCGGACGGCCCCTGCACCTCGAAGTCGATCGCGACTTCTTCGAGCGGGTAAGGGATGTACTGGTCGGCTTCGATCTTGAGCTGGTTTTCCAGTTCGTCGTCCGACAGCCCGGCCTCCATTTCGATGGTCTTGGTAATGACCGCCGAGCCCGCCACCGCGACGGCGACGGTTTTCACGCCCGTCTTGGCCTTGGCCACGACCCGCGACAGCGCCTGACCAACACCTTCGAGTTCGGTGATGTTCTTTTCGACCACAGCGTTTGGTGGGAGCGGCTCGACAGCGTAGGCCTCTACCTTGTAGCGGCTTCCCGAGCGACTCAATTCGAGGAGCTTGACCGAGGTCGAACTGATATCGATCCCCAGCAGCGTATTCGCTTTCTTATTGAAGAGCCCTAGCACGACCGATTTCCTATCTGCATCCGAGACTTACGGACTATTTATGTTTTTTCACATTAAATAACAGTCTTGACAGAAGCGCAAATGGCTACCCGGCAAAAAAAGCGCTTATAATGTGAACAGTTTTTATCTTTTAGCTTTCGCTTCCGCTTAACTCATTCTTTTATCTGGAAATCCGAATCCCTTGATGCGCTTGCTGAAGTTTTTCTGCTGGACCGGTGTCGCTGTTTTTTGTGGGCTGTTGCTCAGTTTCAGCGGGGCCTACCTCTATCTTAGTCCGAGCCTTCCATCCGTCGAGTCGCTGCGCAGCGTTCAGCTGCAAATCCCCCTCCGGGTCTACAGCAGCGACGCCAAGCTGATCGCCGAATTCGGGGAGATGCGGCGCAGCCCTATCCGCTTCGCCGACATCCCCCAGGACTTCATCCATGCGCTGCTGGCAGCGGAAGACGACAATTTCGCTAACCATTATGGCGTCGACCCGAGCAGCCTGTTGCGTGCTGCCACGCAATTATTGAAAAGCGGCGGCCATATCCAGTCCGGCGGCAGCACCATCACCATGCAGGTGGCGAAGAATTTCTTCCTCACCAGCGAGCGCAGCTTCGCGCGCAAGGCCAATGAAATCCTGCTGGCCCTGCAGATCGAGCGGGAGCTGAGCAAGGACGAGATCCTCGAGCTGTACGTCAACAAGATCTACCTTGGCAACCGCGCCTATGGCATCGAAGCTGCCGCTCAAGTCTATTACGGCAAATCCATCCGAGACTTGAGCCTTGCGCAGATGGCGATGATAGCCGGTCTGCCGAAGGCGCCGTCGACCTTCAACCCGCTGGTCAACCCGGCCCGCAGCAAGGAGCGCCGCGACTGGATCCTGGGGCGCATGTATCGCCTGGGCAAGATCGACCAGGCGCGCTATCAGGCCGCCCTGGACGAACCGATCGATGCCAGTTACCACGTGCCCAAGCCGGAACTCAATGCGCCGTACATCGCCGAGATGGTCCGGGCAGAGATGGTCGGCCGCTACGGCAGCGACGCCTACACCGAAGGTTTCCGAGTGACCACCACGGTGCCCAGCGACCTGCAGGAAGCGGCCAATGCGGCGATACGGGAAGGGCTCATCGAGTACGACCAGCGGCACGGCTATCGGGGGCCGGAAGCGAGTTTTCCGGGGCTGACCCGCGACGCCTGGCTGCAAGAACTGGCACGCCACAAGTCACTGGGCGGCCTGGAGCCGGCGATCGTCACTCAGGTGGAAAAAAGCGGCGTCATGGCCCTCACCCGGGACGGACAGGAAGAGGCGATCGCCTGGGATAGCATGAAGTGGGCCCGCCCCTACCTCAATACCAACAGCATGGGACCGCGCCCCCAGCAACCGAGCGATGTTGCACAGGTCGGCGACCTCATCCGGGTCAAGCGCCAGCCGGATGGCACCCTGCTGTTCAGCCAGCGTCCGGCCGCGCAGAGCGCCCTGGTTTCACTGGACCCGAACAGCGGCGCAATCCGCGCGCTGGTCGGCGGCTTTTCCTTCGAGCAGAGCAATTACAACCGTGCCGTGCAAGCGAAACGCCAGCCCGGCTCAAGCTTCAAACCCTTCATCTACAGTGCCGCGCTGGATAGCGGCTATACCGCCGCAACCCTGGTCAACGACGCACCGATCGTCTTCGTCGACGAGTCCGTGGACAAGGTCTGGCGACCGAAGAACGACAACAACACCTTCCTCGGGCCGATCCGGTTGCGCGAGGCGCTGTATCGCTCGCGCAACCTGGTGTCGATCCGCCTGCTGCAGAGCATCGGCATCGACTATGCGCTGAACTATGTCAGCCGCTTCGGTTTCAACCGGGACGAGCTGCCGCGCAACCTCTCGCTCTCCCTGGGCACCGCCACGCTGACGCCGCTGGAGATCGCCACCGGCTGGAGCGCCTTCGCCAATGGCGGCTACCGCATTCAGCCCTACCTGATCGAGCGCATCGACAGTCGCGAAGGCGAGCCGCTGTTCATCGCCAATCCGCCCCGGGTTCCGGGCCGCGGACAACCGTCGGCGCAACCCGCCGACGAGCAGGCGGCCAGCGAAGCCAGCCAGCCGGTCGTCCAGCAGGAGCCGCAAGTTGCCGAGCGCATCATCGACGAACGTACCGCCTACATCATGACCAGCATGCTGCAGGATGTGATCCGGCGCGGCACCGGACGCCGCGCCCTGGCGCTCGGGCGCAGCGACCTGGCCGGCAAGACCGGCACCACCAACGAGTCCAAGGACAGCTGGTTCTCCGGCTACAACGCCGACTACGTGACTACCGCCTGGGCCGGCTTCGACCAACCGGAGAGCCTCGGCCGCAACGAGTATGGCGGCACCGTCGCCCTGCCGATCTGGATGCGCTACATGGGCGCTGCACTGAAGGACAAGCCCGAGCATCCGCCGGCCGAGCCGGAGGGGCTGCTCAGCCTGCGCATCGACCCGTTCAGCGGTCGTGTCGCTGCACCGGGCGCCCCGGATGCCTACTTCGAACTGTTCAAGAGCGAAGATTCCCCGCCGCCGATGAGCGAACTCGATCCCGGATTCGCCGCTCCCGGCAGCCCGCTGCCCGCCGACGAGATGGCGCCGATCGATTTGTTCTGACGGCGCATCTTTCCCAACCCCAAAAAGAAACCCCGCCGAAGCGGGGTTTTCTTTTTGCAGCCGGCTCAGCCGTTGAACACTTCGTCCACCGACTTCAGCGGGTAATGCGACGGATAGGGCCGGGTCGCCACGCCAGTCTCGATGGCCGCCTTGGCCACGGCATCGCAAACCACAGTGATCAGACGTACATCCATCGGCTTCGGAATGATGTACTCCCGACCGAACTCCAACTTGATGCCGCCGTAGGCGTCGCAGACTTCCTGCGGCACCGGGAGCTTGGCCAGGTCGCGCAGGGCCAGTGCCGCGGCGATCTTCATTTCCTCGTTGATGCGCGTGGCGCGAACGTCGAGGGCGCCGCGAAAGATGAAGGGGAAGCCGAGCACGTTGTTCACCTGGTTCGGATAATCCGAACGACCGGTGGCCATGATCACATCGCTGCGGGTTGCATGGGCCAGCTCCGGCTTGATTTCCGGGTCCGGGTTGGAGCAGGCGAAGACGATCGGATTGGCCGCCATGCGCTTGAGGTCTTCCGGGCTCAGCAGGTTGGCACCGGACAGGCCGACGAACACGTCCGCGCCATCGAGGGCGTCAGCCAGGGTGCGCTTGTCGGTTTCATGGGCGAAGACGGCCTTGTACTGGTTAAGGTCATCGCGGCCGGCATGAATCACGCCCTTGCGATCGATCATGAAGATGTTCTCGACCTTGGCGCCCATGCTGACCAGTAGCTTCATGCAGGAGATCGCCGCGGCACCGGCGCCCAGGCAGACGATCTTCGCCTGCTCCAGGGTCTTGCCGGCGATTTCCAGGGCATTGAGCATGCCGGCGGCGGTAACGATGGCGGTACCGTGCTGATCGTCATGAAAGACCGGGATGTCGCACTGTTCGATCAGCGCGCGCTCGATCTCGAAGCACTCGGGCGCCTTGATGTCTTCCAGGTTGATGCCGCCGAAGGTAATGGAAATGCGCTTGACGGTGTCGATGAAGGCCTGGGGGCTTTCCGCGTCGACTTCGATATCGAACACGTCGATGCCGGCGAAGCGCTTGAACAGCACGCCCTTGCCTTCCATGACCGGCTTGGAGGCCAGCGGGCCGAGGTTGCCCAGACCGAGAATCGCCGTGCCGTCGGAAATCACCGCCACCAGATTGCCTTTGCCGGTGTACTGGTAGGCCAGCTCCGGATCGCGGGCAATCTCGCGTACCGGTTCGGCTACGCCCGGGCTGTAGGCCAGCGACAGGTCGCGGGCGGTGGCCGTGGGCTTGGTCAGCTCGACGCTCAGCTTCCCGGGACGGGGCTGAGCGTGATACTCGAGAGCGGCGGTTTTCAGGTCAGACATGTTGGCATTTCCGCTTTTTTGGCTGTTGAACCAGACTGGCGGCCGAGCATACGCAAGATGCCGAGCCCCCACAAGACCGCGAGCGCCCTGCTGTCAAGGCTTCTAGCGTACGACTTTGAGCCAATCGCCAGAATGTGGCTCGCCATGCGGATAGTGGTTATTGAGAAGGCGCAAGCGGGCTTCCGGGTCATCGGTCAACGGGCTCTGCCTGGCCAGCGTGGCGAGGGTCTGCCCGGCTGCGAGCTGGACGAGATGCAGGCGAAGCGGTTCGGCCAGCTTCCGCTCGGCGCGCCGCAGAGGCCGGAAGCTACGAATGGTTTGCATGAAGCGGGCATCCTCGGCATCCAGCCCGGCATTGCCCTTGACCGCAGCCACGAACAGATAGGCGCGCCCGCCCTTGTAGACTACCGCCACCCGCCGGGCCGGACGCCCGGGAATCACCCCCGTATGCCCGGCAAGTTCGCCCAGGCGCAACGGCTCCTCGGCCACCAAGCGCTGCCCACCGACCCGCTGGCGCAGGAATTCGGCCGGGGTGGTGCCTGCGGTCGGCGTCTCCAGGGTCATGGCAATGAAGGCCTGGCCATCGCGCCGCTGGCCGACCAGCACATTGGCCTGGTTGAGAATCTCCCAGCCCGACGGAAAGCCCAGGAAGAAATCCAGCGGGCCATGGTAGAAGCGTTCACCGCGGCGCACGCCACTATCCGCGGAGTCGCCGAACGGCAACCCTTCCAGGTGGCGGAGAAAGCCTGATCGGTTGACCTCCTGGCGACCAGTGGCCAGGGCCCGCGCCGGCCCCAGCACCTGCTGCAGGCGCCGATCGTTATCCGGGTGGGTGGCGAACACCCCATGGTAGCCGGCCTGTTGCGGCTCTCCGCGCTGGTCGGCCTGGGCGCGGGAGAACTCATCCTGGTTCTTCAGCAGCCGCACCACCTCGATCATCGCCTGGGGGTCATAGTTGCCGCGCGCCAGATACTCGGCACCGAGGCCGTCCGCCTCCAGCTCCATGTCGCGACCATAGCCGCGCACGAAGGCGCTGCCCAGCAAGCCGGTCAGGTCGCCGGCCGCCCCCACCCCGGTACCGATCGCCACCGCCTGCCCGAGCAGGCCCCAGGCGGTCGACTGACCGTGCTGGCGTACACTATGACGCGCGGTAACGTGGCCGACTTCATGACCGAGCACGGCAGCCAGTTCGGCCTCGGAATTGAGGTAGGCGAGCAAGCCGCGGTGAATGTAGATGTAGCCGCCGGGCAGCGCAAAGGCATTGATGTCCGGCGTGTCGAGCACGGTGAAGCGGTAGTCGAGGCTGCTGCGATGGCTGTGTTGCGCCACCCGCTCACCCACCTGCTGCACGTAGGCCTGCAGCTTCTCATCGGCATAGCGTGGGTATTGCTGGAGGATTTCCTGGTGGTAACGACTACCCAGCGCCAGCTCCTGCTGCTCGCTCATCATCACGAAGTCATGCTTGCCGGTAACCGGATTCACCGCACAGCCGGTCAGCGCCAACAGCAGCGCCGCGATCAGATACAGCCTCATGGCAACACCTCCAGCATCGACGGATGGGTGAGCGGCAGCAGCCAGCGCGCCTGGCCGTCGCGACGGGAGGCATTCCCCTGTCGGTCGACGACCCAGCCGCGCACCTCCACGCGGCGACCAGCCAATGCGGACAGCGCCGGAGAATCGAAGTGCGCGAGTCGATCCGGCGCGATACGCACCACCAGCGGGCCATCGAGCTGCAGCCAGACTCCGCCGCGATTACGCTCCACCGCCGTCACTCGCCCGCGCAACAGTGCAAAACCACTACGCCGCACGTCTTGCGCCGTTCGCCACGGCGCCTTGCGCCATAGTCCCCGGGAACCTGCCCGAGCTGAGCGCTCGGCCTTCCGCTGGCAATCCAGCAGCATCAGGTTCGGCGCCACCGCCACAGAATACGCCAGGCCCTCGGCGAGCAGTTGCGCTTCCAGATTGCGCCCCCGGCGATCGTACATATGGGCCAGCGTTCGCCCATAGCGATCGCGTGCCTGGCTACCGACCTGCAGCGACACCTCACCAGCGCTGGCCGTCACCAGCGCCTGCAGGCGTTTGCGGGCGGCCAGCGCGTAGGCTTCGGCGGCACGCCCCTGGCGTCCCAACTCCGGCGCGTTGACACCGATCAGGCGCACCCGGCGACCATCGGCCAGGCGCACGGTATCGCCATCCACCACCTGCACCACCTCGACCGTCGGCAACCCCGGTGGAGCCGGACAGAACGCCTGGGCCAAGGAGGCGGAGGCGGCAGAAACGAAAAAGGCGCCCGCGAGGGACGCCTTTTTCAACAGCTCGGTAAACCCCATGGGGCTTTCCGTGGCAGTGCGAGCGCTTACTTGGCGCCGAACACGCCGAAACGCTGCTTGAAGCGATCGATACGGCCGCCGGTGTCCAGCACCTTCTGCTTGCCGGTGTAGAACGGGTGGCACTCGGAGCACACGTCCAGGCTGATGTTCTTGGCCAGCGTGGAGCGGGTCTTGATGACGTTGCCGCAGCTGCAAGTGGCTTCGATGGCTTCGTAAGTCGGGTGGATATCGGCTTTCATGATGCATTCCTCGGGGGTCTTGCGTGCCGCCACCCAACCCTATGTCAGGCACCGCACGGAAATAGGGGGCGAATGATATAGCCGCAGGCCGCGGGCTGCAAGCCAGGTGCCTGGCGAGCCGATCAACGTTGTCCCGGCCCTCCTGTTAAGATCGCCCGTTCAGCTTTGGAGTCCCGCGTGCCCGAGATCATCCTGCGCCTCGCCCTGCCCTCGCCCCTGCGCCGCCTGTTCGATTATCGGGCACCGGCCGGTGTGCCGCGTGCCGCCCTGCAGCCGGGCATGCGCCTGCGTGTGCCCTTCGGCCGACGCGAGATGATCGGCGTGCTGGTCGACGTTGCCGAGCACAGCGAGGTGCCGGCGGACAAGTTGAAACCGGCCCTGGAGCTGCTCGACCGGCGCCCGCCGCTGCCGCCTGCGCTGTTCGAGCTGTGCCAGTGGACGGCACGCTACTACCAGCATAGCCTCGGCGACACGCTGAGCTGGGCGCTGCCGGTCTTGCTGCGCCAGGGCGAACCAGCCGAGACACGCCAGGAGCGCTTCTGGCATGCCGCGGAAGGCGCCCGCCTCGACGACCCGCGCCTGGCACGCGCACCGCGCCAGCGTGAAGCCCTGAATACCCTCGCCCAGCACCCCCACGGCGTGCCCCATGCCCTGCTCGGCACCCTGCAACTGAACAAGGACAGCCTGGAGCTTTTGCGAGAAAAGGGCCTGGTGCGCATCGAGGTGCGTCGCCATGAGCCGCCGCCACGCCAGGGCAACTGGCTGGCTCAGCCGGAGTTGCCGTTGAACGTCGAGCAGCGCGCGGCGGTGGAGGCGGTGCAGGCCGGCTTCGGCAGTTTCACCGCCTACCTGCTGGCCGGCGTTACCGGCAGTGGCAAGACCGAGGTCTACCTACAGCTGATCCGCCAGACGCTCGAGGCCGGCAAACAGGCGCTGGTACTGATCCCGGAGATCAACCTCGGCCCGCAGACCTTCGAGCGCTTCGCTCGGCGGTTCAATGCGCGCATCGCCCTGCTGCACTCCAACGTCAATGATCGAGAACGGCTGGACGCCTGGCTGGCCGCGCGCGATGGCGAGGCGGATATCGTCATCGGCACCCGCTCGGCCCTGTTTACGCCGATGAAGAATCCGGGCCTGATCATCGTCGACGAGGAACACGACGCCTCCTATAAACAGCAGGAAGGCCTGCGCTACCACGCCCGCGACCTGGCCCTGGTGCGCGCCCGCCAGGAGAACGTACCGATCCTGCTCGGCTCCGCCACACCGTCGCTGGAAAGCCTGCATAACGCCCACAGCGGTCGTTTCGCCCTGCTCAGGCTGACCCGTCGCGCCGGCGGCGCCAGCCAGCCGCGCTTCCTGCGCCTGGATGTGAAGAGCCGACCGCTCGACTCGGGTATTTCCGGCCCGCTGCAGCAGGCCATGGCCCAGACCCTGGCCGCCGGCCAGCAGGTGCTGGTATTCCTCAATCGCCGCGGCTTCGCGCCCACCCTGCTCTGCCACGATTGCGGCTGGATCAGCCAGTGTCCGCGCTGCGATGCGCGCATGACGCTGCACCAGCGTCACCATGAGCTGCGCTGCCACCACTGCGGTCATGTCGAGCGTCAGCCGAGCCGCTGCCCGACGTGCTCACGAGTGGATCTGCGACCGGTGGGCGCAGGCACCGAGCGCGCCGAGGAGCGCCTGGAGATTCTCTTCCCGAACTATCCGGTGCTGCGCATCGATCGCGACAGTACCGCGCGCAAGGGCGCCATGGATGCGCTGTTCGCCACCATCAACCGCGGCGAACCCTGCCTGCTGGTGGGCACCCAGATGCTCGCCAAGGGCCATCACTTTCCGCGGGTGACCCTGGTGGCGATCCTCGATGCCGACGGCGGCCTGTTTTCCGCCGACTTCCGTGCCAGCGAGCGCATGGCCCAGCTGATCGTGCAGGTCGCCGGCCGTGCCGGGCGGGCGGAGGAGCCGGGCAAGGTGATCATCCAGACCCATCTCGCCGACCATCCTTTATTGGTGCAATTGACCGAGCAGGGCTACTTCGCCTTCGCCGAACAGGCGCTGGCCGAGCGCCGCGGATCCGGCCTGCCGCCCTTCAGCCATCTGGCCTTGCTGCGCGCCGAAGCGCACAAGCCTGGCCAGGCGGAGACATTCCTCGACGAGGTCTGCGCCCAGGCCGACTACCTGCTGGCGCAGACCGGCCTGAGCGGTATCGATCTGCTCGGCCCGGTGCCGGCACCCATGGAGCGCCGCGCCGGCCGCTACCGTGCGCAGTTGCTGGTGCAAGGCAATGCCCGTGCCCCCTTGCATCGCCTGCTCGGCCAGTTGCTGCCGCTGATCGAGCAGATGCCCAGCGGCCGCGCGGTACGCTGGTCGCTGGATGTCGATCCGATCGACCTTTTCTAACGAATCCTCCGGTTACCGCCCGAGGCGTGGCGAGGCTCTTGCCTGCCGCTTGTGGCTTGCAGCTCGCCGCTGCTTTTATAATGCCCAGTTTTCGACCAATCTCCCCGGCCGCCCGAGCAGACCATGAAAGACAGCATTCGCCACCTGATCCAGCAAGCCCTCGCCCGCCTCGTGACCGACGGCGTGCTGCCCGAAGGCCTGACCCCGGCGATCCAGGTGGAGAACACCAAGGACAAGAGCCACGGCGATTTCGCCAGCAACATCGCCATGATGCTGGCCAAGCCGGCCGGCATGAAGCCGCGCGACCTGGCCGAGAAGCTGATCGCCGCGCTGCCGGCCGACGACAGCGTCAGCAAGGTGGAAATCGCCGGCCCCGGCTTCCTCAACTTCTTCCAGAACAGCGCCGCCCTGGCCCAGCGCCTCGAAGCGGCATTGGCCGACGAGCGGCTTGCCGTGCGCAAGGTTGGCACCAAGCAGCGTGTGGTGATCGACCTGTCGGCGCCGAACCTGGCCAAGGAGATGCACGTCGGCCACCTGCGCTCCACCATCATCGGCGACGGTGTCGGCCGGGTGCTGGAGTTCCTCGGCGACGAGGTGATCCGCCAGAACCACGTCGGTGACTGGGGCACGCAGTTCGGCATGCTGCTGGCCTACATGCAGGAGCAGCCGGTGGGCAGCGACGCCGAGCTGGCCGACTTGGAAGCCTTCTACCGCGCTGCCAAGAAGCGCTTCGACGAATCCGCCGAGTTCGCCGACCGCGCCCGCGAGCTGGTGGTCAAGCTGCAGGCCGGCGACGCCGAGTGCCTGCGCCTCTGGCATCGCTTCAACGACATCTCCCTGTCCCACTGCCAGCAGGTCTACGACCGTCTCGGCGTCAAGCTGGGCATGGCCGACGTCAAGGGCGAGAGCGCCTATAACGACGACCTGCCGCATGTGATCGCCGACCTCAAGGCCAAGGGCCTGCTGACCGAGGACCAGGGCGCCCAGTGCGTGTTCCTCGACGAATTCAAGAACGCCGAGGGCAACCCGCTGCCGCTGATCGTGCAGAAGGCCGGCGGCGGCTACCTCTATGCCACCACCGACCTGGCCGCCACCCGCTTCCGCAGCAATGTGCTCAAGGCTGACCGCGCGCTGTACTTCGTTGACCAGCGCCAGGCCTTGCACTTCCAGATGGTCTTCGCCGCCGCCCGCCGCGCCGGTTTCGTACACGACGGCATGCACCTGGAGCACATGGGCTTCGGCACCATGAACGGCCCGGACGGCCGCCCGTTCAAGACCCGCGACGGCGGCACGGTGAAGCTGATCGACCTGCTCGACGAGGCCGAAGAGCGCGCCTACGCCCTGGTCAAGGGCAAGAACCCGGAGCTGGACGAAACCGAGCTGCGCCAGATCGCCCGCGCGGTCGGCATCGGGGCGGTGAAGTACGCCGACCTGTCCAAGCACCGCACCAGCGACTACAGCTTCAACTTCGAGCAGATGCTCAGCTTCGAGGGCAACACCGCGCCCTACCTGCTCTACGCCTATACCCGCGTCGCCAGCGTGTTCCGCAAGCTGGGCAAGGACATCGCCGAGATCGGCGGCCAGATTGCCGTCGAAGCCGAACAGGAACAGGCCCTCGCCGCCAAGCTGGCGCAGTTCGGCGAAGTGCTCAACAGCGTCGCCGAAAAAGGCACGCCCCACGTGCTCTGCAGCTACCTCTACGACATCGCCGGGCTGTTCTCCAGCTTCTATGAGAACTGCCCGATCCTCGGCGCCAATACCCCCGAGCAGCAGCAGAGCCGCCTGCGCCTGGCCGCGCTCACCGGGCGCACCCTCAAGCAGGGCCTGCAACTGCTCGGCCTGGAAACCCTGGAGCGCATGTAAGTGGCGGCGAAGAAGAAGCCTGCGGCGAAGCGCGGCGCCAGCCGCTACCAGGCACCGGCGAAGAAGCCGGTGCCTGGCTGGGTCTGGCTGCTCTGCGGCCTGGCTGTCGGTGCCTTCCTGATGCTGCTGATGAAGCTGGAGCCGGGCCGCAACGAGGTCAAGCGCGACAAGCCAGAGAACCGGCCGAGCGCCGGCCAGCCAGCGAAAAAGCCAACGACCAATCAGCCGACCAAGCCCAAGTACGACTTCTATACCCTGCTGCCGGAGTCCGAGGTCATAGTGCCGCCCGAGGCCGTGCCGGAAAGCAAGCCGGCGCAACCAGAACAGAAGCCGGTCAGCCCGGAAGAGGCGGCGAAGATCGACGCTGCCCGCGCCCAGGCCGCACTCAACGGCGAGGTGCCGCCACCGCCGCCGGTGATCGCCAAGGCACCGGTCACCACCCAGTTCTTTCTCCAGGCCGGCTCGTTCCGCCGCAAGGACGACGCCGAAGGCGTGCGCGCGCAGATCATCCTGCTTGGCGAGGAAGTACGGGTCGAAGCCGGCACCGTGCGCGAGGAAACCTGGTACCGCGTGCTGGTCGGCCCCTACGCCAGCCGCGAGCAGCTCAACCGCGCCCAGAAGCAACTGGCGGCCAATGGCTTCGGCAATCTCTTGTTACAGCAGCGGCAAAGCCGCTGAATGCCAGGCGGGCCGCAGTCCGGGGCGACAAGTGCGCCTCGTCTGCCGGCCATGGCTTGAAGCCGGGCACCTAGTCCCCATATAGGTCTTCATTCGGGCAATCGGCCCCGCTGCGTGGAGACCCACCCCTTGACCACCATCGTTTCAGTTCGCCGCAATGGCAAAGTCGTCATGGGCGGCGACGGCCAGGTTTCCCTCGGCAACACCGTCATGAAAGGCAACGCGAAAAAAGTCCGCCGCCTCTACCACGGCCAGGTACTGGCCGGCTTCGCCGGTGCCACCGCGGACGCCTTCACCCTGTTCGAGCGCTTCGAAGGCCAGTTGGAGAAACACCAGGGCCATCTGGTGCGTGCCGCCGTCGAGCTGGCCAAGGACTGGCGCACCGACCGCTCGCTGAGCCGTCTGGAAGCCATGCTGGCGGTGGCCAACAAGGACGCCTCGCTGATCATCACCGGCAACGGCGACGTGGTCCAGCCCGAACACGACCTCATCGCCATGGGCTCCGGCGGTGGCTTCGCCCAGGCCGCTGCCCTGGCCCTGCTGCAGAAGGGCGGCGACGACATGTCTGCCCAGGAAATCGCCGAGACCGCGCTGACCATCGCCGGCAGCATTTGCGTCTTCACCAACCAGAACCTGACCATCGAGGAGCTGGACAGCGCGGTCTGAGCCGCCGTCCAGCCCCGGAGTAGCGAACAATGTCCATGACGCCCCGTGAGATCGTGCACGAACTCAACCGCCACATCATCGGCCAGGAAGACGCCAAGCGCGCGGTCGCCATCGCCCTGCGCAACCGCTGGCGGCGCATGCAGCTGCCGACCGAGCTGCGCCAGGAAGTCACGCCGAAGAACATCCTGATGATCGGCCCCACCGGCGTCGGCAAGACCGAGATCGCCCGGCGCCTGGCGAAGCTGGCCAACGCCCCCTTCCTCAAGGTGGAAGCCACCAAGTTCACCGAGGTCGGCTACGTCGGTCGCGACGTCGAATCGATCATCCGCGATCTCGCCGACGCGGCGGTGAAGATGCTGCGTGAACAGGAGATGATCAAAGTCCGCCACCGCGCCGAGGACGCCGCCGAGGAACGCATCCTCGATGCCTTGCTGCCGCCGGCGCGGCCGGTCGGCTTCAGCGACGAACCGGTGCGCAGCGAGGACTCCAACACCCGCCAGCTGTTCCGCAAGCGTCTGCGCGAAGGCCAACTGGACGACAAGGAAATCGACATCGAGGTCGCCGACACTCCGGCCGGGGTCGAGATCATGGCCCCGCCCGGCATGGAAGAGATGACCAACCAGTTGCAGAGCCTGTTCTCCAACATGGGCAAGGGCAAGAAGAAGAGCCGCAAGCTCAAGGTCAAGGACGCGCTCAAGCTGGTCCGCGACGAGGAAGCCGCGCGCCTGGTCAACGAGGAGGAACTCAAGACCCGCGCCCTGGAAGCGGTGGAACAGAACGGCATCGTCTTCATCGACGAGATCGACAAGGTCGCCAAGCGCGGCAATGTCGGCGGCGCCGACGTCTCCCGCGAGGGCGTGCAGCGCGACCTGCTGCCGCTGATCGAAGGCTGCACGGTGAACACCAAGCTGGGCATGGTCAAGACCGACCACATCCTGTTCATCGCCTCCGGTGCTTTCCACCTGAGCAAGCCGAGCGACCTGGTGCCCGAGCTGCAAGGCCGCCTGCCGATCCGCGTCGAACTCAAGGCGCTGACCCCGGAAGACTTCGAGCGCATCCTCACCGAGCCGCATGCATCGCTCACCGAGCAGTATCGCGAGCTGCTGAAGACCGAGGGGCTGGCCATCGAATTCGCCGAAGACGGCATCAAGCGCCTCGCCCAGATCGCCTGGCAGGTCAACGAAAAGACCGAGAACATCGGCGCCCGGCGCCTGCACACGCTGCTCGAGCGTCTGCTGGAAGAGGTTTCCTTCAGCGCCGCCGACCTGGCCAGCGAGCATAGCGAGAAGCCGATCCGCATCGACGCCGGCTACGTCAACAGCCACCTCGGCGAACTGGCGCAGGACGAAGACCTGTCGCGCTATATCCTCTAAGAGCAGCGCCGAGCGACAGGCTGCAAGCCGCAAGCATCCTGCTTCGACTTGCCGCTTGACGCTTGCGACTTGGAACCTCCGATGCGAATTCCCAGTGCCATCGAACTGCACAAGGCTTCGAGGACCCTGACCCTGAGATACGGGCCGGACGAGTGCTACGAGCTGCCTGCGGAGTTCCTCCGCGTACACTCGCCTTCGGCCGAAGTGCAGGGCCACGGTCGGCCGATATTGCAGTACGGCAAGCAGAACGTCGCGCTCGAACGCATCGAGCCGGCTGGGCGCTATGCACTGAAACTGTGCTTCGACGACGGCCATGACAGCGGCCTGTACACCTGGGACTACCTGTATCGCCTGGCCCAGGACCGGGACCGACTCTGGGCCGACTACCTGGAAGCGTTGGCCATGGGCGGCAAATCCCGCGACCCCGACGAGTCGATCGTCAAACTGTTGCTGTAACTTTTTCCTTCTACGATTGCCTGAGCAGAGCTGCTGGCTGCTTGCGCGCCGACCGCATGAACCGACCGCGGGCAGAGCCCACCCGAGGTTAGGGCGATTTTTCTAATCCGCCTCGACATACTCTCCCGCGCTCGCGAGCGGGCCATGGCCAAACTTGCGCAAATTCACAAAGTCGGGTAACCAAGGAACTGGCAGGTTCCATGCATTCGGCAACGCCAGCTGCAATGAAGACGCGGAGCCCACTCCGCACCCGGTAACCCGAGCGATATCAGCCCTTCGCCCTGTGGCCGCGCACGGCAGCACGCTGATATTCGCCAGGACAATGGAGCGTCGTAGATGACTCAAAAGAATAATGAAGACCTGCAGCACCAAGCCTCGGAGAACACCCTGAATCTGAATCCGGTGATTGGCTTGCGTGGCAAGGATCTTCTGACGTCTGCTCGCATGGTGCTCACCCAGGCGATCAAGCAACCCATTCATACCACCAAGCATGCAGCTCATCTCGTTCTGGAACTTCGCCATGTACTGTTCGGCCAGTCCGAGCTGCGGCCGGAGCCTGACGATCGTCGCTTCAACGATCCAGCCTGGAGCCAGAATCCGCTCTACCGGCGCTACATGCAGGCCTACCTCGCCTGGCGCAAGGAATTGCACGACTGGGTCGAGGACAGCAGCCTGTCCGAGCAGGACACCAGCCGCGGCCACTTCGTGGTCAACCTGCTGACCGAGGCGATGGCGCCCACCAACGGCCTGGCCAACCCGGCCGCGGTCAAGCGCTTCTTCGAGACCGGCGGCAAGAGCCTGCTCGACGGCCTCTCCCACCTGGCCAAGGACATCGTCAACAACGGCGGCATGCCGAGCCAGGTGAACATGAGCGCCTTCGAGGTCGGCAAGAACCTCGCCACCACCGAAGGCGCGGTGGTCTTTCGCAACGACCTGCTGGAGCTGATCCAGTACAAACCGACCACCGAGCAGGTGCACGAGCGCCCGTTGCTGGTGGTACCGCCGCAGATCAACAAGTTCTATGTATTCGACCTGTCGCAGGAAAAGAGCCTGGCGCGCTTCTGCCTGCGCAATGGCCTGCAGACCTTCATCGTCAGCTGGCGCAACCCGACCAAGGCCCAGCGCGAGTGGGGCCTGTCGACCTATATCGAGGCGCTCAAGGAGGCCATCGACGCGACCCTGGCGATCACCGGCTGCAAGGACCTGAACATGCTCGGCGCCTGCTCGGGCGGCATCACCACCGCGTCGCTGCTGGGCCACTACGCGGCCACCGGGGAAACCAAGGTCAACGCCCTGACCCTGCTGGTCAGCGTGCTGGATACCAAGCTGGACACCCAGGTCTCGCTGTTCGTCGACGAGCAGACCCTGGAGCTTGCCAAGCGCCGCTCCTACCAGTCCGGCGTGCTGGAAGGCCGGGACATGGCCAAAGTGTTCGCCTGGATGCGTCCCAACGACCTGATCTGGAACTACTGGGTCAACAACTACCTGCTCGGCAACGAGCCGCCGGTGTTCGACATCCTCTACTGGAACAACGACACCACCCGCCTGCCGGCCGCGCTGCACGGCGACCTGATCGAGATGTTCAAGACCAACCCGCTGCGGCGGCCTGGCGCGCTGGAGGTTTGCGGCACCCCGATCGACCTGAAGAAGGTCACCACCGACATTTTTTGCGTCGCCGGCACCACCGACCACATCACCCCGTGGGAAGCCTGCTACAAGTCGCTGCTGTTGTTCGGCGGCAACTGCCAGTTCGTGCTGTCCAACAGCGGACACATCCAGAGCATTCTCAACCCGCCGGGCAACCCCAAGGCGCGCTTCATGACCAACGAGGAGCTGCCGCCCGAACCGAAGACCTGGCAAGCCAACGCCACCAAGCATGCCGACTCCTGGTGGCTGCACTGGCAGGCCTGGCAGGCCGAGCGCTCCGGCGAACTGAAGAAGGCCCCGAGCAAACTCGGCAACAAGGCCTTCCCTGCGGCGGAGGCGGCGCCCGGCACCTACGTGCATGAGCGCTGATCGACAGAGGGGCGCGGCGTCCACATGGCGCCGCGCGTTTGACGCGTGCTGTCGGCACGCGGGTGTCAACGAGGCCCCGCTTCGTCATACTGGGGGAAGCGCTGGATGATTTCTCCCAGCGGTTTTAACGCATAGGGCTTCGCAATGCCGTCATCGTTCATCTTTCGCACTATCGACCTGAATGGCCAGACCATTCGCACCGCCGTTCGCCCCGGCAAGTCCCACATGACGCCGCTGCTGATCTTCAACGGCATCGGCGCCAACCTGGAACTGGTATTTCCGTTCGTCCACGCACTGGATCCGGATCTGGAGGTCATTGCCTTCGATATTCCCGGCGTCGGCGGCTCGTCCACGCCGAGCACGCCCTATCGCTTTCCCGGCCTGGCCAAGCTGGCGGCACGCATGCTCGACTACCTGGACTACGGCCAGGTCAACGCCATTGGCGTGTCCTGGGGCGGCGCGCTGGCGCAGCAGTTCGCCCATGATTTCCCGGAGCGCTGCAAGAAGCTGGTGCTCGCCGCCACCTCTGCCGGCGCCGTGATGGTGCCCGGCAAGCTCGAAGTGCTGTGGTGCATGGCCAGCCCGCGTCGCTACATCCAGCCCTCCTACGGTGTGCACATCGCCCCGCTGATCTACGGCGGCGCCTTCCGCCGCGATCCCGGCCTGGCGCTGGCGCACTCCAGCAAGGTCCGTTCGTCCGGAAAGCTCGGCTACTACTGGCAGCTGTTCGCCGGCCTCGGCTGGACCAGCATCCACTGGCTGCACCGGATCAAGCAGCCTACGCTGGTACTGGCTGGCGACGACGACCCGCTGATCCCGCTGGTCAATATGCGCCTGCTGGCTTGGCGCATTCCGAATGCGGAACTGCACGTCATAGATGATGGTCACTTGTTCCTAGTGACGCGAGCCGAGGCGGTCGCACCCATCATCATGAAGTTCCTCCAGGAAGAGCGGCAACGTGCAGTGATGCATCCACAGCCGACACCAGCAGTACGCAGCCATTGACTGCGCCATCCGAAAGCACCATGACGTCTGCGTGAACCATCGGGGGGCTTGGGGTATCTGATCGAGCGAAACGCGGCTGCCTGGAGAGGATCCAGCCGCCTTGGTACACGCCTTGCTGTTCTGCTATTGACGGATTGACGACGGAGTGTTGCCCCAATGCGAGAAAAACCAGCACCGGGCTTGTTGCCCGCCCCTGCCGCCTACATGAATGCGCAAAGCGCCATGGTCGGTCTCCGCGGTCGCGACCTGCTCTCCACGCTGCGCAACCTGGCTCTCCACGGGCTGCGCCAGCCGATCCACAGCACGCGCCACTTGCTCGCCTTCGGCAGCCAGTTGGGTCGCGTACTGATCGGCGACTCCCCCTACCAGCCCAACCCGCAGGATGCCCGCTTCGTCGATCCGACCTGGCGCTTCAACCCGTTGTATCGCCGCGCCCTGCAGATCTACCTGGCCTGGCAGCATCAGCTGGTCCAGTGGGTCGACCAGAGCAACCTGCCAGCCGATGACCGCGCCCGCGCCCGCTTCGTGCTCGCCCTGCTCAACGATGCCCTGTCGCCCTCCAACAGCCCGCTCAACCCGCTGGCGGTCAAGGAGCTGTTCAACACCGGCGGCGCCAGCCTGTTCAGGGGTATCAGCCATCTGTGCGAGGACCTGCTGCAGAATCATGGCCTGCCCAGCCAGGTCAACAAGCAGGCGTTCGAGGTAGGTCGCAACCTGGCAACCACGCCCGGTGCCGTGGTGTATCGCAACGACCTGCTGGAGCTGATCCAGTACAAGCCGATGAGCGAGAAGCAGTACCTGCGGCCGCTGCTGATCGTGCCGCCGCAGATCAACAAGTTCTACATCTACGACCTCAGCCCGGAGAAGAGCTTCGTCCAGTATTGCCTGAAGAACGGCATCCAGACCTTTATCGTCAGTTGGCGCAACCCTGATGCCCGGCACCGAGAATGGGGCCTGTCGACCTACGTGAAGGCAGTGGAGGATGCCCTGGAGGCCTGCCGGGCGATCACCGGCAGCCGCGACGTCAATCTCGCCGGAGCCTGCTCGGGCGGGCTCACCATCGCCGCGCTGCAGGGACACCTGCAGGCCAAGCGCCAGTTGCGCAAGGTGCACAGCTCGACCTACATGGTCAGCCTGCTGGACAGCCAGGTGGACAGTCCCGCCGCCTTGTTCGCCGACGAGAAGACCCTCGAGGCCGCCAAGCGCCGTTCCTACCAGTCCGGCGTGCTCGACGGCCGCGACATGGCGCGGGTGTTCGCCTGGATGCGGCCGAACGATCTGATCTGGAACTACTGGGTCAACAACTACCTGCTCGGCCGCCAGCCCCCCGCCTTCGACATCCTCTACTGGAACAACGACAGCACGCGGCTGCCGGCGGCCCTGCACGGCGACTTCATCGACTTCTTCAAGCACAACCCGCTGACCCGCCCCGGTGGCCTGGAAGTCTGCGGCACGCCCATCGATCTGCAGAAGGTCAACGTGGACAGCTTCAATGTCGCCGGGATCAACGACCACATCACGCCCTGGGCGGCGGTCTATCGCTCCAGCCTGCTGGTCGGCGGCAACCGCCGCTTCGTGCTGTCCAACAGCGGGCACATCCAGGCCATTCTCAACCCGCCCAGCAACCCGAAGGCCAAGTATTTCGAAAGCGACCGTTTCAGCGCCGACCCGAGAGCCTGGCAGCACGACGCCAAGCAAACCCAGGGCAGCTGGTGGCCAGAATGGCTGCGCTGGCTGCAGGAACGCTCCGGCGAGCAGCGCGAGACGCTGACCGCGCTCGGCGACCAGAACCATCCGCCGATGGAGGCCGCGCCCGGCACTTACGTGCACATCCGCTGAACTGGCGCGACGGCGGCCGGGAGGGGGACTACCCGGCCGCACGCCGCATTCCCGACCAACCATAAGAAGACTGGATGAAAACCCGCGACCGTATCCTCGAATGCGCCCTGATGCTGTTCAATCAGGAAGGCGAACCGAATGTCTCGACCCTGGAGATCGCCAACGAGATGGGCATCAGCCCAGGCAATCTCTATTACCACTTTCATGGCAAGGAACCACTGATCCTGGCGCTGTTCGAGCGTTTCCAGAGCGAACTGGCGCCATTGCTCGACCCACCCGAGGACGCCCAACTGGACGTGGAGGACTATTGGCTGTTCCTGCACCTCATCGTCGAGCGCCTGGCCCATTACCGCTTCCTGTTCCAGGATCTCTCCAACCTCGCCGGACGCCTGCCAAAACTGGCGCGCGGCATTCGCCAATGGCTGAATGCCCTGAAGCGCACCCTCGCCACCCTGCTCGCACGCCTGAAGAGCGATGGGCAATTGCTCAGCGATACCCAGTCCCTCGGCCAGTTGGTGGAACAGATCACCCTGACGCTGCTGTTCTCCCTGGACTATCAGCGCATCATCGGCAGCACCGGCGAAGTCCGCCTGGTGGTCTATCAGGTGATGATGCTGGTCGCGCCGCACCTGCAGCCGGGCTCCCGCTACGCCGCGGAGCAGCTCGCCCAGCGCTACCTGGAGGCCTGACTGGAGACCCCAAACGCAAACGCCCGGCACGAGGCCGGGCGTTTGTGGACCGAAGCAGAACTCAGGACTGAGCGCTGGGAGCAGTCGGTGCAGCGGCTGGCGTAGGAGCCGGCGTCGCAGCCGGTGCCGAAGGCGCCGGAGCGGGGCTCGCCGGTTTCGCCGCGGCGGGCTTGGGCGCGGCAGCCTTTTTCGCTGCCGGCTTCTTCGCTGCCGGTTTGGCTGCTGCGGCAGCCGGCTTCGCCGTTGCGGCGGGCTTGGACGCCGCCTTTGCCGGCGCCTTGGCGGCAGGCTTAGCCGCCGCCTTGGCTGCGGGTTTCGCCGCTGCCTTGGCCGCCGGCTTGGCTGCGGCCTTGCTGGCGGCCGGCTTCGCAGCTGCCTTCGCTGCGGGCTTCGGCGCTGACGAGGCAGACTTCACCGTGCGACCGGTGAGCTTTTCGATCTGCCGCGTCAAGCTGTCGACCTTCTCGTTCAGCATCTTCACTTCGTTGCGGCTCGGTACACCGAGACGCGAAATGGCACTGTTCAGACGCTTGTCGAAAGCCTCCTCCAGCTCACCCCATTTACCCAAGGCTTTGCCTTTGACTTCTTCAACCCGGGACCTGGCCGACAGGGCTGAGGTCTTGACCGCATCGACTTGTTTGCCGACTTCATCCTTGGCCAGCTTTTCAGCCTTTTCGCCATCCTTGACCAGGGTATCGAACAGCTTGCTGCCGTCCTTGCTGACCTTGGAATAGGCGCCGAGACCGGCCAGCCAGATTTGGCGAGAGTACTTTTCCATCTCGCTCATCCAAGAACTACCTTCTTTCTCGACCTTCTTTTTGCCTGCCATCCTGATCTCCTTTATTGAGTTCGTGCGACACGCTCTTCAAGCAGTGCACTCAGCTCATCCAGCTTAGCAGAGAGAACCTCAACGTCCTTCTTCGAAGGAATGCCGGCACGGTTCAGCGCGCTGGCCACGCGGTCGTCGAAAGCGCGCTCGACCTTGTCCAGTTGCTTCTCGACCTTGCCCTTGACGTTGGTCTTCACGCTGTCGATCTGGCTGTTGGCTGCATCGACCTGCTCGGTGACCAGCTTCTTGCCCTGCTCTTCGACGCTTTCGCCGGCCTTGACCAGCTCCTTGAAGTACTCGGCGCCTTCCTGGCCGGCCTTGGCGTAGGCACCCAGGCCCGCCAGCCAGATCTTGCGGGCGTAGCCCTTGACGTCGCTCAGCACGCTGCTGGCCTTGGCTTCCATTTCTTCGGCTTTCACTTCGGCTTTCTTGATGACTTTGCTCATGATGCACCTCAACATTGGGTGATGAAGGGAAATCGCCCGTTTCCCAGGGCTTGCAGGCAAAGTACCGAGGAAAATTAGAAACCGCATACTAAGCGGCGGATATCGCTCAGGCGTGCAGCGAATCGTCGAGGGTCTTCTCGATCTCGCGCTTGATGCTGCCACCCAGCGCGGAAAGCAATAGGCCGAGCTTGAGTTCGACACGCACGCGGTCTTCCCCCACCTCGATATGCCCGCTGGCGCCGCTGCGCTTGAACTCCAGGGTATCGCCGGCCCACTGGTAGCTCACCGCGTATTCGCGGGCCAGGCGCTCGGCCAGCGCTTCGGCCTTGGCCCGTGCGGCCTCGCGGCCAAGGGAGTGGGAACGTTCGACGGTTATGTGAGCCATAGGAAAACTCCGTGCTGCGACTTTAAGTCGCGCGACTATAACAAGCCGCCAGCGAATCAGCCCGCCAGGCCGCCCACCCGGCACATGCTTCTGCGAGGCGAAGGCCGGGGCATGCGGATCGAAACCGCGTTTTCGGTTTAGAATGGCCGGCACTTTTATCCGGTGACCGCGATATGAACGATCCGCGCAAAGGCTACGACGCTGAACCCACCACTCACTTCGGCTACCAGAGCGTGCCGGAGAGCCAGAAAGCAGAGAAGGTGGCCGAGGTATTCCACTCGGTGGCCGCCAAGTACGACCTGATGAACGACCTGATGTCCGCCGGCGTGCATCGCCTGTGGAAGCGCTTCACCATCGAGCTGTCCGGCGTGCGCGTCGGTAACCGGGTATTGGACATCGCCGGCGGTACCGGTGACCTGACCCGCCAGTTCGCCCGCCTGGTCGGCCCGACCGGCGAAGTGGTGCTGGCCGACATCAACGAATCCATGCTCAAGGTCGGTCGCGATCGCCTGCTCGACGTGGGGGTGGCCGGCAACGTCAAGTTCGTCCAGGCCGACGCGGAGAAGCTGCCGTTCCCGGACAACCATTTCGACTGCGTCACCATCGCCTTCGGCCTGCGCAACGTCACCCACAAGGAAGACGCCCTGCGCTCGATGCTGCGCGTGCTCAAGCCGGGCGGCCGCCTGCTGGTGCTGGAATTCTCCAAGCCGGCCAACAGCCTGCTGTCCAAAGCCTACGACACCTATTCCTTCACCCTGCTGCCGCTGATGGGCAAGCTGATCACCAACGACGCCGACAGCTACCGCTACCTGGCCGAGTCGATCCGCATGCACCCTGACCAGGAAACCCTCAAGGCGATGATGATCGAGGCCGGCTTCGAGCGGGTCAGCTATCACAACATGACCGGCGGCATCGTCGCCCTGCACCGCGGTCTCAAGCCCTGATGCTCAGCACCGCCCTGCTCGCCGGCGTGGAGCTCGGCGTCAACCGCGTGCTGCGCCTGGACGCCACTACGCTGCCGCGGCTGGCCGCGCTGGCCGGCCGGGTGATCGCCGTTGACTGCCCGACACCCGCCGTGCAGTTGTACCTCCTGCCCGGAGCCGATGGCCTGCGCCTGGCCGGCAACTGGCAGGGCGCGGTCGACTGTCGCCTGCGCGCACCGGCCGCCAGCCTGTTGCGCCTGGCGGTGAGCCAGGACAAGACGCGAATCCTGCACGGCAGCGAGGTCGACCTCGAAGGCGACAGCGCAGCGCTGCTGGAGCTGGCCGCCATCCTCCAGGACCTCGAACTGGACTGGGAATACGAGCTGGCGCGCTGGCTCGGCCCGGTGGCCGGCCAACTGCTCGCCAACCAGTTGCGCAGCCGTGCGAACTGGGCCACGCAGAGCCTGGGCAGCCTGCAGCAGGACCTGGCCGACTACCTGAGCGAGGAGTCGCGCAGCCTGGTCGGACAGCGCGAGGCGCAGGCCCGC
Source organism: Zestomonas ipomoeae (assembly GCF_057128665.1). NCBI lineage: Bacteria > Pseudomonadati > Pseudomonadota > Gammaproteobacteria > Pseudomonadales > Pseudomonadaceae > Zestomonas > Zestomonas ipomoeae. Next base: position 284,627 of record NZ_JBSKHQ010000003.1, read on the forward strand.
TTCAACGAACTGGACGACCTCAAGCTCGCCCTCGAACGGCTGGAGGCGCGCATCGAGCGCCTCGTCGGCCCCACCAAGCCCAGCGAAAACGCATGAAACTGCTCGCCGTTCGCCGCCTTCTGCGCATCCAGGGTGTGGTCATCCGCTACCGCCTCGACGACCTGTTGCTCGAATTGCCGCTGCCCTGGTGGCTGCGTTCGCTGAGCTACCTGCTGCCCTGGCGCTGGCTGCCTCGGCGCAAGCTCACCCTGAGTCGCGGGGCGCGCCTGCGTCTGGCCCTGGAAGACCTGGGGCCGATCTTCATCAAGTTCGGCCAGTTGCTCTCCACCCGCCGCGACCTGCTGCCGCCGGATATCGCCGACGAACTGGCCAAGCTGCAGGACCAGGTGCCGCCGTTCGATGCCGAGCAGTCCGTAGCGCTGATCGAGGCACAGCTCGGCGCCAAGGTCGGTGAAGCCTTCGCGCGCTTCGACAGCAAGCCGTTGGCGTCGGCGTCGGTGGCCCAGGTGCACGCCGCGCAGCTGAAGAGTGGCGAGGACGTGGTGGTCAAGGTGATCCGCCCCGGCCTCAAGCCGATCATCCGCCAGGACCTGGCCTGGCTGTTCCTGTTGGCCCGAGCGGCCGAACGGGTATCCGCCGAGGCGCGCCGGCTGCATCCGGTGGAGGTGGTCAGCGATTACGAGAAGACCATCTACGACGAACTCGACCTGCTGCGCGAGGCGGCCAATGCCAGCCAGCTGCGGCGCAACTTCGAAGGCTCGCCACTGCTCTACGTGCCCCAGGTCTACTGGGACTGGTGCCGCCCGAAGGTACTGGTGATGGAACGCATCTACGGGATTCCGGTAACCGACCTGGCCACCCTCGCCGACCAGCGCACCGACATGAAGCTGCTCGCCGAGCGCGGCGTGGAGATCTTCTTCACCCAGGTGTTCCGCGACAGTTTCTTCCATGCCGACATGCATCCCGGCAACATCTTCGTGAGCACCCGCCAACCCTGGAACCCGCAGTACATTGCTATCGACTGCGGCATCGTCGGCAGCCTGACCCCCGAGGACCAGGACTACCTGGCGCGCAACCTGGTGGCCTTCTTCAAGCGCGATTACCGCAAGGTGGCGCAGTTGCACATCGACTCCGGCTGGGTTCCGGCGGAAACCAAGGTCAACGAATTCGAAGCGGCGATCCGTACCGTCTGCGAGCCGATCTTCGAGCGGCCGCTGAAGGAAATCTCCTTCGGCCAGCTGTTGCTGCGGCTGTTCCAGACCGCACGGCGCTTCAACATGGAAATCCAGCCGCAATTGGTGCTGCTGCAGAAAACCCTGCTGAACATCGAGGGGCTGGGCCGCCAGCTGTACCCGGACCTCGACCTGTGGAGCACCGCGCTGCCCTACCTGGAGCGCTGGATGCGCGAGCGCATGAGCCCGCGCAGCCTGCTCGGCAACCTGCAGGCGCAGGTCGAGCAGGTTCCGCACCTGGCCCATATGACCCGCGACCTGCTGGAACGCCTGTCGCAACCCCATGCCGCCGACCCGCCCATGCCGAAGGGCCGCACCGAGCGCGACGAGCCGGCCCTGCGCCTGCTCGGTGCGAGCCTGCTGGCCGGCGGCGCCGCGCTTGGCGTCAGCTCCGCCAGCCTGGCCGCGATGACCGCCTGGCCAGCCTGGCTGATGTTCGCCGGCGGCCTCTACCTGGTGCTGCGCCGATAGCCAGATACCGGGCCGACTGGCACACTGAGCAGACCTGCAGGGCGCCCCGGATCGCCCCGCCCCCATACGAGCAGTAGCGATGAAAGACTGGTTGGATGACATTCACTGGAACGCCGAGGGCCTGGTCCCGGCCATCGCCCAGGACCACAAGAGCGGCCGGGTGCTGATGATGGCCTGGATGAACCGCGAGGCCCTGGCCCTTACCGCCGCCGAGCAGCGTGCCATCTATTGGTCACGATCCCGTGGCAAGCTGTGGCGCAAGGGCGAGGAGTCCGGGCACGTACAGAAGTTGCACGAACTGCGGCTGGACTGCGACGCCGACGTGATCATCCTGCTGGTCGAACAGATCGGCGGCATCGCCTGCCATACCGGCCGGGAAAGTTGCTTCTACCGGGTCCTGGAAGACGGCGCCTGGCATACGGTCGATCCGGTACTGAAAGATCCCCACGCCATCTACCACACGGAACACCAGCATGAGTGACACCCTGACCCGTCTGGCCGAGGTGCTGGAGTCGCGCAAGGGCGCGGCGCCGGAAAGCTCCTACGTGGCCAGCCTGTACCACAAGGGCTTGAACAAGATCCTGGAGAAAGTCGGCGAAGAATCGGTGGAAACCATTCTCGCCGCCAAGGACGCGGCCGCCAGTGGCGACTGCGCCGCCCTGATCGGCGAGACCGCCGATCTCTGGTTCCATTCCCTGGTCATGCTCGCCGCCCTCGACCAACACCCGCAGGCGGTGCTGGACGAGCTGGAGCGACGCTTCGGCCTCTCCGGGCACGCGGAAAAAGCCGCGCGCTCGAATTCCTGACTATTTTCAGCCTCTCGCGGAGACAAGCACATGGGTTTAGGCGGCATCAGCATCTGGCAGCTTCTGATCATCCTGCTCATCGTCGTCATGCTGTTCGGCACCAAGCGCCTGCGTGGCCTGGGCTCGGACCTGGGCGACGCCATCAAAGGCTTTCGCAAGTCGATGAACAACGGTGAAGAAGAGAACAAGCCTGCGGTGGAAGAGCCCAAGGGCCAGACCATCAACGGCGAAGCGCGCAAGGTCGAGGAACCGGCCAAGAAAGACTGAGGCAGAGCCATGTTCGATGTCGGCTTTACCGAGCTGCTGCTCGTTGCCCTGGTCGCCCTGGTGGTGCTTGGCCCCGAGCGGCTGCCTGGCGCAGTGCGCGTGGCCGGGCTGTGGGTCGGCCGCCTGAAGCGCAGCTTCAGTGCGATCAAGGCGGAAGTCGAGCGGGAGATCGGCGCCGACGAGATCCGCCGGCAACTGCACAACGAGCGCATTCTCGAGCTGGAACGGGAGATGCGTCAGAGCCTGGACCCCACGGCTCCGGCGGCACCCAAGCCCCCGGCCGGCCCTGACGGCGCCGTCGCTTCACCCCAAGGGCAGGACAAAACCCCGCAGCCATGACCGCCAAACCCCATGACGACCAGGAGATGCCGCTGGTCGCGCATCTCACCGAGCTGCGCTCGCGCCTGCTGCGCTGCGTGATCGCAGTGCTGTTGATCTTCGGCGCTCTGTTCTACTTCGCCCAGGACATCTATGCCCTGGTAGCCGCTCCGCTGCGCGCCTACCTGCCCGAAGGCGCCACCATGATCGCCACCGGCGTGGCCTCGCCGTTCCTCACACCGTTCAAGCTGACGCTGATGGTGGCGCTGTTCCTCAGCATGCCGGTGATCCTGCAGCAGATCTGGGGCTTCATCGCACCGGGGCTGTACAAGCACGAGCGGCGCATCGCCGTGCCGCTGCTGGTTTCCAGCGTGCTGTTGTTCTACGGCGGCATGGCTTTCGCCTACTTCGTGGTATTCCCGATCATGTTCGGCTTCTTCGCCAGCGTGACCCCGCAAGGGGTGGCGATGATGACCGACATCGGCCAGTACCTGGACTTCGTGCTGACGCTGTTCTTCGCCTTCGGCGTGGCCTTCGAAATCCCGGTGGCGACCTTCCTGCTGGTCTGGGTCGGCGTCGTCGAGGTGGCCACGCTGCGCAAGAGCCGGCCCTATGTGATCGTCGGGTGCTTCGCCGTCGGCATGGTCCTGACGCCGCCGGACGTGTTCTCGCAGACCCTGCTGGCGGTGCCCATGTGGTTGCTGTTCGAAGCCGGCGTGCTGTGCGGCCACCTGATCAAGCGCCCCGGCGAAGACGAACTGGGCGAGCACGACGAGCCCGACGCGCGGCCATGAACCTGCTGCTGCTGGAACCGGCCGATCTGGTGGCGGCCGATCGCGCGGTGCTGCGCGACCGGCGTCTGCGGCACCTGCACGACGTGCACCGTGCCGAATCCGGTGACAGCCTGCGTGTCGGTCTGCTGGACGGAGCGATGGGTGGAGGTCGGTTGCTACGACTGACGCCCGACGAGGCGGAAATCCAGTTCGTCCTCGATCAGCCGCCGCCGGCCAAGCTGCCGCTGACCCTGCTGCTGGCCTTGCCGCGCCCGAAGATGCTGCGCCGCGTGCTGCAGACTGTCGCCGCGATGGGCGTGCCGCGCCTGGTGCTGCTGAACAGCTACCGGGTGGAAAAGAGCTTCTGGCAGACGCCCTTCCTGGAGCCGTCGGCAGTCCGCGAACAACTGATCCTCGGCCTGGAACAGGCCCGCGACACGCGGCTCCCCGAGGTGATCGTCGAGAAGCGCTTCAAGCCCTTCGTCGAGGACCGCCTGCCTGCCCTGGCAGCGGGCAGCCTCGGCCTGGTAGGCCACCCCGGCGACTGGCCGCCCTGCCCGCGCGCCGTGGAGCGGCCGGTGACCCTGGCCATCGGCCCGGAAGGCGGCTGGATTCCCTACGAAGTCGACAAGCTGCGCGAGGCCGGTCTGCACCCGGTGCAGCTCGGCGAGCGCATCCTGCGGGTGGAAACCGCGGTGACGGCGCTGCTGGCCCGGCTGTTCTGACGCAACCGCCGCCTACTCAGCGCTCCTGCCGCCCATGCCAGTGGGCTGGCAGCAGTTGCCCACGCCATTGCGCTGCTTCCTCCAGCGAAACGTCACCGGGCGCCAGCGGCTCGCCGCACTCGGAACAGACCAGCACGCCATGCATCTCATGGCCGCAACGCTTGTGCCGGTGGCGAATCGGCGGGCCCTCGGCACCGCCCATATGGCGGTCGCCCCAGCGCACCAGCGCCATCAGCACGGGGTAGAACTCGCGACCCTTCTCGGTCAGGCGGTATTCCTCGCGCCTGGGCCGCTCCTGGTAGGCCGCCCGGGCCAGTACACCGGCCTCCACCAGTTTTTTCAGACGGTCCGCCAGCACGTGGCGGGTGATGCCCAAGCGCTGTTCGAATTCGTCGAAGCGGCGCACACCGAGAAAGCATTCGCGCAGCACCAGCAGCGTCCAGCGATCGCCGACCACCGACAAGGTGCGGGCCAGGGAGCAGGGTTGTTGGTCGAGCTCTTCCCAACGCATGGCATGTCTTCCAGAGAACCGATGGGCTCACCTTAGCTTGACAGGTTCCAAAAAGAAACTGACTATCGATCGAGTTCCAAAAAAGAACCCAAGAGGGCGCAAGCATGGACAAGGCAAAGGCGGTACTGGTAATGGGCGCTGGCGATGCCACCGGCGGCGCGGTGGCCAAGCGCTTCGCCCGCGAGGGCTACGTGGCCTGCGTGGCCAGACGCACGGCGGACAAGTTGGAGCCGCTGGTGAGTGAGATCGAAACGCAGGGCGGCAGTGCACGCGCCTTCGCCTGCGATGCCCGCCAGGAGCAGCAGGTGCAGGCGCTGTTCGAGCAGATCGAACAGGACATCGGCCCGCTGGAGGCGGTGGTGTTCAATATTGGGGCGAACGTCTGGTTTCCCATCGTCGAAACCACCGAGCGGGTCTACCGCAAGGTATGGGAGATGGCCGCGCTGGCTGGCTTCCTCACCGGGCGCGAGGCGGCGCGGGTGATGCTGCCGCGCGGGCGCGGCACCATCATCTTCACCGGTGCCACCGCCTCGCTGCGCGGCCGTGCCCACTTCGCCGCCTTCTCCGGTGCCAAGTTCGCCCTGCGCGCCCTGGCCCAGAGCATGGCCCGTGAGCTGGGGCCGCAAGGCATCCACGTCGCCCATCCGATCATCGACGGCGCCATCGACACCGCGTTCATCCGCGACACCTTCCCCGACCTGTACCAGCTCAAGGAGCAGGACGGCATCCTGAATCCCGAACACATCGCCGAGACCTACTGGCAGATCCATTGCCAGCCGCGCGACTGCTGGGTCCATGAATTGGACCTGCGCCCCTGGATGGAAAGCTTCTAACCCCCGAGGAGACCGTAAATGAGCAAGCGCGTGGAGTTCTTTTTCGACGTCGGCAGCCCCACCACCTATCTGGCCTGGACTCAGCTACCGGCCATCGCCGCCGCGGCTGGCGCGGAGATCGTCTGGCGGCCGATGCTGCTCGGCGGGGTATTCAAGGCCACCGGCAACCAGTCGCCGGTGACCATCCCGAGCAAGGGCCGCTTCATGATGCAGGACCTGGCCCGCTTTGCCAGGCGCTACGGCGTACCGATGGCGTTCAATCCGCACTTCCCGATCAACACCCTGACGTTGATGCGCGGCGCCGTCGGCTATCTGGATAGCCCACAACTGCCGATTTACCTCAAGGCGGTCTTCGAAGGCCTCTGGATACAGCAGAAGAATCTCGGCAAGCCTGAGGTGGTGGCCGAGGTGCTCACCGCCGCCGGCCTGGATGTGGCGGACTTCGAGCGGCGCGCCAACGACGCGGCGGCCAAGGACCAACTCAAGGCCAATACCGACGACGCCGTCGAGCGCGGTGTGTTCGGCGCGCCGACCTTCTTCGTCGGGGGCGAACTGCTGTTCGGCCAGGATCGCCTGGATTTCGTCGCAGAGGCCCTGGCCAGGGCGGACTAGCCCAGCCCGTCGACGAACAGGCGAGTTACCCGCTCAGTCATCTCGTCCGCCGACAGCCCAGCCAACATGGCCTCGCTCAATTGCCGATCCAGCAGCAGGTGAGCGAGGCCGTGAACCAGCCCCCAGGCCGCCAGGGTGGCGGTCTGTACGTCGCGCCCCGCCGCCGACTGGCGTACTGCTTGCTCGAGCACACCGAACAGCCCGGCCGCCGCTTCGGCCAACGCCGGATACGCGCGCTTGTCCGGGCCGCCACCGAACATCAGGGCAAACCGCCCCGGCTGTTCGAGGGCATAGGCCACATAGCAGCGACCGATAGCCGCCAGTTCGCCTTCGCCGGCGGCACCCATCCGCTTCGCCAGTTCGACGAAACCCTCCGCCGCCAGCGCCGCCAGCAGGCTGTCCCGATCAGGGAAGTGCCGGTACGGCGCGTTATGCGAAACGCCGGCACGACGGGCCACCTCACGCAGGCTGATGGCGCCAGCGCCCTGCTCGTCGAGCAGATGCGCGGCGGCCTGGAGCAGCGCAGCTTTCAGATCGCCATGGTGGTAGCCACGGGCAGGCGAATCAGGTGTTGACATTGACAACATCCATTTCTATGTTGACGACGTCCACATTCTGCCGAACCGGCGTTTCGAACGCCAGTCGCTACTCCTGCGAGGTGCACCATGCTGTTCATCGCCCTGTTGGTTCTGCTCAGCCTGCTCGCGGCCCTGGCTGCGCGCGTCGGTGCTCCCGGCCTGGCCGACTGGCCGGCGCGCATGCGCCTGGCTATGGCATTGGCGCTGATCTTCGTCGGCTTCGACCACTGGCTGACACCGGGGCGCTACCTGGCGATGATGCCACCCTACCTGCCCTGGCACGCGGCGCTGGTGGCGTTCACCGGGCTGTGCGAGCTGGCCGGCGCGATCGGCCTGCTGCTACCGCGCACACGGCGGCTAGCGGCCTGGATGCTGGCGCTGTACTTCGTCTGCGTGTTCCCGGCCAACCTGCACAACGCGATGCACGGCCTGAACGTCGACGGCCTGCCCACATCCCAGTGGTACTACTGGGTGCGTCTGCCATTCCAGCCACTGGTGATACTCTGGGCGCTGTACGCCGGCCAGGTCGTCGGCCGGCGACAGATGGCGAGTCCGTTGCCGCAGCCTTAAGCCTTCGAGCGGAAAGACGGGGCACTGCGCATCACAGTCGCGGTCTGTTTAGCTGAACCCAGGCCGGAGGTAGAAAACCATGCGCCCGCTGACCATCGACTTGACGCAACTGCAGCGCGCCCTCGATAGCGAAGACTCCAGGGAACACTATCTGGACCTGGAAACCGGCGCGATTCTCACTGTGGCACCAGGAGACCCCGCGCCCGGTGCCGCCGACAAGTACGATGTTCAACCAGACCGCTACCTGCCGATTCCGCCGCTGGACAGCATGCAATCACTGGCCATGCGCGAAGCCTTCCTATTCACCCAGCACAACCCCCATGCGCACACCGCCCTCAGTCACGCGCTGAGCGGACGCAAACCACTGCGCACGTTTGCCTACGAACTGGAGAATTTCTCGGAAACCCGCGAAGCCTGGCAGAGCTACCAGGCCACGCAATTGCGGGAGTACGCCATGGAATGGCTGCATGCCAACGGCCTGGAACCGGTCGAGCAGGGAACGCCGAGCAGGCTCAGACCTCCAGCAGGAATGTCACCGGGCCGTCATTGACCAGGGACACCTGCATGTCCGCACCGAAGCGACCGGTGGCAACCTGTGGGTGCCTGACCCTGGCCTGCGCCACCAATGCCTCGAACAGCGCCTCGCCCTGTGCCGGCGGGGCGGCGCTGGAAAAACTCGGGCGCAGGCCGCTGCGGGTGTCGGCGGCGAGGGTGAATTGCGAGACCAGCAGCAAGCCGCCGCCGACGTCGCTCAGGGACAGGTTCATTTTGCCCGCGTCATCGCTGAATACCCGGTAGTTGAGCAGTTTGTGCAGTAGCTTGGCGACGCTCGCCTCGTCGTCCTGGGGTTCGATGCCCACCAGCGCCAGCAAGCCCTGGTCGATGGCCCCGACGATCTGCCCTTCGACCTCGACCCGCGCACCGCGCACGCGCTGGATCAGTGCCTTCATGCTTCGTCCGGTGCCAGGTCGAGCAGGCGCCGGGCAATCTGGTTGGTGGCGCGCACCAGGGCGTCGGCGATGCCCAGTTCGGATGCCGCGTGGCCGGCGTCGCGGACGATCTGCAATTCGCTGTTGGGCCAGGCCTGGTGAAGCTCCCAGGCATTGTCCAGCGGGGTGACCACGTCGTAGCGGCCATGCACGATGATGCCCGGCAGATGGGCGATCTTCGGCATGTCGCGGATCAGTTGGTTGTCTTCGAGGAAGGCGTTGTTGACGAAGTAGTGACACTCGATGCGGGCTATCGACAGCGCCCGATGGGTATCGGCGAAGCGATCCACCACCTGCGGATTGGGACGCAGGGTGAGGGTCTTGCCCTCCCAGCACGACCAGGCCTTGGCCGCGTGCATCTGGGCGATCTGGTCGCTGCCGGTGAGGCGCTTGTAGTAGGCCTGCATCATGTCGCCGCGCTCTTCCGGGGGAATCGGCGCCAGGTAGTCCTGCCAATAGTCGGGGAACAGCCGGCAGGCACCGTCCTGGTAGAACCACAGCAGGTCCTGCGGACGGCAGAGGAAGATGCCGCGCAGGATCAGCGCATGCACGCGCTCGGGGTGGGCCTGGGCGTAAGCCAGCGACAGGGTCGAGCCCCAGGAGCCGCCGAACAGCACCCACTTGTCGATGCCCAGGTGTTCGCGGATGCGTTCGAGATCGTCGACCAGGTGCCAGGTGGTGTTGTTGTCCAGGCTGGCGTGGGGCGTGGAACGACCGCAGCCGCGCTGATCGAAGGTGACGATGCGATACAGGTTGGGATCGAAGAAGCGTCGGCTCAGCGCGTCGCATCCGGCCCCCGGCCCGCCATGGATGAACACCACTGGCAAACCGTCCGGCGAACCGCTTTCATCCACGTACAGCACATGCGGCTCTTCCACAGCCAGCTCATGACGAGCGTAGGGTTTTATCTCCGGAAACAAGTTCTGCATGCTGCACTCCCGATCTGTGCGTTCACTGCCATTTGGGCGCCGGTATCCGGGCATCATAACCATGAAACGGGAGTTTCAGCATGTCGCTGCGGATAATTAGCCTGCCCCTGCTGCTGATCTGCGTCCTGCTGGCCGCTTGCGGCCGCGACGATCCACGGGCCGCGCTGGAGGCGAGCGCTCGGCAATTGCAGGACAACCTGCAGGAAAAGAAGACCAGCGCCGTGCTGGATCAGTTGCACCCAAGCTTCACCGCCCAGCAGGAATTCGACCGGGACTGGGCCAGGCGCACCATGACCTTGCTGTTTCTGCGCCACAAGAACGTCAAGGTCCTGGCCCTGCGCAGCGACAGCCGGCTCGACCCGACCTACAGCGGCAAGGGCTACACCGATGCCGAGGTGGCGCTGACCGGCGCCGAGGGCCTGATACCCGACAGCGCCCGGCACTACAGCGTGCAGCTGGAGTGGTGGCTGGACAACGGCGAGTGGCGGCTGGCGCGGCTGACCTGGGAATAGGCTCAGCCGCTGCCGATGCGCTGGTCCGCAACCCGCCAGATCAGCGCGTCGGTGGCATAGCCGCGCGCCTTCGCCTCATCGAGCAGACGCTGGCGGGTCTTCGCCGACACCACCGGCTCGCGGGCCAGCAACCAGAGATATTCACGGTTGGGGCTGCCGACCAGCGCGGTGCGGTAATCCGGGTCGAGGTACAGGACCCAGTAGGCGCCCTTGGTCAGACCGGGAATCAACCGGCTGAACCAGTTGTCGAAACGCACCCACAGGCGGTCGGTGCGGCCCTCGACCTGCGGTACCGCATAGCCGTTGGCTTCCTGCCAGTCGCCCGCAAGGGTGCGGCAGCGGTTGGTCACGCCCAGGCGGCCATCGGCCAGCACGCGGTAGTGCGCCTCGGACTGCGCGCAATCGCGCTGGAAGAACATCGGCAAGCGCGCCAGCTCGTACCAGGTACCCAGGTAACGCTCCAGGTTCACCTCGCCAGCGGTTTGCGGCGGGTTGTCGACCGTCGCCGAACCCGCGCAGGCAGTCAGCGCGAGCAGCGACCACAGCAAGACCACATGGCGCATGGTTCCTCCTCAGTTCATTTCAGCCCCTGGCCAGAGAACATCAGAACCTTTTCGCCGGCGAACTGCACACTGATCACGCTCTTTTCGTCGCCCCAGGTGCAACTGGTCATGCCCAGCGCACCGGCACACTCGGTGGGCTTGCCCAGCAGGCTTTCCACCTCGGCCTTGGTCATGCCGGCCTTGAGCTTGGAATAGTTCTCCTGGGTGACCTTGCTGCAAGCGACCAACAGCAGACAGAACGACAACACGGCAATGGAACGCAGGGACATGCGGGGATTCCTCGAAGAATGAACGGCCGGCCCCGATCCAGCGGGCAGCCAGGTGGGTTGATCGTAGCGGAAATCAAAGCACAAGGGCGCGGGGCGAGCGCTCAGAAGCGCGAGCCCGGCTGCTGCAGAAAGGTCTGCTCGGCCTCGGTGGAGGGTCTGCCAAGCACGGCATTGCGATGGGGAAAGCGGCCGAAGCGCCGGATCACCGCGCGGTGGCGCTCGGCGTAGTCCAGGTAGTCGGCGAACAACTCGCGGTCCACCTCGGGCACTTCATCGCGCAGGGCGGTGAAGCACTGCACCGCCAGGTCCTGGCCGGCGAGGTCCTCGGCGTGCTCCAGCGGCAGATAAACGAACACCCGCTCGATCGGCCGCAGTTGCCGCTCCCAGCCTTGCACCAGCCCCTGCTCGGCCAACGCGCGGGCACGGGCATCGCCGGCGAAGGCCTGCGGGCTGCCACGGTGGATCATGCGCGGCAATTGGTCGAGCAGCAGGATCAGCGCCAGCCAGCCCTGCGGGCTGGCCTTCCATGCCTCGAGCCCGCCAGCCAGCGCCTGCCCGACTCTTTCGCCGAAGCGCTCGCGGGCCTCGGCGTCCTGGCTATCGCGATAGCCAAACCAGAGGCCGCCCTTTTCCGCGGCGATCCGCTGGGCGTCCGGCTGCGCGCCGAACCACCAGTCGAGCAGCTCCTGCCAGGGCATGCTCAGCCCTGGTGCTCGCGGTGGTAGGCGGTGACGCGCTCGACTTCTTCCCTGGAGCCGAGGAAAACCGCGACGCGCTGGTGCAGCGAGTCCGGCTTGATGTCGAGGATGCGCTGGTGGCCGTCGGTGGAGGCGCCGCCGGCCTGCTCGATGATCATCGACATCGGGTTGGCTTCGTACATCAGCCGCAGCTTGCCGGGCTTGCTTGGCTCGCGGGCATCGCGCGGATACATGAAGATGCCGCCGCGGGTGAGGATGCGGTGCACGTCGGCGACCATCGAGGCGATCCAGCGCATGTTGTAGTTCTTGCCCAGTTCGCCGGTCTCGCCGGCCAGCAGCTCGCCCACGTAGCGCTGCACCGGCGGCTCCCAGTGGCGCTGGTTGGACATGTTGATGGCGAACTCGGCGGTGCTTTCCGGCACGCGGATGTTGTCGTGGGTGAGTACGAAGCTGCCCAGCTCGCGATCCAGGGTGAAGCCCTTGACGCCGTCGCCGAGGGTCAGCATGAGCATGGTCTGCGGGCCGTAGATGGCGTAGCCGGCGGCCACCTGCTGGGTGCCCGGCTGGAGGAAGGCTTCCTCGCCAAGGGCATCGTTCTGGGTGAAGCATTCGCCTGGGCAACGCAGCACCGAGAAGATGGTGCCGACCGAGACGTTGACGTCGATGTTGCTGGAGCCGTCCAGCGGGTCGAATACCAGCAGGTAGGCACCTTTCGGGTACTTGCCGGGAATCTGGTAAGCGTTGTCCATTTCTTCCGAGGCCATGCCGGCCAGGTGGCCGCCCCACTCGTTGGCCTCCAGCAGGATCTCGTTGGACAGCACGTCGAGCTTCTTCTGCACCTCGCCCTGCACGTTCTCGGTGCCCATGCTGCCGAGCACGCCGCCCAACGCGCCCTTGGACACGGCGTGGCTGATCTCCTTGCAGGCACGCGCCACCACCTCGATGAGGAAGCGCAGATCGGCCGGGGTGTTGTGGCTGCGGGTCTGCTCGATCAGGTAGCGGCTGAGGGTAACGCGGGACATTGAAGAAGCTCCGGAGGGGACGGGGAAAAACCCGCGCAGTTTACCTTGAGTCGGCGGGCAATGCTTCAGTCAGACAGGAAGCCCACCCGCCGAGTTCAGCGCCACGCCGCGGCTAGTCCTTCGGCCGCGGCGCACGCAACAGGCTGAACGCCATCAGCGCCAGCAGGCCGACGCCGAGCAGCAGCACCGCCCAGAGCGCGGCCTTCTGCCAATCGAAGGCCTGCGCCTGCTCGATGGCGACCTCGCTGACGCGCTGCGGCTCCACCTCGCTGGATGCGCTGGCGATGCCGAGTTCGGCCAGCCGCTCGTCGTCATAGCCGGGAATCAAGGTGGTCAGTGGCAGTTGCGCAGGTTGGCCACCGGCTTTGCCCAGGGCCAGCACGTAGGGCGGCGTGCCTCGGGCGAGGAATACCACTTGGGTCGCCCGCAGGCCGACACGCAGCAACGGCGCCTTGCCACCCAGGCCGCCGCCACGCTCGTCGACCTGCAAGCGCAGGTGCTGCACCCGGCTACCGTACAGATCGATCTCTTCGTGACGCACTTCCTCGCCGTTCTGCGGCAGGCGATAGAGCAACCCGCGCGCCAGGGTCTGCCATTGCACCTTGCCGTCGCGGCGGCCGGATACGAGCACTGGCGCCAGGGTGTTGGCCTGCGGCAATTCGACATGCAAACGCTCCAGCGGCAGGGCCAGCGGCAACGCCCAGCTGTAGGCGCCGTCCTTGATGTCATTGGGCGGCAGTGGCGCCGACCAGGCCATGGGCGCCGGGATGCTGTCGCGGGTGCTGCTGGTCAGGCGCGCGGCGGTCAGCGCCGGGGCCTGGCGCGGGCTGTCCCAGAGCAGCCGCAGGTAACGCGCCTGCTCGCCCGGCAGGCCGATTTCACGCTGGTCGATCTGCTCGTCGGCGAAGGACAGCCGGGCGATCTGCCCGCTGCCCCAGCTGCGCCAGTGCTGCAGATCGTCGCTGGCTTCGATGGAAAAGCGCTGGAAGCCGTCGCGCTCGGCGCTCCAGTCGAGGCTCAGCCGCTGCAGCGGCGCCTCGATGCTGCTGGCGTCGAGCAGCCAGCCGCGCAATTCGTCGGCCTCGGCTCGCTCGCCCTCCGGTTCCACCTCCACCAGGGTCCCGGCGGTGCTGCGCTGCACGCGTATCCGTGGCGCGCTGTCGCCGGCGCTCGCCTCGCTGTAGAGCGGGAACCACTTCACCGGGGTCTCCTGATGGGTTTCGCTCTGCCTTGCACTGCCCAGGGTCAGCGCGTAGGCCAGTGGTTCACCCTCGGCATTGAAGACCCGCAGGTCGCGCAGATCGGCATGACGCGCGGCCAGATGCAGGGCCATCGGCAGCTCCAGGCGATACCAGGGCCCTTCGCCGCTGAGGCTCAGCGGCACCCGCACGGCGTAGTCGTCGGGGTGCTCCGATGCGGCCATGGCGGACCAGGCGAAGACTCCGGCGCACAGCGCCAGGCCGATACGACGAAAACCACTCATGCTTGTGCCTGCTCCGTTTCAGGCGCCGCCTGCCGTGGTGGCAGCGGCGCGAAATAGCCGACGACCAGCAGCAGCACGCCGACGCCGATGAAGGAAATGATGCGTTCCAGCCCACCGCGGTTGCCCAGTTCGACGAAGAACAGCTTGGCCACCACCACGCCGATCAGCACCGCGCCGATCAGCCACAGTTCGCGGCGCACCCGCAAGTGGCCGACGATCATCAGCGGCAGGGCGATCAGCGTCCAGACGATGGACAGCCCGGCCTGCACCAGCATCGAGTCGAGTTGCGCATCCAGCCGATAGGGCACTCCGCCCCAATGATGAGCGCTGCGGAACACCATGGCGGTCAGCAGGGCGAACAACGAGGCGCCGGCGATCACCTGCGGCAGCCATTGAGCACGACTGATGCCGCCCAGCTGCGGCAGCTGCGGCAGCTGCGGCAGCTGCGCGCTCAGCCACAGGCAGATGCCGAGCAGGGCGGCCAGCATGCCCAGTTCCAGCGGATTGAGCAGCGGCAGATAAGGTAGCGGATCGGCGCTGCCGTCGCTGGCGATGTTCGCCAGCCAGAACCAGCCGAGCATCAGCAGTGCCAGCGGGAGCGCCGCCAACACGCGGTACTCGCGCTCATGGGCTGCCACCGGCCATGGCCACTGGCGCGGTGCGGCCATCAGCAGCAGGTAGGCGCTGGGCAACAGCGCCCAGCCCAGCCAGCGCCAGGCGTTGTAATGCTCGGACAGCGCGTAGAACAGGTAGCGCAGCTCCAGCGACAGGACGCCGATGATCAGCCAGCAGCCAAGCACGTGGGCGGCGCTCAGCGGCCCGGCCGGCAGCAACCCGGCAAGCCGCCGCAGCGCCAGCAGGTGGACGGCGAACAGCGCACTCCAGCCGAGCCAGCCGAAGTTCGCCGCCGGGTGGTACTCCGGCTGCCAGGCATGCAGCAGCACGACCGCGCCGGCTGGCACCAGTAGCGTGCAGAGCAAGGCCAGCGAGCGCCATTGGAAACGCACGGCGATTAGCGTCCAGAGCGCCACGCTGGCGGCGGCGAGCTTCAGCAGCATGGCCGCCTGCAGCGCCGGGGAGACGAAGCGCAGCACCTCGCTGACCAGCGCCAGGCACCACCAACCGGCGCCCCACGCCAGCAGCAACTGCGACAAGCGATCCAGGCTCAGGTCATCGAGTGCGCCGGCCTGTGCACGGCTGGCCACCTGACGCAGGCGCCAGGCGCCGATCTGCGCGGCAATCGCCAGCACCGCCGGCGTCCAGAACCCGGCATGGGCCAGCGGACGCAGGCCCTCGGCGCTCAGCGAGCCGACCAGCAGCGGGCTGGCTGCCAGGAAGGCGACGCCGCCGACGCCCTGCAACAGCAGGCCGAAGAAGAAACTGGCGCGCTGCTGCAGGTGCAGACTGAGCCAGATGATCAGCAGCCCGCTGCCACCCCATACCGCCGCCGCGCTGTGCCATGGCAGCACGAACAGCACCGCCAGGTTGATGAATACCAGGCCGACCAGCAGCACCAGCGACAGGGCCCGCAGCAGCCGCGCATCGCGGCGTACCATGTCGTCGCGCGCCGCCACCAGCATGCCGCCGATCAACGCCAGACCGATCAGCGAGGCGGTGATCAACCCGCGCCAGCCGGCACTGAACACCCCGCCGGCGACTCCGGAAGCGCCTTCCAGTTGCAATAGGAAGATCGCCCCGCCGAGCAGTTGCACGGCGAAGGCACTGAACAGGAAGGCGCGCGATTGCAGGCGCAGGCCGGCGAACAGCGTGGCCAAGCCCGCCAGCGCCCAGGCGATGGCGGTGGCTTCGGCGGCGAACAGCAGCGGCGCCATCAGGTACAGAAAGCCGAGCCCGACACAGGCCAGCAGCGGCTGGATACGCGCCTCCCAGGCGTAGGCCGCGCCCTCCTCGGCCCGCTGCAGCTGCCAGAAGCTGAACAGCAGCGCCACGCCGAGCATCAGCGCGCCGAGCACCGGGCCGGCGAGCAGGCTGTCCTGGGCGCCATGCAGCTCCGAGAGAAACGCCAGCGCCGCACCGAACTGCAGCAGCAGGGCGAACATGCGCGCCAGGCCGCGGCGCTGGTGCAGTCCCAGCCAGTAGATGCCGGCGCCCTCCACCGCCCAGGCCGCAGAGGTCCAGGTGGCGTCCAGCCCCAGTGGAATGGCCAGGCTGCCGAAGACCACGCCGAGCGCCAGGCAGGTTTCCACCAGCAGCAGCGCGCGCCCGGCGGTGCGGCCGGCCAGCACGCGGGCCAGCACCAGGTAGAACAGCCCGAGGGCCAGGGCACTGAAGGCGGTGGCGAATTCGATGTGCTGGACGATGGCGAACTGCAGGCCGAAGCCAACCAGCGGTGGGCCGAACAACACGGTGCCGTCGAGATAGTCACCCTGGCGCGCCGACCAGCGCAGCAGTTCGGCGCGCTCCGCCGGGGCGTCCGTCGCTTCGCGCAGCTTGCGGCGGGCGAATAACAGGCCGATGGCCACATACATCAGGAAGAACAGGATCAGGAACGGCTCGGTGCTCCACAGCAGCTCCGGCTTGTAAGAGCGCAGGCCCCAGGCGAAGCCGATGCCGAAGGTGCCGAGGAAACCGACCAGGTTCAGCAACCGCCAGGCCTTGAACCAGGCGATGGCCAGGATGCCGGCATTGAGCAGAATGAAATAGGAGAACAGCGCCACATGGTTGCCGCTGCCGGTGGAGGTCAGGATCGGCGCGGCGAAGCCACCGAGGGCGGCGGCCACTGCCAGTCCCATGGCATTCTGCGTCACCGCCAGGACCGCCGAGAACAGCGTCACCAGCACCAGCAGGCCGAGCGCCGCCTTGGCATCCAGCAATGGGTGCAGGCGCATGGCGGCAAAGGTGGTCAGGTACAGCACGGCGATGCCTGCACCCTGCAACATCAGGCCATAGGCGGGATTGCGCAGGCGCAGCCACCAGCCGAGGGCGAGCAGCGCCACGGCGCTGGCGGCAACCCCGGCGTAGCGCACCTCCACCGGCACCACCATGCCTTCGGTGGCGTAGCGCAACAGGAAGGCCAGACCGAGGAACAGCAGCACGACGCCAATGCGCAGCACCGTGTTTCCGCCGAACAGCCAGGCCTGGGCGGCATCGATGGCACGCTCGATGGGCGATGGCTCACGGGGCTGTTGCGGGGGCTTCGGCGCGCGCAGCGGCTCGCGGACGGGCGCCGGCGCTTCGGCGCGCGGCTCCTGAGCAGCGGGCGTGGCGACGACCGGCTCCCGCGGCGCAGCGCTGGCCGGCAGCGGCTCGGGCAGCTCCCAGCTCAGCTCGGGCTCAGGCTCTGGGGTAACCTCAGGAGTGGCGTCTGGCGCGGCTTCCGGCGCCTGGGCGGCAGCGGCGGCCGGGGCTTCGGCGGCCGGGGCCAGGCCTTGCTCGACCTTGACCAGCCGCTCATGGATGGCGGTGGTGCCGATCTCGAAGCGCTTGGCGAACGCCTTCAGCTCCTCGCGCAGACTGGCGTTCTCTTGCGCCAGGAAATGCAGACGGATCGCCTGTCCCAGGCCCAACCCCAGCAAACCGCCCAGCAGGGCCGCGCTGACCGACTCGCCGATCAGCGCACCCGACACCAGACCCACCAGCATGAAAATCCATTGCATGCTCTGACTTCCCGTATGGATAGAGGCATCGCCCGGCCACGCCCGGCGCTTCAGAGGCAGAGACGCTGGCACGTTGGTACTCGGCACAGCGAGCCCGACTAAAGGCGATGGGCCAGTATAGAGGGGTCACCTATCGGCCTCGATACACCCGAGTGCTGGCTCGGTCACAGACAGAACAATTTGGGCTAATCGCCTTTTCGGGGGGAACAGCCTTGATGCCGGGCTGGCAAGGCGGCGGGGGCGTGGGCAGGTGGCGTAGGTTGTGGTTGAGGAGCGGAGCGACGAAGCCCAACAGCAGGCGTGCCAGGACAGACCTATCCGCGGCGCTAGGCGCCCCGCTACGTTCAACGCCAACCTACCTCCCACTGCGCCAGAGCAGCCTCATGAGCTACCGAGCTCTACTGCCGAAACCGAATTGCCAGCCGGTCTCAGGCACTCCTCCCGCGACCATGCCAAGAACCCAGCACACGAAAACGCCAACGCCCCGTTTCCGGGGCGTTGGTTTGCTCTACAAGGTCCGCGCCTCAGTGGTCCAGGGCGGCACCGGCGCCGCGCGGCACGCGAATGTCCTCGATCAGGTGCTGGATGCTCTCCGGCGGCGCGGAGGTCAGCTTGGCCACCACCACGGCAGCGATGAAGTTGAAGATCATGCCCAGGGTACCGATGCCCTCGGGGGAGATGCCGAACCACCACTCGTTCGGCCCGGCGGTCGGGTTGATGAACTTGTAGTAGACGATGTAGCTGAAGGTGAAGGCCAGGCCCACCACCATGCCGGCGATCGCCCCTTCCTTGTTCATGCGCTTGGAGAAGATCCCCATGACGATGACCGGGAAGAACGACGCCGCCGCCAGGCCGAAGGCGAAGGCCACCACCTGCGCCACGAACGCCGGCGGGTAGATACCGAACAGGCCGGCGACGATCACCGCCACGCCCGCCGCGATGCGTGCGGCCAGCAGCTCGCCCTTCTCGCTGATGTTCGGTTTGATGTTGCTCTTGAGCAGGTCATGGGAGATCGACGTGGAGATCACCAGCAGCAGGCCGGCAGCGGTGGACAGCGCGGCGGCCAGGCCACCGGCGGCAATCAGGGCGATCACCCAGCCCGGCAGGTTGGCGATTTCCGGGTTGGCCAGCACCATGATGTCGCGGTCGACATACAGCTCGGTGGCCGCCGGAGTCGGCTCGTTGCTGACCAGGCGCTGGCCGGCGGCGCCGCGCTCGCCGGTGAAGGTCGGTGCGCCGGCGAACGGGGCGCCCGGGCCATACTGAATCACGCCGTCGTTGTTCTTGTCCTGCCAGGCGATCAGGCCGGCGTTTTCCCAGGTCTTCAGCCAGCCCGGCGCCTGCTCGTAGGCCACGTTGGGCACGCTGTTCAGCAGGTTGGTGCGGGCGAACGCGGCAACCGCCGGGGCAGTGGTGTAGAGGATGGCGATGAACAGCAGCGCGTAACCGGCGGACTTGCGCGCATCACGCACGGTCGGGGTGGTGAAGAAGCGCACGATCACATGGGGCAGGCCGGCGGTGCCGACCATCAGCGCCATGGTGATGAAGAACACATCGTGGGTCGACTTGGTGCCGTCGGTATAGGCGCTGAAGCCGAGTTCCGCACCCAGGCCGTTGAGACGCTCCAGCACGGAGGTGTCGGTGCCGGTCACGTCGCTACCGAAGCCCAGCTGCGGGATCGGGTTACCGGTGATCAGCATGGAGATGAAGATCGCCGGCACCATGTAGGCGAAGATCATCACGCAGTATTGCGCCACCTGGGTATAGGTGATGCCCTTCATGCCGCCGAGCACGGAGTAGAAGAACACGATGGCCATGCCGATCAGCACGCCGGTGTTGATGTCCACTTCCAGGTAGCGGGAGAAGACGATGCCGACGCCGCGCATCTGTCCGGCCACGTAGGTGAAGGAGATGAAGATCACGCAGATCACCGCGACCACGCGCGCCGTTTGCGAGTAGTAGCGGGTACCGACGAACTCGGGCACGGTGAACTTGCCGAACTTGCGCAGGTAGGGCGCCAGGCACATGGCCAGCAGCACGTAGCCGCCGGTCCAGCCCATCAGGTAGACCGAGCCGTCATAGCCGGCGAAGGCGATGATGCCGGCCATGGAAATGAAGGAGGCGGCGGACATCCAGTCGGCGCCGGTGGCCATGCCGTTGAGCACCGGGTGCACGCCCTTGCTGGCTACGTAGTATTCGCTGGTGGAACCGGCACGGGTCCAGATGGCGATGCCGATGTACAGGGCGAAGGTCGCGCCGACGATCAGGTAGATCAGAGTTTGCGTATCCATGACTCGCCGCCCCTCACTCTTCGTGTACGTCGTACTTGCGGTCGAGCTGATTCATCTTCCAGACATAGAAGAAAATCTCGAGCACAAATACATAGATGGCCCCCTGCTGGGCGAACCAGAAACCGAGGGGGAAGCCGAAGAACTGGATGGTGTTGAGTTGGTCGACCAGCAGGACGCCGAAACCGAACGAAACGACGAACCAGATCGCCAGCAGTATCAACATCCACCGCAGGTTTTCTTTCCAGTAGGCCGTGGCGGCCTCTTGCTTGGAAGCGGACATGGGTCCTCCAAATATTGTTGTTATGGCCAGTCGAAACTTAGCAGCCTGCTGGCCAGCCGCCAGTGAGACTTTGGTCGAGTGAGGCTTGGCCAGCACCGCCACAACCCCCGTGAATACTGGCTTTCAGCCGCAGGGGAAGTTGCCGGCGCCGCCTGCGACCATGGTCGAATACCGGTCTCGCCGTAACCTTGGGCGCCGTCGGCAGTCCATAGCTGTGTTCCCCCACGAGAGGCTCAGCCATGCCAAGACTGTTCTTTCTCTGCCTGATTCTGCTGCTGGCCGGCACCGCCGAGGCGGCGAGCGTGCAGTACTACCCGGTACCCGACGGCGCACACCCCCACGACGTGGCGCCCGCCGCCGATGGCAGGGTCTGGTACACCGCCCAGCACCAGGGCGCCCTGGGCCGCCTCGACCCCGCCACCGGCCATAGCGAATTGATCCCCCTGGGCGAAGATTCGGCTCCCCACGGCGTGATCGTCGGCCCGCACGGCGACGCCTGGATCACCGACAGCGGCCTCAACGCCATCGTGCGGGTAGATGCCGAGACGCTGGAGGTCCAGCGCTTCCTGCTGCCGGTGTATGCCACCAACGCCAACCTGAACACCGCGGTGTTCGACCACCAGGGCCGCCTGTGGTTTACCGGGCAGAACGGCTTCTATGGCCGCTTCGATCCGCCGAATCCGAACATGACGGTCTGGCGGGCTCCACAGGGCCGCGGCCCCTACGGCATCACTGTCGCCCCGGACGGCAGCCTCTGGTACGCCTCCCTGGCCGGCAGCCACATCGCCAGGATCGACCCACAGACCGGCGACGCGCATGTATTCCGCCCCCCTACCCCCGACCAGGGCGCGCGACGCATCTGGAGCGATTCGCGAGGCGCACTGTGGTTCAGTGAATGGAACAGTGGCCAGCTCGGCCGCTACAACCCGGACCTGGCCATCTGGCAAAGCTGGAAGCTGCCGGGCGACGATCCGCGCACCTATGCGGTCTATGTCGACGAGCAGGACCAGGTCTGGCTGAGCGACTTCTCCGCCAACGCCATCCTGCGTTTCGATCCGGCGGCGCAGCGCTTCGAGAGCTTCCCCAGCGATCGCGACAACGCCAATGTGCGGCAACTGGCAGGGCGCTCGGGTGAAGTCTGGGGCGCGGAGTCGGGGACTGATAGGCTGGTGGTGATCCGTTACTGAGGAGCCGCCATGGCCATTGCAAGCATGACCCTGTTCCACGCCCCCGCCTCGCCCTTCGTGCGCAA
This sequence comes from Zestomonas ipomoeae, assembly GCF_057128665.1. Classification (NCBI taxonomy): domain Bacteria; kingdom Pseudomonadati; phylum Pseudomonadota; class Gammaproteobacteria; order Pseudomonadales; family Pseudomonadaceae; genus Zestomonas; species Zestomonas ipomoeae. Next base: position 306,228 of record NZ_JBSKHQ010000003.1, read on the forward strand.
GGTCATGGTGTTGTTGCACGAGACCGGCCAGGTCGACCGCGTTGCCCTGCAGAACGTGGTACTGAGCCCGACCGGGCCCAGCGCCGAGGTCAACGCCGGCAACCCGGCGGGCAAGATACCCGCGCTGCGCCTGGCCGACGGCAGCGTGCTACACGACAGCCGGGTGATCTTCGACTACCTCGACCACCAGCATGTCGGCGAACCGCTGATCCCGCGCGACGGCGCGGCGCGCTGGCGGCGCCTGACCCTGGCCTCGCTGGCCGACGCCGTGCTGGATGCCGCGGTGCTGATGCGCTACGAAACCTTCTTGCGCCCGGAGGAAAAACGCTGGGACGACTGGTTGGAGGCGCAACGGGGCAAGATCGAGCGCGCCCTGGCGCAGTTCGAGAACGAGGCCATCGCCGAACTCGCCTGCCATTTCGACGTCGCCGCCATCGGCGTGGCCTGCGCCCTGGGATATCTGGATTTCCGCCAGCCGGAGCTGGGCTGGCGCCAGCACTACCCGAAGCTGGCCGCGTGGTATGCGGAGATCGGCCAACGGCCGTCGATGCGAGCGACCGCGCCGTCCTGAGTCACTGCAGTGTCTTCAGCTGCGCGGGCACGGCATAGCGCTCGCCGTCGTAGCGGAGCCGATAGCGCTTGCGTTCGCTGCGCTCCTCGACGTTCTGGCAGTCCTCGCCACGGACCTCGCTGCGCGAATACAGGGCGCGCTCGGTGACCAGCAGATCGAAGAAGCCATCGCGCCCGCGCTTTTCAGTGACGGCCAGGGTCATGGTGCTGTCGTTGAACTCCCCGGTGCAGGTGGTATCCCACTCGCCGTGTGAGCTGGCCACCTCCAGGTTGGCCAGGGGCACTTGCAACCGCTCGCCGTCCAGCAGATACAGCCGCAAGCCCGTTTCATAGAAAGGATTGGCCCTGGAACTGCCTCGTCGATGGATGCGCAGACCGAAGGCGAGCTGCCGGTCGCGCAGGCGATAAGGCGCCGTGTCGAACTGCATGCCATCGACGTAGATCGCGTCCCAGTCGAGCAGGTGGGGCTCGAGGCGGCGCGCCTCGATGCGCCCGGTCCGCGAGTCGGCCACCAGCACCTCCAGATCCGCCTCGCCCGCGCCCGCGCCCTCATCGGCACTGCGCTCCAGCCGCACGGCGACCAGCGTCAGCGCGGGATGTGCCGGCCAGATCTTGCAGATCACGTCCTGCGAGGCGATGGCCGTCTCGCCGTAGGCATTTTTCAACAGATGCGGCAGGCCATCCCGGCAATCCGCGGCGTTGGCCTGGCCCAACCAGGCCAGGGCAAAGGCCGCCCCCAGCTGAACTACCCGTTTCATCCCTGCTCTCCCTGAACTGACGGCAATCATACGAGGCCGGCATTCTACCGGCGGAGAGCGCCGGCGCCCCACGACCAGGGCACAACGCCACTACTTCCCCCGGCTACGCCCCGCCGAATACGGCGCGCAGAGGATGTAGCGCCGCCGGCGCTTGCGCAGTATCGCCCCGGTGGTGCCAACAACAAAAACAACCTCGGGAACCCAACCATGCACACTCTGCGATTGCCGCGGCATCTGCTGCTTCTCTTGCTCGCCAGCTCGGCGCTGGCCAACCCGGCCGCCGCCGACCTGCTCGAACCCGGCCCCGACGAGGCCCTGCTCTACTACCAGCGGCCGGACAACGCCTATTTCGGCTGGGGCCTGCACCTGTGGAATACGCCCAAGTGCACCGGCGTGCGCGACGGCACCACTTGGGACCAACCGCTGCCGGCGGCCGGCATCGACACCGAACATGGCGCCTGGTACCGCATTCCGCTGAGCGCCGATGCCAGGTGCCTGAACCTGATCATGCACAAGGGCGACGAGAAGGACCTGGGTGGTGGCGACCTGACCTGGCGACTGGACCAACAGGGACGACGAGTCTTCAGCCTCAGCGGCAGCGCACAGTTGTCCGCCACGCCGATTGGCGCGGCGCCGTTGGCCATCGACGGCGCCCGCGCCCACTGGCTCGACCCGCAGACCCTGGTGCTGCACGGCGGCAGCGATGCCGCACGGCTCGAACTGCGCTATTCGCAGCAGGCCGACATCCACATCGATGGGGAGAGCCGCAGCGTCAGCGGCGGCCAGGCCATCGCCCTGCAGCCCGGCAGCCTCAGCGGTGCGCTCAAGTCCCGCTTCCCGCACCTGGCCGAGCAGCCGGCCTATCGCCTGGCGCCCACCGCAGAAGGCCTGCGCGCCGCACTGAAGAGCCAGTTGCTGCTACTCGCCTACGACACCGACGACAGGCTCGTCGCCGCCACCCAGGTACAGACGCCCGGCGTGCTCGATGCCCTGTATGCCTATCGCGGCAAGCTCGGTGCCCTGGTCGACGCCAATCGAGTCCGCTTCCGCCTGTGGGCCCCCACCGCACAGGCTGTTCGCCTGCACGTGTTCGACCGGCACAAGCGGCCCCTGCCCGGTTTCCCGGTACCAATGCGTGAACGCCACGGGGTCTGGACCTACGACGGCCCGAAGCGCCTGGATCGCCAGTACTACCAATACGAAGTGACCGTCTACCACCCGCTCAGCGGTCGCCTGGAAACCACCCTCACCACCGACCCCTATGCCCTCAGCCTGTCGCGCAACAGCCAGTACGCCCAGGTGGTCGACCTGGACGCAGCGGACCTCAAGCCCGCCGGCTGGGACAACCTCGCGCCGCCGCGCGCGGCCACGCCGGAAGCACGGGTGATCTACGAAACCCACGTGCGCGACTTCAGCGCCAGCGACCAGCAACTGCCCACCGAACTGCGCGGCAAATACCTGGCTTTCACCCGGCCTGACAGCCAGGGTGTGCAGCACCTGCGCGACCTGCGCCGGGCCGGGCTGACCGACGTGCAACTGCTGCCGGCGTTCGACCTCGCCACGGTCGATGAAGACCCACAGCGGCGCGTCGAGCTGGACGACCCGTTCGCCAGGCTCTGCGAACTGTCGGCGGCGGCCCGCCAGCACTGGGCCGAGCATTGCGGCGCGGCGACCATTCGCCAGGTGCTGCAAAGCTTCGATCCGGCCGGTAGCGAGGCCCAGGCGCTGTATGCCGATCTGCGCACGCTGGACGCCTTCAACTGGGGCTACGACCCCTTCCACTACACCGTGCCGGAAGGCAGCTACGCCCGCGACGCCGAGGGCGTGCAGCGCATCCGCGAATTTCGCGCTATGGTCCAGGCCCTGGCGCGCATGGGCCTGACCACGGTGATGGACGTGGTCTACAACCACACCCACGCCTCGGGCTTGGGCGAGCAATCGGTGCTCGACAAGCTGGTGCCCGGCTACTACCACCGCCGCGACCCGGTGAGCGGCGCGGTGGAGCGCTCCACCTGCTGCGACAACACCGCCTCCGAGCACGCCATGATGGAAAAGCTGATGGTCGACTCACTGCGGGTCTGGGCCCGCGACTACAAGATCGGCGGCTTCCGCTTCGACCTGATGGGACACCATATGCGTACCAACCTGCTCAACGCCTACCGCGCGGTGCGCAAGGTCGACCCGCACACTTATTTCTACGGCGAAGGCTGGAATTTCGGCGAAGTGGCCAACGGCGCCCGCGGCGTCAATGCCACCCAGCTGAACATGGCCGGCAGCGGCATTGGCACCTTCAACGACCGCCAGCGCGATGCCGTGCGCGGCGGCGGGCCGTTCGACGGCGGCGACGATCTGCGCCGCAACCAGGGCTTCGCCAACGGCCTCCAGGTGCTGCCCAACGAGCTGAACAGCGGCGGACTCGAAGAACGCGCCAAGGCGCTGAAAGCGGCCGACCTGATCCGCGTCGGTATCGCCGGTGGCCTGCGCGACTACCGCTTCGAAAGCGCCGACGGCAGCCTGCGCAGCGGCGCCGAGGTGGACTACAACGGCCAGCCGGCCGGCTACACCCTCGACCCGCAGGAGACCATCAACTACGTTTCCAAGCACGACAACCAGACCCTCTGGGACAACAACCAGTACAAGCTGGCCGGCACCCTGAGCAGCGCCGAGCGGACGCGCCTGCAATTGCTCGGCCTGGCCGTGCCACTGTTCAGCCAGGGCGTGCCGTTCATCCACATGGGCTCGGACATCCTGCGTTCGAAGTCCATGGAACGCGACAGCTACGACTCCGGCGACTGGTTCAATGCAGTGGACTTCGGCTACCAGGACAACAACTGGAACAAGGGCCTGCCGCGCGAGGACAAGGACGGCGCCAACTGGCCGCTGATCCGCCAGGTCATTGCCGATACCGATGCACGGCCGACACCGGCGGACATCCTCGCGGCCAAACGGCAGTTCCTCGAACTGCTGAAGATCCGCTCCGGCAGCCCCTTGTTCCAGCTCGGCAGCGCCAAGGAAATCGAGAAACGCCTGCGCTTCCACAACACCGGCCCGGACCAGCAGCCCGGCGTCATCGTCTTCAGCCTCGACGACAGCCGCCACGCCGGCGCCGACCTCGACCCCCGGTTCGAGGCGTTGACGGTGATCTTCAACGCCACGCCCGTAGCAATCAGCCTGCCCGGCGCCCAGCCCGGCTACCGCCTGCACCCGCTACAGCGCCAGTCCAGCGACCCGCGCAACCGCGAAGCAAGCGTGGAAGCCGGCCAGTTCCAGGTACCGCCGCTGACGGTCGCAGTATTCGTCCAGCCCCAGGCCCGCTAGCCGTAGGTTGCGGTTGAGCGCAGGAAGCCCAACGAGGAGCGCAACGCGCTCCCCCTTGGAGGCGACATCCCGGCAAGCCGTTGGGCTTCGTCGCTACGCGCCCCGCCACAACCGACCGTGCTAAGCATCCGTCAACGGCGGCTGCATTCGTAGGACGGGGGCAACCCGCCGTTCCGGCGGCCTGGCGGGCTGCACCCGCCCTCCGCAAGTGAGGCTTTGCGGCGGAAACAACGCCGCGATCCGCAGCGCCAGGCAGTGCCCCATACGGGCATCCTCGCGCAAGCCGATATGCCCGCTCATTCCCGGCGCAACCCATAGTGCAACGGCAGCGCCAGCAGCAGGCCGGCCTGGGCCAGGGCCATGCACATGGCGAGGAAGGAGCGCACCGAGGGGTTGTCCGCGGCGCCGCGGATGCCGGTCAGCCAGAGCCAGAAGTCGCCTGGCAGCAGGTGCAGGAACAGGCTGGCCATGGGTTGGCCGGTCAGCAGCCAGTCTTTGATCAGGCCCATTTCGCCAGCGAACATCAGGCCGACGAGGATCAGCAGGGCGACGAACAGGCCGAGGGCGAAGCAGGCGGCAAATTGCAGCAACAGTCTCATCTCAAAGTCCTCCGGTTCACGCACTTTGCGGGGCGGCCTTGTCCAGGCCGTACCAGTCCAGCTTGCGGGTCAGCAACATCACCGTGGCGAGCAGGCCGAACACCAGCAACGAGCCCATCAGCAGCGCGTAGTCCTCGGCGCTGAGCAGGCCGTAGAGCATGCCGTAGAGCGCTGCCAGCCCCGCGGCGAAGCCTGCGCCGCGCGCCAGGCTGCGCAGCACGCTGCTGACGTAGGTACCGATCAGCAGTACGCAGCCCGTGGCGGAAATGGCGTAGGCGACGGTGAAGTCCAGGTGCTCGGAGAGCGACAGCAGCAGCAGGTAGAACAGCGCCAGGGCCAGGCCGACCAGACCGTATTGCACCGGGTGCACGGAGAGGCGCTTGAGCACTTCGAAGAGGAAGAAGCCGGCGAAGGTCAGGGCGATGAATAGCAGTGCGTATTTGATCGCGCGGTCGGTCTTCAGGTACTGGTCCACCGGGTCGACGAAACTGACGCCGAAGGTACGCTGGCCAAACTCGTGGCAGCGCTCGCCCCAGGCGCATTCGCGCAGGATTTCTTCCAGGTTGGTGGCGAAGAAGCTGGTCTGCCAGCTCGCGGTGAAGCCGTCGGCGGTGATTTCCCGCTCGCTTGGCAGGTATTCACCGATGAAGCTCGGATGCGGCCAGTCGGCTTTCAGTTCGACACGGCTCTCGCGACCCACCGGTGTCACGCTGAGCTGCGAGGTGCCCTGCAGCTTGAGGTCGAAGGCGAAGTTCAACGTCTGTGCCTCGGCCGCGTTCAGCTCGGGCAGCGGAGCATGCACGCCGCTGTCGAGCAGGGTATCGCCGGCGCCGGGGGCGAATGGCAGCGTCTGTCCATTGAGGTCGAGCTTGAGGTCGTTCTTGATGCCGCGGATATCGCTGATGCCGACCGCGAGGAAGGGCTGCTCGAAGCGGTAGTCGTCGAGGTTCTCGCTGATGCCGTAGTGGACCGGCAGCTCGAAATGGCCGCTGATTCGACTATCGCTGTGGTACAGCCGCGCCTGGTAGATGCCGCGATTGCGCAGCTCGGTGTTCACCGCGCCGTTGAGCACGAAGCGCTCCGGCAGGAAGTACAGCTGGCTGCGCACTTCGCGCTCGTCCAGGTAGCGCTGGCCGGTCTTCTCGTGGGTCTTCCACTCGCGCAGCGTCTTGCGGAACGGCACCACCAGGATCGGCCCGGTGAGCTGCTGGGCATAGCTGGAGCTGCGGGCGATGCCCTCGACCACGCCGGCGCGCAGGCCCTGGCGTTCGTCTACCAGGTTGTCGATCAGCAGCAGCGGAACCATCAGCAGAACGATCAGCACGGCCACCGCGCCGAGCTTGATCAACAGGTTGCGATTCATGGAGCTCTCCTTGTGTTGAGTGTGGGAGAGCTTGGCGTGTACCGATGGAGGGCCGGTGGGCGCTGTGTGGAGACTCTGTGGAGTTTGTGTGGGATTGGGGAGTGCCAGGCGAATTTATTCGCCCGGCGCTCGCTCAGGCAACCCATCGAGCATCGTTTGCAGCTGCCCGATCTGCTCGCGCAGCCAGCGCAGGCCGGGTGACGGCTCCTGCTGCTGGTGCCAGATCAGGCTGACCTGCACGTTCGGCATCGCCACCGGCAGCGGCGCTATGCGCAACGCATAGATCGGTGCGAAATGCTCGGCCAGGCGGCGCGGCACGGTGCCGAGCAGGTCGCTGCCGGCGACGATCGGCGGGATGCTCAAATAGTGCGGCACGTGCAGCTGGACCTGGCGACGCACCTTGGCCGAGCCGAGCACGATCTCCAACGGCGAACCGCGTCCGGCGCGGGGCAGTATCGAGACGTGCCGACTCGCCTGGTAGGCCGCCAGATCGAGCCCGGCGTCGAAGGCGGGATGTCCGGCGCGGCCAATCACCACCAGTTGCTCCTCGATCAACGGTTGGTAGCGCAGCGCCGCATCGTCGAAGTACAGGTAGTCGATCGCCAGGTCCAGTTCGCCGCTGGCCAGGCGGCTGGGCAGCGCCTGCGCCTCGTCGCTGGCCACCGATAGCGGGGCCCGCGTCTTCAGGTGGCTCATCAGCAGCGGCAGCAGTGTGGCCTGGGCGTAGTCGTTCATCGATAGGCGGAAGTGATGCGCGGCCTGCAGGTCGAACGCCTCCTGCGCGCCCAGGCCGACCTGCAGCAGGTGCAGCGCCTGGCGCACCGGCCCGTACAGCGCCTGGGCCTGCGGCGTCGGCAGCATGCCGCGGGCAGTACGCACGAACAGCGGGCCGTCCAGTTGCTTGCGCAGCCGCGCCAGGGCATTGCTTACCGCCGGCTGGCTCATGTGCAGGCGCAGGGCGGCGCGCGACAGGTTCTGCTCCTGCATGAGGGCATCGAAGACCAGCAGCAGGTTAAGATCGATCCGGCGCAAATTCAGACTCATGAATAATCCACATCGCTAATATCCATTATCCGGATAATCATTCCGCCACTAGACTGCGGTCAACCAGCCGAATGACCTGGAGCCATCATGGCCTACGATGCAGACGCCTTCCGCTCGCGCTACCGGGCAGCCATCTCGCCGCGCTACAACCCCTGGCTGCACGGTGGCTTCGTCCTGCTCTACGGCCTGCTCTGCCTGGCTTTCTTCGGCAGCCGCCTGGCGCCGGTGTCGGCCTGGGAGTGGCTGGCGGTCCCGGCGGCGCTGTTGTTCTTCAACTGGGGCGAGTACGTCATCCACAGGAACTTCGGCCACCACAAGCACCGCCTGGGTGCGCTGTTCTACAAGCGCCACACCGGCGACCACCACAGTTTCTTCGTCGCCGGGCAGATGCCCTACGAGCAGGCACGGGACTGGCGGGTGATCCTCTTTCCGGCCTGGCTGATCGTGCTGTTCAGCCTCGGCCTGTTCCCCGCCTGGTGGCTGTTGGCGCAGCTGAACGGCAACCTCGCCGCGCTGTTCTGCGGCACCTTGCTGCTGGGCTACCTGAGCTACGAGTTCTTCCACGCCTGCGAACATCTGCCGGAAGACCATGCCCTGGCCCGGCTGCCATGGATCCGCCAGATGCGCCGCCTGCACGAGCTGCACCACCGCCGCGAACTGATGCAGACACACAACTTCAACCTGGTCTTCCCGCTGATGGACTGGCTGTACGGCACCCTGTACTGGGAGGCCCCATGGACCCGAATGCGCCACGAGGTAGAGATCGCCGGCGCGGCCGAGCCGGTGCTGGCCTATGCCAGTTCGGCGACGCGTTGGCCGGAGTGGCATCCCTCGTCGCTGCGGGTCGAGGGAGCGAGCGGCCCGCTGCCGGCCGGCGCCCATTTCGAGGAAGACATCCGCGCCGGCGGGCGGGACGGTCATCTCGGCTGGGAGGTCGTCGAATACCAGCCGGGCCAGCGCTGGCAGGCCCGCGCCCGCGGCGACCGTGGCCTGCAACTGCTGCTCACCTACGGGTGCCTGCCCGCGGCCGACGCGACCCGCTTCGTGCGGACCCTGGAGTACCGCTTCGACACGCTGGGCATGCGCCTGCTCGATCGCCTGCTGCTGCGCCGGCGGATCGAGCGCGAGTCGGCGCAATCCCTGCTCCAGCTGCGCCAGGCCGCGCAGCGGGCCATTGGGTGCTTGAACGGGCAAGCACGGGCTGAGCCACCGTTCGGCGAATAAATTCGCCCCTACACGGCGACGATAAACCCTAGACCCCAACGGGACGATGTAGGGGCGAATTCATTCGCCTGATTGAGTCAGTCATGCCGCCCAAGGCAGGCGCAGGCTCACCCGCACCCCGCCGTCGGTATTCTCCACCCGCAGCTCGCCACCGTGCAGGGTGGCCACTTCCTGGACGAAGTTGAGGCCGAGGCCGGTGCTCTTGCGGCCGCTGCCGGGGCGCGGCAGGGAGTAGAAGCGCTCGGTCAGGCGCGGCAGTGCGTAGTCGGGAATGGCCTGGCCCTGGTTGAACAGGCGCAGCTCGAGCCACTGCCCGTGCCGCTCGGCGTCCACACGAATCAGGCCGCCGGCGGCGGTGAAGTCCAGCGCGTTGTCCAGCAGGTTGGCCAGTGCCTGGCGCAGCAGGAAGCGCTCGCCGCGGGCTGCCAGCTCGGCGGGAATGGCATTCTCCACGTGCACCCCGGACGCCTGGATACGCGCTGCCTGGGCTTGCAGCAGATCCTCTGCCAGGGGCTGCAAGGGCACCGCCACCCGCTCCTCCAGGCCCTGGCGCTGCTCCACCTGGGCCAGGTTGAGCAGACGCTCGATCAGCTGCTGCAGGCGCGCGCTCTCGCCGGTGATGTTGGCTACGAAGCGCTGCCGCTGTTCGGCGGGCATTTCGCTCTCCAGCAGTTCCGCGGCACCGCGGATCGCCGCCAGCGGGCTCTTCAACTCGTGAGTCAGGGTGTGCACGTAGCGCTCGACGTAGGCCTTGCCTTCCAGTTCGACGCGCATGCGCTCGATGGCCTCGGCCAGTTGCGCGAGTTCACCGCCGCGCAGTTTCGGCAGCTCCGCCCGCTGGCCCTCGCTGACCGCCTGGGCATAGCCGGTGAGGCGGCGCAGGGCGCGGCTCAGCCACCAGGCCAGGGCGCCGCCCACCAGCAGGCCGAGAGCGATCAGGCCCAGGCCGAAGCCGGTCAGGCGCCGCTGGGAACGCTCGATGTAGGGTTGCAGCGAACGATTCGGCTTGGCCACCGAGACCACGCCGATGATCGCGTCGCCATCCTTGATCGGCGCCGCCACGTACATCACCGAGGACTCCGGATCGTTTGGATCCTCCCGGGTGGAGCGGGCGCCGTATTCGCCATTCAGGGTCAGGTAGACGTCGTTCCAGCGCGAGTAGTCCCGGCCCAGGGCCTGGCCGCTGGAGTCGAGCAGGACGATGCCCCTGGCGTCGGTGACGTAGATGCGATGGTTGACCTGCTTCTTCTGCACGCCCCAGATGTCCGCCTGCGGCCGGCGCTGGCCGTAGGCACGCAACAGCTCGGGCAGGCGGCTCTGGGCCAGGCTGCCGTTCTTGACGTCGTCGCGGAGGATTTCCGCCAGTAGGTTGGCGGTATCCACCAGGGTTTCCTCGGTGGACTGGCGCACGCCGGGACGGATCTCGTCCATCACCGTGCTGAGAATGAAATAGCCGGTGAGCCCGACGAACAGGAAATAGGCCAGGAAGATGCGCACGCCGAGCGGCATCAGCTCTTCTCCGGCGCGTAGCTGTAGCCGAGGCCGCGATGGGTCTGGATCGGCTCGGCATCGGCGGCCACCTGGCGCAGCTTGGCGCGCAGGCTCTTGATGTGACTGTCGATGCTGCGTTCGTAGCCGGCGTCCTGCGCCACGCCGACGGACTCCAATAACTGCTCGCGGGAAAACACCCGGTTGGGCTGCCCGAGCAATGCCTGCAGCAGGCGGAATTCGTGACGGGTCAGGGCCAGCAAGTGGTTCCGGTAATGGATCTGGAACCGTTCGAGGTCCACCTGGAACGGGCCGTTGGTCGGCGCCGGCGCGGCCTCGCGGGGGGCCATGCGCTTGAGAATGGCCTTGACCCGCGCGGCGACCTCACGCGGGCTGAAGGGCTTGACCACGTAGTCGTCGGCGCCGATTTCCAGCCCCACCACCCGATCGATCTCGGCATCGCGCGCGGTGAGGAAGATCACCGGCACCTCGGAGAAGCGCCGCAGCCGCTTGCAGGCCTCGAAGCCGCTAATGTCCGGCAGGCCGACGTCGAGGATCAGCAGATCCGCCGGGGTCTTTTCCTGGAACTCCAGCGCCGCGCCGGCCAGGCTCAGCCAGGTGGTGGTGAAGCCCTCGCTCTGCAGGGCATAGACCAGGGTGTCGGCGATGGCGGCTTCGTCTTCGACGATGAGAATGTGCGGCATGGGCGTCCTGCGCGTGCTACGGAATGGCGGGGAGACTGCGGTAGGGCGGAGCGGGCGTCAAGCCGGGAGAGCGATCTGGCCGGGCCGGCCCGGGCGACGGGCCAGATGGTGATATAGATTGGTTCTTCGTACTTTTCGGGGGTAAGGGTTGATACCGGACTGGCAACTGAGTCTTAAGGCTGCTGCCGTTTGGTTGGTGCGCTGGCTGATTGCTGTGTTTCGATGAGGGTTTTAGTTTCGCCCTCCCGGGCGAGTCACTTTCTCTTTGCTTGCGGTGTCCTGGTCTAATTCTCGTGGACACCTCGTTAGGGGATGATTAGCCCCCCATGAGGACGAGAGAAGCATGACCTCC